>JAHFRV010000033.1 GCA_023266095.1 Gammaproteobacteria bacterium | reverse complement strand
TCGGGCAAGGGATATGTGCCTTCCTGTTCGATGGGGTTTTGGGTGGCCATCACCATGAAAACCGACGGCAGGGCGCGGGTGGTGCCGCCCACGGTGATTTGGTGTTCCTGCATGGCCTCCAGCAGCGCGCTTTGCACCTTGGGCGGCGCGCGGTTGATCTCGTCGGCGAGGATGATTTCATGAAACAGCGGGCCGGCCACGAAGCGGAAATGGCCGTCGGCGGGGACGAAGATGTCGCTGCCGGTGATGTCGCCGGGAATCATGTCCGGCGTGAATTGGATGCGTTGAAAACCCAGCGCCATGCCGCCGGCCAGGGTGCGCACCGCGGTGGTCTTGGCGAGGCCGGGCACGCCCTCCACCAGCAGATGGCCTTCGGTCAGCACGCCGATCAGTAAGCGCTCCACCAGTTTGCTCTGGCCGACGATGGTGGCTTGGAGATGCTGCTTGAGTTGCGCGAAATCCGCTGGGGTCTGGTTGATGGTCATGTTTGATCGCTGGCTTATAAAAATTATGGCGAGTTATGATACCCCATTCTTTTGTCCGCCGGTTCCGGCGGGCGCACCTTTGAAGCGCGACGATCGCGCGGTGCGCGGAGGCGCCGCGGTTGCGGCGCGGGCGATCAACTAACGGGGATGCGAATGACGGAGCGTAATCAAGGCTGGCTGCTGGTCGTGCCGGTGCTGGCGGTTGTGGCGCTGGCGGGGGCGGCGGCGTGGTGGGCGGGCGCGGCACGCGATGCGAGTGGTGAACGCGAGGAGCAGGCGCAGGCCGGCCGGCCGCAGAGCGTGACTAATAGTGTCGGCATCGAACTGGTGGCGATTCCCGGCGGCAGTTTCACCATGGGCAGCGCGCCCGGCCAGGGCGCCGCCGAGGAGATGCCGGCGCGGACGGTGCAGGTGGCGCCGTTTTATCTCAGTAAATATGAAGTAACCCAGGCCCAGTTCCAGGCGGTGATGGGTTATAACCCCAGCGCCTTCCCCAATCCGCAGCGGCCGGTGGATCAAGTGACCTGGCTGGAGGTGCAGTCCTTCATCGAGGCGCTGAACCGCGCCGAGAACACCCCGCGTTACCGCCTGCCTTCCGAAGCGGAGTGGGAATACGCGGCCCGCGCCGGCAGCGCCGCGCCGTGGTTTTTCGGAAATGACAGCGGTCGATTGGATCGTTACGCCTGGTTCGGCCGGAGCGGGGATGTGGGCACTCGGCCGGTGGGTCGCGGCGCCCCTAATCCTTGGGGTTTGTACGATATGTACGGCAATGTGTGGGAATGGGTACAAGATTGCTGGCACGAGAATTACGTCGCCGCGCCGCCGACCGGCGGGGTGTGGTCGGGCGGTGATTGCGGGCTGCGCATGTTGCGCGGCGGGGGCTGGAACAGTCCCGCCGACTTCGCCCGCTCGGCGGTGCGCGGCAGTTATGCGCCGCAGTTGAACGATGCCGCCAACGGCTTTCGCCTGGCGCGTTCCCGCTAGCGTGCGAGGGTAGGACAGTTACCGGACGGCTTGCTATACTCAGCGGCTATTTTGAGTCAGGGGCTCGGCCGGGAATGTTGGAGGTCGTCGATCTCGCATGTGAGCGTGGTGAACGCCGTCTGTTTCAGGGACTTAATTTTTCGCTGAAGGTGGGCGAGCTGCTGTACGTGCATGGGCAGAACGGCAGCGGCAAGACCACGTTATTGCGTACTTTGTGCGGCTTGGCCTGGCCGGCCGCGGGAGAGGTGCGCTGGGACGGCGCCGAGATCCGCCGCCTGGGCGACGACTACCACCGCAAGATGCTTTATATAGGGCATCTCAATGGGGTGAAGGATGATTTCACCGCCTTTGAGAATCTGCGGGTGACGGGGCAACTGGCGGGTTATGCCGATAGCGAGGAACGGGCCCTCGCCGCTTTGCGGCGCATGGAGCTGACCGCCTGCGCCGAGTTGCCGGGCAAGGTCTTGTCCCAGGGGCAGCGGCGGCGGCTGGCCTTGGCGCGCTTGTTATTGGGCGATAGCAAATTATGGATTTTGGATGAGCCCTTTAGTGCGCTGGATGTCAAATCCGTCGAGGGTGTTCAGACTGTGTTAAGCGAACATCTCGATAATGGCGGTATGGTGGTGTTGACCACTCACCAGGAGGTGGAGATTACATCCCGTCGCGCGCGGCATATCCACTTGGGGGCCTGAGGTAAGACCTTATGTGGGCAGCCCTGCGATGCGTGGTGATGCGCGACCTGACCTTGGCCATGCGCCGGCGCGCCGATGTGCTGACCACCTTGTTTTTTTTCGTGATCGTGGTGAGCCTGTTCCCCCTCGGGGTGGGCCCGGAGATGGATACCTTGCGTCTGATGGGCCCGGGGGTGGTGTGGGTGGCGGCACTGCTGGCATCCATGTTATCGCTGGGGCGCTTGTTTTCCGGTGATTACATCGACGGCACCTTGGAGCACTTGGTGTTGGCGCCGCAGCCGCTGACGGTGCTGGTGTTGGGCAAGATCGTGACCCACTGGCTGGTGAGCGGCTTGCCCTTGGTGCTGATCGCGCCGTTGCTGGGGATACAGTACGGTCTGTCGGCGGATGCGTTATGGGTGCTGGTGCTGTCGCTGATTTTGGGCACCCCGGTGCTGAGCCTGATCGGCGCGGTGGGCGCGGCGCTTACCCTGGGTCTGCGCGGGGGCGGGGTGCTGGTCTCATTGCTGGTGTTGCCGCTCTACATCCCGGTGCTGATCTTCGGCGCGGGGGCGGTGGACGCGCAGGTGACGGGATTGGGACCGCAGGCGCATTTGTCATTGTTGGGCGCGTTCTTGGTGCCGGCGCTGGTGTTCGCACCGTGGGCCGCCGGTTGGGCCTTGCGGATATCACTTGAATAAAGGGCAGGGTGGTTTGGTGGCAGTGCGGCAGATCAATTGGTTTAAGTTTTCTTCGCCGGCAACATTTTATCCGCTGGCCGGCAAGCTCATCCCCTATTTCGCGGTACTGGCCGTGGTGTTGACGGTCATCGGTTTATATCTGGGGTTTTTCGTCGCCCCCACCGATTACAAGCAGGGCGAGGGTTATCGGATCATCTTTATCCACGTCCCCGCTGCGTGGATGTCCATGTTCATTTATGTGGTGATGGCGGCCTATGCCGGGATGGGGCTGGTATTCAATACCCGGTTGTCATCCCTGATGGCTACGGCGCTGGCGCCCACCGGTGCCCTGTTCACCTTCCTCGCCTTGTGGACCGGCGCGCTGTGGGGCAAGCCGATGTGGGGTGCCTGGTGGGTGTGGGACGCGCGGCTCACTTCGGAATTGATCCTGCTATTTTTATACATCGGCTTCATGTCGCTGAAGGCGGCCATCGACGATCCCCGCCGCGCCGCGCGCGCCAGCGGTTTGCTGGCCATCATCGGTGTGATCAATGTTCCCATCATTTATAAATCGGTGGAATGGTGGAACACTTTGCATCAAGGCGCCACCATCAAGAGCAGCGGCACATCGATGGAGACCACCATGTTGACCGCCATGCTGATGATGAGCTTGGCGATGTGGATGTACACCATCGCGGTGGTGCTGGCGCGGGTGCGTTGCGAGATTTTGGAAGCGGAGCGCGATACCGAGTGGGTGGCGACGGAGTTGAGCAAATCACCATGAACTGGGGCAGTGCGGGCGAGTTCTTCGCCATGGGCGGCTACGCCTTTTACGTATGGGGTTCCTTTGGGGTCACCGCCTTGTTTTTGCTGGTGGAGGTGGTCATGGTCGTGCACCGTAAGCGAACTATCGTTCAACGCTTGGGTCGTAGAATGCGGATGCAAGCGGAGGTGAAGCAATAATGAAGCCCAGACATAAGCGGCTGGCATTTATTCTGGTGGGGTTGGCGGGACTGGGCGTGGCGGCGGCCTTGGTGCTCAATGCCTTGAAGAGCAATCTGCAATTGTTTTACAGCCCCAGCGAGTTAGTAGCGGGCGCCGCGCCTAAAGAGCGTACTTTTCGGCTGGGCGGTTTGGTGGAAGAGGGCAGCGTCAAGCGCGGCAATGACGGTCTCACCGTGAGCTTCGTGCTGACCGACCGTGCCGAAAACGTCAATGTGATTTTCAAGGGGATATTGCCTGATCTGTTCAAAGAAGGCCAAGGCGCGGTCGCCTTGGGCAAGATCAGCAATGATGGGGTGTTCATGGCGGACGAAGTGCTGGCCAAGCACGACGAGACCTATATGCCGCCGGAAGTGGCCAAGGCTTTGGAACAGGCGAAAAAAGATCAGCCGGCCGCCACGGCGCCTATCAATACGAACGGGGGGAGGGACATCTGATGGTGCCAGAGATTGGACATATCGCGCTGATTATCGCTTTGTGCATGGCTTTGGTGCAGGGCAGCTTGCCGATCATCGGCGCCGCACGGGGAATACCGCGCTGGATGGCTCTCGCTCGGCCGCTGGCACAAGGCATGTTCGTCTTTATCGCCATCGCTTTTGCCTGTCTCACCTATTCCTTTATTCAAAATGATTTCTCCGTACTGTATGTGGCGACGCAGTCCAATTCGGCGCTGCCGCTGCAATACCGCATCGCCGGGGTGTGGGGTGGTCATGAGGGGTCCTTGCTGCTGTGGATATTCATGCTCACGGGCTGGATGTTGGCGGTCAGCGTGTTCAGCCGTCATTTGCCCGATGAAATGGCGGCCCGGGTATTGGGCGTGATGGGGCTGGTGGCGGTGGGTTTCATTTCCTTCACTTTGTTTACCTCCAATCCCTTCACTCGTTTGTTGCCCGCCGCACTCGACGGCCGGGATTTGAATCCACTATTGCAAGACTTCGGTTTGATCATCCATCCGCCCATGTTGTACATGGGTTATGTCGGTTTCTCGGTGGCCTTCGCCTTTGCCATCGCCGCGCTGTTGGGTGGCAAGCTCGACGCCACTTGGGCGCGCTGGTCGCGGCCGTGGACCACGGTGGCCTGGATGTTCCTGACCTGCGGCATCGCCCTCGGCAGCTGGTGGGCTTATTACGAACTGGGCTGGGGTGGCTGGTGGTTTTGGGATCCTGTGGAGAACGCCTCGTTCATGCCTTGGCTGGTGGGCACGGCGCTGATCCATTCGCTCGCCGTCACTGAAAAACGCGGCAGCTTCAAAAGCTGGACCGTGTTGCTCGCCATCACGGCGTTTTCGCTGAGCCTGCTCGGCACCTTCCTCGTCCGTTCCGGCGTGCTGACCTCGGTGCACTCCTTCGCCAGCGATCCCGAACGCGGCCTATTCATTTTGGTGTTTCTGGTGACGGTGGTCGGGGGTTCGCTGGCGCTGTTCGCGTGGCGCGCGCCCAAGGTCGGTTTGGGCGGGCGGTTCGATGTGCTGTCGCGCGAGACTATGCTGCTGGCCAATAACGTGCTGTTCGTCGTCGCCGCCGGCACGGTGTTGATCGGCACCTTGGCGCCGCTGGTGGTGGACGCCATGGCGGCCCTCGGCATCATCGCGCCGACCAATAAGATCTCGGTGGGCGCGCCGTATTTCAACGCCGTATTTATTCCCATCATGACCGCCGTGGTGTTTTTGATGGGCGTGGGACCTGTCGCCAAATGGAAGCGGGCCACCGTGCCTGAATTAGGACGGCGGATACGTTGGGCCGCCGCGGTCGCGGTCATCATGGCCATCATCACGCCTTTCGTGATGGGACACTGGTCGTGGCTGGTCAGTCTCGGCGCGTTGATGGCGTTCTGGATCGTCGCCACCGTCGTGATGAGTTTGCGTGACCGCTTGAGTCGGACCCCCGGCGATAAGCCGTGGCCGGTGCGTCTGGTGAATCTGCCCACCAGTTATCTCGGCATGCAGCTGGCGCATTTCGGCGTGGCGGTGTTCATTCTCGGCGTGATGGGGGTGAGCGGTTACGAGGAAGGGAAGGACGTGCGCATGGAGATCGGCGACACCATCGAGGTGTCAGGTTACACCTTCCGTTTCGACGGCGTGATCAACGCCAAAGGCGCCAACTACGATGCTCAGCGCGGCCTGGTCACGGTGTTCAAAGGTGAGAAGCCGCTCATGCAGCTCCATCCCGAGAAGCGCGTTTATCGCGTGCAACAAAACCCGATGACGGAAGCGGCCATCGACAGCGGCTTTTTCCGCCACTTGTTCGTGGCCTTGGGCGAGCCGGTGGGCAACGGCGCTTGGAGTGTCCGGGTTTATTACAAGCCGTTGATCAGCTGGATTTGGACCGGCTGCGGCTTGATGGCCTTGGGTGGTTTGCTGGCCATCAGCGATCGCCGTTACCGCGTCCTGGCACGCAAGCAACGCCAGATGGCCGAGGCGGGTGAGGGTGAAGCTAATGTCTCCGACGTGCCGGCCCCGGCCGGCGGGATGTTGCACGGTTCGGAGGTGAAATCCTGATGGGTCGTTTTTTAGTCCCGCTCGGAGTATTTGTTTTGTTGGCGGTGTTTTTGTACATCGGGCTCAAACTCAAACCCAGCGAGATTCCCTCGCCGTTACTCGACAAACCGGCGCCGGTGTTTTCGCTGCCTCAATTGCATGAGCCGGACAAAACCTTCGCGCCCGCCGAGTTGCGCGGCCACGTGTGGTTGTTCAATGTGTGGGCCTCGTGGTGCGTGTCCTGTCGCCAGGAACATCCGGTATTAATGCAGTTGGCCCGAACCGGCGAAGTGCCCATTTACGGTCTCAATTACAAAGACGCGCGGGAAGACGGCGTGCGCTGGTTGCAGCAGTTCGGCAATCCCTATGTGGCGAGCGCCTATGATCACGCCGGGCAAGTGGGTATCGATTACGGTGTCTACGGCGTACCGGAGACTTATGTGATCGATCGCGAAGGCGTGATCCGCCACAAACACATCGGTCCCATTACTCCGGAAGTCTTGACCGATGAAATTCTCCCCATTGTAAGGAAGCTCAAAGGATGAAGCGGCTGATATTGGTTTGGCTGCTGCTGGTCAGCGGCACCCTGGCCTGCGTGGCGAAAGAAGCCGCACCGGTAATGGGCGATGCGGTCATGCAAGAGCGGGTGATGAAGCTCTCCGGGGAATTGCGCTGTCTGGTCTGTCAAGGTCAGTCCTTGGCCGACTCCCACTCCGATTTTGCCATCGATATGCGCAATAAGATCATGGCGCTCATGAATCAAGGGATGAGCGATCAGGAAGTGAAGGAATTTCTGGTCGACCGTTATGGCGAGTTCATTTTGTATAAGCCTCCCTTCTCCGGCGTCACGACCCTGGTGTGGTTAGGTCCGCTGGTATTGTTCGTGCTGGGCGCGGGGGTGTTGTTCTTCAACCTCAAGCGGCGCCGCAAGACCGTGACCGAGGCCAGCTTGTCGCCGGAAGAATTGACACGGGTGCACAGCCTGTTGAATAAAGAGTCAGGGGATAAACACGCATGATGATTTTTTCCGTGGTCGCGGCGCTGTTGCTTGCCGCGGCGTTGTTGTTCATCGTCCCTTCGTTGTGGCGCCAGCACAGCCGTAAAGGCGTGCAGCGCGACCGTTCCAATCTGGAAATTTACAAAGATCAGCTCGCCGAACTGGAAGCCGATCTCAATGCCGGCACCGTAAGCCAGGAACAATTCGAGCACGGCCGTGTAGAGTTGGAGCGGCGTTTATTGGACGATGTCGCGCAGCAGCCCGCGCCGCAAGCGGTAATCGATGATAAAGGCGCGGGACGCGGCGCGGCGATAGCCGTGGCCTTGTTCGTGCCTTTGCTCGCAGTGCTGATTTATCTTATTCAAGGCACGCCGAATGCGATTTCGCCGGAAAAGATCGCACCGGTGGCGGTGAACGGCAATGGCGGCGAGCAGCCCAGCCATGAGATCACCATGGATCAGATTCAGGGTATGGTCGCGAAGCTGGCCGAACGCATGGAAACCAATCCCAACGATACCGAAGGCTGGCTGATGTTGGGTCGTTCCTACGGCGCCCTGGGGCGCTACGGCGATGCGGTGGCCGCGCTGGAGAAGGCGGTGGCCTTGCAGCCCGATAACCCGGATCTGCTGGTGGATTACGCCGACGTGCTGGCCATGTCCAGCGGCGAAACCCTGGAAGGCAAACCCGCCGAGTTGATCGCCCGTGCCTTGAGCATCGATCCCAATAATCAAAAAGGTTTGTGGCTAGCAGGTACCTCGGCCTTCGATCGTGGGGATTTCAATACCGCCATCGGTCATTGGGAACACTTGTTGGGGCAGTTGCCGCCCGGTTCGCAAGAGGCCCAGGCCATGACCAATAATATCGCCGAGGCCCGTGCCAAGGGTGGACAAGGCGGGACCGCGGCGGCCGCCACACCGGCGGCGCAGGCCGAGATTCAAGGTACCGTGCGCCTCAAACCGGAATTGGCGGGACGCGCCGCGCCCACCGATACCGTGTTCGTGTTCGCCCGCGCCGTGCAAGGACCGCGTATGCCGCTGGCCATCGTGCGGGTGCAGGTAAAGGACTTGCCGCTGCAATTCAACTTGAACGATTCGCAGGCCGTGACGCCGATGGCGCGGTTGTCCGGCTACACCGAAGTCGTGGTGGGCGCCCGTATCTCCAAGAGCGGTAACGCCATGCCGCAGTCCGGCGACCTGGAGGGCGTGGTCAATGCCGTGCAGGTGGGTAGCAGCGGTATTAATGTGGTGATCGATTCGGTTGTACCTTGAATGGCAGCGCGGCCGGTGGCCTCCACCCCGCGGAGCGATGACCTATGATCAGGATGGATATCCACACGCCGAGCGTGGCCTGGGTTGTGGTCCTGCTGATGCTGGCGGGCTGTGGCAAGACGGTGGCGCCCACCGATAAGGTGGTGCTCGGCGAGCCTTTTCCGTCCCTCAAGGTAACGAGTCTGGACGGTGAAGTGTTGCCCTTGGCGGCGGCGCGCGGCAAGCTGGTGGTGCTGAATATCTGGGCGACTTGGTGCGGCCCCTGTCGCAAAGAACTGCCGAGTTTGCAGCGCTTGAGCCAGACTTTGGATGCCCGGCGTTTCGAAGTGCTAGGCGTGGCCTTGGATGAAGACGCGCATGTGGTGCGCGAATACCTCATCGACAAGGGCGTGAGCTATCCCAATTGGTTGGACCCGGCCTTGAAGGCGGCGGATGACGTGCTGGGCATCACAGCCTATCCCTACACGTTTTTCATCAGCCCCGAGGGGCGGTTGTTGGGGCGGGTGGTCGGCCTGGCGGAATGGGATGATCCCAAGGTGATACGCGCGTTGGAAGCGGCGTATCGCGGCGATACCTCGGGTTTGGCTACCTTGTCCCCGCATTCGTGATTTAAGCGGTAAGCAGTGATGTGCCGTGGCCGTCTTTGCGTGATTGCAACTTCTCAGTTCTGGCGCCGCTTGTTACTATTCCGCACCGCCGCGGCGTCACTAGGGCGATAACCATGAGGATGACAATAATGAACACCTTATTTCGCAATGCGCGCAGCAGGGCAATTACGGCCGTGGCGATGGCCTTGTGTGCCGGTGGGTGGGCCGCTGCCGCGCAGGCGGCGGATCCCAAGAACGGCGCGGCCTTGTATAACCAGCATTGCGCGAATTGTCACGGTCAGCACGGCGCGCCGGTCATGCCCGGCGTGCCCGATTTCTCTCGCCGCGAGCGGCTGATGCAATCGGACCTGGATTTGATCAAGGCCATTTCCCGCGGCAAAGGCATGATGCCGGCTTATCAAGGTTTGCTCAGTGAAAACGACATCCTGGATGTCATTTCTCATTTAAGAACGCTGCGGTGAAAAACAGTTTCGGCAGGCGGTGGATACTGGCCCTATTGAGCGTATTGCTCAGTGGCGGCTGCAGTTCCTCGGAAAAAAACGGCGAGTTGGCGGCGAAACCCGCCCTCGCCCAAGCCGCTCCGTTCGAGGTGTTGGAATCCTTCGGGGTGGGCGACGAGGTCTACGTCCGCTCTCTTGCTGTCGATGCCGCCGCCAAGAGTATGTGGGTCGGCACTTCGGTAGGGGTGCATGAAGTCGATTTGGCCAGCCGCGATCCGCGCCAGACTTTCACCCGCAAGGAAGGTCTCGCCAATGAATATGTGTTCGCGATCCTGGTGGATAGCCAGGGAAATAAATGGTTCGGCACCAACGGCGGCGGGGTGACCCGTTACCGCGACGGCCAGTGGCAGACCTATTTTCCCATGCACGGCTTGGCCGATTACTGGGTGTATTCTTTCGCCGAGCAGCCGGGTGGCACGGTGTGGATCGGTACCTGGGCCGGGGTCAACCGGCTGGACGTGGCGGGCGGCAAGTTCACCACCTATGTCAAAGAGCTGGTCAATGAGTGGGTCTACGGCGCTGCGGTGGACGCCCAACAGCGGGTATGGTTCGGCACCGAGGGCGGCGTGTCGATGTTCGACGGTCAGCAATGGCGGAGCTGGACCCATGCCGACGGCTTGGGCGCGGCCAACACCGACAATCTGCCTATCAGCCTGAATACCGGCCTCGGCACCCGCTCCCGGCATGACTTGAGTGTGCTGGCGGACGGCGAGCCCAGTTATAACCCCAATTACGTCTTTTCGATAAAGGTGGCGGCGGACAATGCCGTGTGGGCCGGCACCTGGGGCGGCGGGGTTAGTCGCTACGACGGCAAGGTCTGGAAAAATTACACCACGCAAGACGGCTTGGCGGGTAATATCGTCTTCAGTGTCGCCCAGGCGCCGGACGGTGCGATGTGGTTCGGTACCAATCAGGGCGTGTCCCGTTTCGACGGTAAAAACTGGCAGACCTTGCGGCGCGGCGACGGCTTGTTCGCCGACAGCGTTTACGCGGTGGCGGTGGCGCCGAATGGTGAGGCCTGGGTCGGTACCCGCCGAGGGGTGTCGCGCATCGGTCCCGCCAGCGCTAACGAGGTGAGCAAAAAGTGAAGATCGGTTTTCAAGGTATCGCTATCGGTTTGATTGCCGCGAGCGGTGCGCTGGTGGCGGCCTACCAATTCGGCACCCAGCGCAATGCAGACGGTTTGAATGCCAATGCGGCGGCCGCGTCGCAGAATCCTGCCGCGCCCGCTGGCGCCCTGCCGGCCAATCACCCCGCGGTGGCGGGCGCCGCCGGGTCCGCCGGTGATAGTAAATTCGCCCACTTTCGGGTCGGCAACCGCAATGTGAAGAGTATTTACGCCGACGGCGGCGTGGTGTGGATCGGCACCTCGGGCGGGGTGATCCGCTACGATGTCGCGGCGGATAAATACAAGCTATTCGACAATCAGCTGGACGGCCTGCTATCCAACGGAATCTTCCACGTCAGCCGGGTCGGCCAGCGCATGGTGGTAGGCACCTACGGTGGCGGCCTGTCGCTATACGATCCGGCCAAAGATACTTGGCGCAACTACAATATTCCCGACGGTTTGGCCGACCAGTTTGTCTACGACGTCCAGCAAGTGCGTAACGGCGACGTGTGGATCGCCACCTGGTCCGGCGCCAACCGGGTGCGCGGCGGGGTCTTCGAAGACCCCGCTCAATGGGAAACCTTTACCGTCGAGAACACCGGAGGCGGCCTGCCCAACCCTTGGGTCTATGCCCTGGATGAAGGCAAGAACGGCGAGATGTGGTTCGCCACCGAATATGGCTTGGCCCGCTACCAGAACGGCAAGTGGCAACATTGGCAACACGCCGACGGTTTAGGCGCGCCCTACGAGCAGGTCAAGGATGCCATCCAATTCACCAGTGACCCCGGCCAGGCCTCGTCGCACCATGCCCAGCAAAAAGTCGAACAGGGATTGCAGGACGTCAACGTGGCCTACAATCCCAATTACATCATTTCCCTGGCGGTGACCGACGACGGGGTGGTGTGGTGCGGTACCTGGGGCGGCGGTCTGGCGCGTTTCGACGGAAAAAGCTGGCGTAACTTCACCACTCAGGACGGCCTGCCCGCCAATCACATCTTCATGTTGTACAAGGGACCGGACGGCCGGCTGTGGGCCGGCACCAGCCGGGGGTTGGCCCGTCTCAATGACGATGGTAAGGCTTTTACCGTGCTGACGACCCGTGACGGCTTGTTCGCGGATAATGTCTTTTCCATGGCCCATGCCCAGGACGGCAGTGTGTGGGTAGGTAGTTTTGGTGGCGTGGCCAGGCTTAACGGTTTATAGAGCCTCATCATCTCTCTATCTCACCGACCTCTAACCGACGCTAGCCTGGGGTTTTTTCTGGGTTTTTAGTCCAGTTCCGTACATTGCTGCCGATAACCCTGTGGGGCTAATGCCGGTTCCGCAGAAAGACGTATGCCAGATACATTGGATGTACATCATCATTTTCCCGCTCTGAAAGCGGTTCCTGTTCCTTGCTCTAGGCGAGGCCGGTCGGCACTTGCCCCCATGACAATGAGGGTGGCGTGGCCGTGAGGAGTCTTAGCATTCGTTTGGCCTTGGTGATCTCGGCGGTATTGTCCCTGCTGGTCTTGTTGGCGGGCATGTGGCTGGAGCGCCAAGTCACCGATACCATGCGCGCCGAAGAGGTGCGCCAGGCCAAATTGCACGCCGGCACCTTACTGGGTAGTTTGCAGACCTTGATGCTGAATGGTCAGGGTACGCTGGCCCGTTCCTGGCTGGACCGCATGCATGGTGAGGCCGGCATCGTCGATATCGAAGTGTTGCGCCGCGACGGCGCGGAAGCCTTCACCGATCTGTCCACGGTCAATGCCGTGAATGAATATCTGGGCCAGCCGCGCTTTCAGCGGGAGCCTTCGTTATCCCGCCATCGCGCGGACGTGCAGAGACCGGCCTTCAAGCAGGCCTTGGGAGGGGTGTTGTCCGTGGATTGGACGACGCCGGGCCAGATGTCCTTGTATATGCCCATTGAACGGCGCGGGGAATGTGTCGCCTGCCATGGTTATGAGGATGAACCCCTGCGCGGCGTTTTGAAGCTGGCCTTGTCCACCGTCGGGGCGGAAAACCGCATCGACGCCATGCGTTATCGGGTGTGGGTGATGTCGGCCGGTCTGGTGTTCCTGCTGGGTCTGGCGATGTGGGTGGCTTTACGGGTCAGCGTGCTGGGACCGATCGCCCACTTGCGTGATGCGATCAAGCGGGTGGGCGAGGGCGACCGTAACGCCAAGCTGCCGGTCGGGCGCCGTGATGAATTGGGCGAGGTATCCGAGGTCTTCAACCGCATGCAGGACCAGTTGGTGGCCAGCGAGGTGCGAATCCGCGCCGTCATGGACAATGTGCTGGACGCCATCATCACCTTCGATGAAGAAGGCACGATTGAATCCGCCAATCAGGCGGTGCGCAATGTGTTCGCCTGCAGCCCCGAGGAATTGCTTGGCCATAACATCAAGATGTTGATGCCGGAACCATATCGCGGCGAGTACGAGCGCTTTCTGCTCCAATACATCGAAAACGGTGAGCCGCGTATCCTCGGCGTGGGCCGCGAAGTGATGGGCCAGCGCAAAGGCGGCGGCATCTTTCCCATGGACATGGCGGTGAGTGAAATGTGGGTGCGCGGCCGGCGTTATTTCATCGGCATCATCCGCGACATTACCGAACGCAAAGAGCAGATGGCCGCCATCGAATATCAGGCGCTGCACGACGCCTTGACCGATTTGCCCAACCGTTCCCTGCTCTCCGATCGCCTGCATCAGGCGATCCTGAACGCGATCCGCGATAAAACACCCCTGGCCTTGATTATTATGGATCTCGACCACTTCAAGGAGATCAACGACACCCTCGGCCACCATAACGGCGATTTGATTTTAAAGCAGGTGGCGGCGCGGGTGCGAGGCGTGCTGCGTGAATCCGACACCGTGGCGCGCCTCGGCGGTGATGAATTCGCGGTGTTGCTACCTACCGCGGACTTAATGGATACCACCCGCATCGCCAAGAAAATATTGAGCGCGCTCGATCAGCCTTTCGATCTGGAAGGCCAGTCTTTCCACGTCGGTGGCAGTTTAGGCATTGCGCTGTTGCCCGAGCACGGCCGCGACGGCACGGCCCTGATGAAGCGTGCCGACGTGGCGATGTACGAGGCCAAGCGCGGCAAGACCGGTTTTGCTCTGTATGACCCATCGAAGGATCAGCACAGCCTGCGCAATCTGTCTTTGATGGGTGATTTACGCTCCGCCATCGATCAGAACCAGTTGATTCTCTACTATCAACCCAAGGTCAACATGCAGACCGGACGGGTCAGCGGTGTGGAAGCCTTGGTGCGCTGGCAGCATCCGCAACATGGCTTGATGTACCCCGATGACTTTATTCCACTTGCCGAGCAGGCGGGTTTGATCCGGCAGGTGACCTTGTGGGTGTTGGAAAAAGCACTGACTCAACACACGGATTGGTTGCAGATGGGGATCGATTTGAGCATGGCGGTGAATCTGTCGGCGCGCAATCTGCAAGACAATGTCTTCCCCGACGAGGTCGGCGCGCTGTTGCGCAGTTATCACATCACGCAATTGTCGAGGTTGCGTTTTGAAATTACCGAGACCGCCATGATGGTGGACCCGGGTCGGGCCGCGGAGATATTGCACACCCTCGGCGCGATGGGCATCCGTTTCTCGATCGACGATTTTGGCACCGGCTATTCGTCACTGGCCTATCTCAAGCAATTGCCGGTGGCGGAGTTGAAGATCGACAAGTCTTTCGTGATGGGGATGGGCAGCGACGACAATGACGCGGTGATCGTGCGTTCCACCATCGATCTAGCCCACAACATCGGCATGCGGGTGGTGGCGGAAGGGGTGGAGGATAAAAAGACCTACGACATGCTGGCCGCGCTGGGCTGTGATGTGGTACAGGGTTATTTCATCAGCCGGCCGGTGACGCCCGAGGAATTATTGCGCTGGTTGCAGAACCCGCCCTGGGGTTTGCAGGTTTAGTTTCGAGATGCGCCGTGGCTAGCCGCAGGGTTGATGCGATGGATAAGTATGCAGGGCAGTGGGTATCTTCCCCGTGCTCAGCCGGAATACCTTACGGCGCCGGCGCGGCCTGTGCCGAACTTGTCCAATCGTCCGGCGCGCGACCCACCGGCCGGAAGATGTCGATTTTGCGAAAATATTGATCGGCTAAATACACCCGCCCCGTTTCATCCACCGCGACCCCGGCCGGCAGATAAAACTTGCCCGGCTTGCTGCTGTCGTCCCGGTTGCCGATGTACATCAGAACTTGGCCTTGCGGGTTGAAGAGCTGAACGTTGCCGAACGCGGCGTCGGCCACGTAAACGGTGCCCTCACCATCGGTGGCGATGCCCTTGGGTCGGGCGAATTGGCCGGGAAAACGCCCCACCTCGCCGAAGGCGAGACGGAAGCTGCCGTCCGGCGCGAAAGCTTGTACCCGGAAATTGCCGCCGTCCACCACGTAGAGACTGCCGTCCGGGGCGGTGGCGGCCTGCACCGGCAAATTGAATTGGCCGTCGCCGGTGCCGCGCGCGCCGATGGTTTGCAGCAAGGCCCCGCTGCGCGGATCGAACACCTGTACGTGATGTTGCTCGCTATCCACCCCGCCCACATCCACCACATAAAGACGTTGGCCGTCCGGACTGAGGGCGACCCCCGAGGGCCGGCGCAATTCGGCGTCACTGCCGAGGGTGCGGTGGTGTTTGCCGTCCGTGCCGTAGACCTGCACCCGCCGCGCGCTGACGTCGGCGACGTAGACTTCGTTATCGGGCGACAAGGCGATGCCGATGGGTTTTTGCAACCGCCCCGGCTCGGTTTGACCGAACTGGAGGAAACGTTTGCCAGCGATGTCGAACAACAACACCGCCCGCTGGGCGGTGTCGGTGACATAGACCCGTCCGCCGCGGGCGGCGACGCCATAGGGTTTGACCAGGCCTTTGACATCCTCGCCGCGGCCGGTGGCCAGTTCGCGCCAGCGGGCGAAGCCGCTGAGTTGCTCGACATCTTCATTGATGCGCAGAGTGCGTTCGTAGATGAAACGCGCCACGTCGGGCGCCGGCGGATAAACCGGCGGCTCAAGCCGGGGGGCGGGTGGGGTGCTGGCGCAGCCGGCCAATAGGCCCAGCACGCATAACGCGAGCAGGGCCGGCTTTATTTGATATGGCATGTTTCACACAGGCGATCGGCGCGGGTGCGCAGTAGTAACTTCACGTCGGGATCGTGGACGTTGTGGCAGGTGGCGCATTCCACTTTGCCGTCATAGAGCTTGATGCCGTTGTCGAAGCCGTAGGGACTGTCGGGTGTGCGGAAGTCTTGATCGTTGTTGTTGAGCCCGGCATAAGTCATAGAAATCGCGTGATCGTTGGTGAGATCGGTGCCGATGTGTTTGATGGCGATGCTGTGCGCCACCCGGCCGTTGTGGCATTTGCCGCAGCTCATCAAGTCGTCGGCGCCGTTGAGGCGCAGATGCAGGGCCGCGTCTTTGCTGCTCTGCCAGCCGTCGGGTTTGAACACTGTCATGTCCACGCCCATGGTGCCGTCGTGACAGGACAGGCATAGCAAACTGATGGGGCTGGGAGTGCGCACTTTGTTGTCGAGGGTGCGGGTATCATAAGTGTCGTAAGCGCCGGTGGCGGGCACGAAGCGGTTCCAGCCCGGATTGCCGCCTTGCCCGGCGCTGTCCTGTTCGGGCCGTTCCGGAGGCAGATGGCAATAGACGCAGGAATTGCCGTAATCAGAGAAGGCTACCCCGGGCATGGCTACTACGCCAGCGCGCTGGTTGAGTCCGGTGAAGTCGTGCTTAGTGCCTAGCAAGGTGCCGGCCAAGGCGTAGTCGCCGAGTAATAGGACGGCGATGAGGCCTGCGGCGACCACGAAACGCCTGGGTGACGGGATGTGGTGCTCTGAACGCGCCGGCGCGCTGTGCTGTGCTGGGTATGTCACTGCGTGCAGAACCTTTCCGCTTTAATTTTGGCCGGTAACGGCAGTCTAGTTATGACTGGCCCAAGAGTAGCGCAATTCATTTAATTGCGCCACAATGATGCCGCCCACCGTGTGGACGCGGTCCCGGCGCGGAACCGCGGCGCGCGGTCCGGCTCATATACAAATGTATTAACTTCAGCGGAACGTCCGACAATCTCACGATGAATATGCACGCCGCGGCCCTCGCCGTCCTGACAGCCTTGACTGCGCTGATCGCCATCCCCGCCTTCGCGGCGGTGGACGGCGCGGCGTTGTATGTCGAACATTGTCAGGTCTGCCACGGTGATCAAGGCGACGGCAACACCCGTGTGCGGCGGGGTTTGACCACGCCGCCGCGCGACTTTACTACCGCGCGAGCCCGTCAGGAGTTGAGCCGCGAACGCATGATCAATTCGATCACCCACGGCCGGCCCGGCACCGCTATGGTGGGCTTCAGCCAGCGGCTGTCGGAGGAGGAGATCACCGCGGTGGCCGATCACATTCGCGCCAGCTTCATGAGTGACCGCGCCGGCAAGGCTGAGGCGCGTCCCGCCAAACTGGTGTTGGGGGAGCAGCTGTACGTGCGCAATTGCGCGGTGTGCCACGGTGACAAAGGCAGCGGCGCGATGTGGACCCAGTCCAGTCTCAATCCGGCGCCGCGGGATTTCACCTCGCCGGCGACCCGGGAGGAATTGAGCCGCGAGCGCATGATCACCTCGGTGACCTTTGGCCGGCCCGGCACGGCGATGATGTCGTTCAGCAAACGGCTCTCTGCCGGTGAAATAGAGACGGTGGTGGACTATGTGCGCGCCACTTTCTTTTTGAAAGAATCCGCCCTCCCGCCCGAGCATGCGCAGCAGGTCAAAGCCGATATGGCGCAGCCGTTTCCCAACGGTTTGCGCGGCAACACCGGTTGGGGCCAGGAATTTTATGAGCACAATTGCTTCACCTGCCACGGCAAGCAAGGTGACGGCAAAGGGCCGCGCTCTAAATTCATCAATCCCAAGCCGCGTAATTTTCTCGAAACCGATGCGCGGGCGCGGCTGAACCGGCCCGCCCTGTTTAGTGCGGTGCGCGACGGTCTGCGCGGCACGGTGATGCCGGCCTGGGGTAAGGTGCTCAGCGAGCAGGAAATCGCCAATGTGGCGGAATACGTGTTCACCGCCTTCGTGTACCCCGCCGCCGCGCCCCAGGCGGATAAAAAAAAACTGAACGTGCCCTAGGCGCCGGCACCGCGCGGATCGCCCGCGGCAAGCAGGTTTATAACGAGCGCTGTTATTTCTGTCACGGTTACAACGGCGACGCCAAGACTTTGGCCGCCAGCTATCTGTCGCCCCCGCCGCGTGATTTCACCAAGAGCGATCCCGTCAAACTGAGCCGGGAAAAAATGATCGCCGCCGTGCGCGACGGCCGTTCCGGCACGGCCATGAAAAGTTTCTCGACGCTGTTGAGCGAGGAAGACATTGTGGCCGTAGTGGAGTTTGTCCGCGCCACGTTCATTTTGCGGCGCGGTATCAACACCGCCTATCACACCGTGGAAAACGGCTGGCCTAATCATCGGCGTTACGCGGCGGCCTTTCCCTTCGCCTTGGGCGAGATCGCCTTGGACACACCGTGGGAAAAATTGACCCCAGCCCAGCAGGCGGGCAAACGTTTATTCATGTCGAGCTGCATCAGTTGTCACGACCGCGCGCGCGTCAACGACGAAGGCGTGGTGTGGGATCCGCGTTCGGTGTCGTTTCCGCGCGGCGGTTACCGCCCGGACGCCGCGCCGGATAAAAAACTCGACGCAATGAGCGGGGCGACTCCCTATGCCAGACACGACCGGCCGCCCAGGCTGGAAAAGGCCACGGCGCAGGAGCGGCGCGGCGCGCAACTGTTTCAGGCCAATTGCGCCTTTTGTCACGCGGCGGACGGCACGGGGCGCAATTGGATAGGACGCTTTCTCGAACCTCATCCCCGCGACCTCACTGATGCCGCGGCCATGAAGGGTATGAGGCGAGCGCAAATCAAAGAGGCGATACGCGAGGGTGTACCGGGTACGCCCATGTCAGCGTGGAAGCAGGTGTTGCCGGATCAGGACATCGACGCCATCGTCGCCTATATCGTCAGGGTGTTTCATCCGCTGTCCGTGACCGCGGGTCAACCCGGTGGCACGCGGCCCTGATATTCGCGCTTTCGCTTTGCGACCGCGGTCCTTATCATCTTCTGTGAGATTCAATGACCAGCGAGGCAGTTGAGAATGATCAAAGCAGGCATCGTGGGGGGCACCGGTTACACGGGCGTCGAGTTGCTGCGTTTGCTGGCCGGCCATCCGCAGGTGGCGTTGACGGTCATCACCTCGCGCTCCGAGGCGGGCATGGCGGTCAGCGAGATGTTTCCCAATCTGCGTGGCCACGTGACGCTGGCATTTTCCGAACCCGACCCGGCGGTGTTGCGTGATTGCGACGTGGTGTTTTTCGCCACGCCCAACGGCACGGCCATGACCATGGCCCGCGGGCTGCTGGAGGCGGGGGTGCGGGTCATCGACCTCGCTGCGGATTTTCGTCTCACCGATCCGGCGCTGTGGGAACAATGGTACGGCAGTCCCCACGCCTGCCCTGATTTGCTCAGCGAGGCGGTGTACGGCCTGCCGGAGCTGAACCGGGCCGCGTTGCGCGTTGCGCGGCTGGTGGCCAATCCGGGTTGTTATCCCACGGCGGTGACCTTGGGCTTTTTGCCCTTGGTCGAGGCGGGGGTGGTCGACACTGCACACCTCATCTCCGACGCCAAATCCGGGGTGAGCGGCGCCGGGCGCAAGGCCAGCGTCGGTAGCTTGCTGTGCGAGGCCGGTGACAGCTTCAAGGCCTATGGGGTGCCGGGACACCGTCACTGGCCGGAGATCCGGCAAAACCTCGGCCAGGTCGGCGGCGGCGAGGTGGGCTTGACCTTTGTGCCTCATCTCGCCCCCATGATTCGTGGCATCCACGCCACGCTTTACGGCCGTTTGACCCGCGAAGTCGATTTACAGGCCCTGTTTGCGGAGCGTTATGTCGATGAGCCTTTCGTCGATGTCATGCCCGCCGGCACCCATCCGGAAACCCGCAGTGTGCGCGGCGCCAATCTGTGCCGTATCTCCGTGCACCGGCCGCAGGGCGGTGATATGGTGGTGGTGTTGTCGGTGATCGATAACCTGGTTAAAGGCGCCGCCGGTCAGGCGGTACAAAATATGAATATCCTGTTTGGTCTGGAGGAGACCGCGGGGTTGACGGGGATCGCCCTGTTGCCGTGAAACGGCGCGGGTCCCCGTGCAGGTCCTTGCCGCCCTGGCGGTGAGGGCTCCCCGCCACTCAATCCTACGTGATGTTTCGTAACGCTCGGCAATGGGTAGTGAAGGTGCATCGGCCGTGGCGCAAACGGCTGATCGTAGCCGCGCTGGTGTTGGGTCTGCCGCTGGTGTTGTGGGGCGTGTTCGATTATGGCCGTTATCGCGCCGGCTTCGACAGCGGCGAGGCAGGACGCATGCGTACCGAATTGCTCGGTACCATCCAATCCCTGCGAGAGGCCAACGAGTTATTGCGCCAGCAAACGGTCACCATGGGGCAGGCCAGGGACATCGACCGTCAGGCTTACGCCGAGGTCGATGCTCATCTGTTGGCGTTGCAGAAGCAGGTTCTCGAACTCAAGGAGGAAGTGGCTTTTTATCGAACCATCGTCGCCCCCGCCAACGCCACCTCCGGCGTGCGCGTGCAGAGCTTGCAGCTCAAGGCCAATGGCGGAAACCGCGGTTACAGTTACAAACTGGTGCTGGCGCAAATGGGCGCGGATGCCAAACCAGCCAAAGGCCGGGCCAAAATCATGATTCAGGGCATGTTGGGCCGGACACCATCGGAGTTTTCATTGGACAAACTGGCCGGACGGAACAGCAACGGCTATCTTTTTCAATTTAAGTATTTCGATGAATCGGAGGGAGACTTGGTGCTGCCCGAGGCCTTCGTGCCGACCCGGGTAGTGGTGGAAGTGCTGACCGAGTCGCCGGCCCCGGATCGGAGTGAGACCGTTTATTCCTGGCGGGAGCTGACGGGCTAAGACAAGTACCATGTTGACTAAGCGGGTATACACAAGTCTCACTGCTGTTGGCGTTTACCGCCCGCCCGCCGGCAAGGCGCATTGAAAAAAACCGCGCGGTGAACCGATAAAGTTGATAGGGCGGGTAGGAAAAGCGATAATGCCAGCCATTCCGGTTTTAAATGTGGAGAAATGATATGAGCGTACAGGCTCTCGAAGTACAGTCCCCCTTAGTCTTTACCGAGGCCGCCGCCCGTAAGGTGCAGGCTTTGATTGCCGAAGAGGGCAATAGCGCGCTGAAGCTGCGGGTATTCATTTCCGGCGGCGGTTGCTCCGGCTTCCAGTACGGATTCACTTTCGACGAGGTCGTCAATGACGGCGATACCGCCGTGGAGCAGTGCGGCGTCACCCTGTTGATCGACCCCATGAGCTTTCAATACCTGGTGGGTGCCGAGATCGATTACACCGAGGGTTTGCAGGGTGAACAATTTGTGATTCGCAATCCCAACGCGCAGACCACCTGCGGTTGCGGTTCGTCCTTTTCGGTGTGAAGTTTCCAGCCTGATTTAACCGGTCGGTCGACAAGCGAGGGGCGGGCTTCGGTAAGAGGTCCGTCCCTTGCTGTTTTTTGTTATTCTAAAAACCGGCGTTTCCATTTTCGATTGGTAGAGTAATGAACGAGTACGTGCCCGGGCTGGAAGGCGTGCCAGCCACCAAATCCAATATTTCCTTCATCGACGGCGAAAAGGGCGTGCTCGCTTATCGCGGTTATCCCATCGAACAGTTGGCGGAACACAGCACCTTCGAAGAAACGGCCCTGCTCTTGCTGGACGGACAACTGCCGGTCGAGGCGGAACTGACGGCCTTCTACGCCGAGTTGCGCACTAACCGCCGGGTGAAATACAACATCGCCGCGATCATGAAAAGCCTGCCGGCCACCGGCCATCCCATGGAGATGCTACAGACCGCGGTGGCGAGTTTGGGCATGTTTTATCCCGGTTCCGAGCGTTTGACCGGCCCCAATGCCTGGCAGGACCTCGACTACATCCACGGCATGTCGGTGAAGATCATCGCCCGCATGGCGACCCTCGTGGCGATGTGGGAGCACATTCGCAACGGCTACGACCCCATCGCGCCGCGCACCGACCTCACCTACGCGCAAAACTTTTTGTACATGATGAACGGCCGCGAACCGGACCCGCTGATCGCCAAGATGTTCGACACCTGTCTGGTGTTGCACGCCGAGCACACCATCAATGCCTCGACCTTCGCCGCGCTGGTGGCGGGTTCGACGCTGGCCACGCCCAGCGCGGTGGTGGCCTCCGCCGTCGGCACCTTGTTCGGACCCTTGCACGGTGGAGCCAACGAGCGGGTGGTGGACATGCTGGAGGAGATCGGTACCCCCGATAAAGCAAGGGATTGGTTGAACGCCAAACTGGCCGCCAAGGAAAAGATATGGGGCATGGGCCATCGCGAGTACAAAGTGAAAGACCCGCGCGCGGTGATCTTGCAGCGCCTGGTAGAGAAACTGGCGGAGCACCGCGGCGGCAAGATGAGTCGTTTGTTCGATACCGCGCTGGCCTTGGAAGAGGCGGCCTCGGCGCGGCTGGCGGAGAAAGGGGTATACCCCAACGTCGATTACTACTCCGGTATCTTGTATGCGGAGATGGGTTTTCCCACCGATCAATTCACCTCGATCTTCGCAGTGGCGCGTTCCGCCGGTTGGCTGGCCCATTGGCGCGAGCAGTTACGCTACAACCGCATCTTCCGGCCGACCCAGATGTATACCGGCGAGGGTCTGCGGCATTATCAGCCGATCACGGAGCGATCATAACGACGATGAAGCGATGAGCTTGGATTACCTTGCCCCAAACGGTTTATCACCTGACTTGCAGTAATTCAAGCCAAGTAGGGTGATTTCATCATGATGCTGTCTTGATGTTTGTCGCCATGATGGAATGAATCGCCAGGCGTAGTCGTTACGACCGCGGGCGGCGGGTGTGTTGACTTGGGTTGAAGGTGCATGAAAGCATCCTATTTGGCTGCCCGATAAACCGGCGCTCTGCTACGCTCACGCCGTAAAGTGGATTATGGAGGAGGCAGGCGCGTATGTTCTTGGTGCCGATGGCGATCTATTTTGGCAGTTTTTTTTCCGCTATAGCCGTGGTCATGCTGTGGCGGAAACGGCTGACGCAGCCGCGCAAACGCACGCCGTTGACCCAAGACCTGTTACGCAGTCCGGGAGAATCCCTTCGCGACACCATTTACGATATGCAATCGGATGCATTCGGTTGGCTGATGGTGCTGCCCGGCATACCACTGCTGGTTTATACGATACATCTGGAACAACGCGTGGCGGGTATTCAAGCCGGCGTCGTGGTGAACGGTATCTCTGTACTGCTGGGCGTGGGTTTCAGTGTTTTTATCTTGGTCAAAATCATTAGGCAGCTATCGCGCGTTCAATCGTATCGACTCGGCCTCGATGCCGAACTGGCAGTCGGTCAGGATCTCAATCAACTTCTGCGCGACGGCTACCGTGTCTATCACGACCTGCCGGCGCAGGGCTTCAACATCGACCATGTGGTAATCGGGGAGGGCGGGGTATTCGCGGTCGAGACTAAGGGTCGCGCCAAGCCGCTGAAACACGATAACAAGAAGGAATGGCAAGTCGATTACGACGCGAACACGCTCAACTTTCCCGGCTGGCGAGAAACGGCGCCGTTGGAACAAGCGCAACGGCAAGCCCGCTGGTTGAGCGAGTGGTTGAGTTCGGCGGTCGGCGAGCCGGTGAGCGCGCAACCCGTGGTGGCGTTGCCGGGCTGGTACATCAAACGCACCGCGCCGGGAGGCGTGGCGGTTTTCAACGGCAAAAATCCCGGCGCAACACTGCGTGCCATCGGCCGCGCTTCGTTGAGCGAGCCATTGCAACAACGTATCGCCCATCAGCTCGACGCACGTTGCCGCAATATCAAGCCGCGTGCCTACGCCCGCGACGAGAAGGCGTATCCCAATCCATGAGCCGGTTTGCTTGGCCCGGAGTCGAGTTCGTGAGTAATGCGCTGCTCTGATCGCTGGGCCAGACTCCGTATCAACTCGGCAATGTCTCTACCCACCGCGCGCCGCCTCATCGCCGCCGGCGAACTACCCCAGATACGCGTGCACCATGCTCCCAAGATTTCCGCCGTCGTGCATGCGAAGTACGATGCATTGTCCGGCCAGTCCTTGGATATTAGCGAGCAAAGGTGGTCAGCGTATCCAGGACCTCAAACGCGCGTTCGCAGCGGTGTGCATGACGGCATGCCTGGCTGACTGCATACTCACGATCGGTGTCACGCCTGCGCCGCGCGGCCGGTGTCGGCCGGTGTACCGCTGCCGGTAGCGCGACTTGTTGGGACACAGCACCATCACGATGACGGAACGTTATGCGCACCTTGCCCCAGAGAATATTCGCGCCGCGGTACAACCACTCGCGGGTGCTTGGTCACGATTGGGTCACGTTAGCAACGTAATGAGTCACCGGAGTGTCATTCAAGTGCATGTAAGGAGTGGTGCCCCGGGCGCGATTTGAACGCACGACCTTCCCCTTAGGAGGGGGATGCTCTATCCAGCTGAGCTACCGGGGCTCGGGTTCGCTTGCAATCTGTTGAGAAAAGCGACGCAGTCCGTCAGATGATCCGCCGATTCCGTGCAAGTCGCGACGCCGGGCGCTTACCGGTTGATGAGTCACGCCCGACTTGCCCATTGCCCCGGTAGTATAAACAAAATGTTGCTGCGCGGTTACTCCAGGCTTCTCGCGTATATTTGCAAATACCGTGGTGGTTTGGCGGCGCGCCGACTCGCGGCTTGTCGATAAGCCTAATCGTGAATGGCCTTTGGTCTTGATATCGGTGGTCTTAAAAAGCATGGCCGTAGTCCGTATTTCTCCCGGCTGCAACGTGAAGGTCGATGCCCTTGACAATCAATAATGAGAATGGTTATTATTAACATCACAAGTTCACGTTGCGTTTCAAATTGGGCATACTTTATTAAAGAAGGATCAGATTATGCGTTCAACCCATGTCATTGTTGCCGGCTTACTCGCACTGGGTTTGATCCCGCAGACTTACGCGGCCAGTGAGGGCTACGAGATCGTCATCCTCAATCATCGTTTCGAGCCTGCGGAACTCACGGTGCCGGCCGGTCAGAAGGTGAAACTGGTGGTCGATAACCGCGATGCGTCGCCCGAGGAATTCGAGAGCAAGGAGCTGCGCCGGGAGAAGGTCATTCCGGGCCATAGCAAGGCGACTATCTGGGTGGGCCCGCTTACCAGCGGCGAGTACCGTTTCTTCGGCGAGTTTCACGAAGAGACCGCGCAGGGTAAATTGATTGTAAAGTGAGGTTTTCATGTTGGGCGCAGCGGTTATCGTATTTCGTGAAATCCTCGAGGCGGCGCTTATTATCGCCATCGTCATGGGCGCGTCACGCGGGGTGGCTGGACGCGGCAACTGGGTGCTGGGTGGGGTAGGCGTCGGCATCGTAGGCTCCGTGGTGGTGGCGGCGTTAGCGGGGACTATCCTCGAGGCCATGGACGGCCGTGGCCAGGAACTGTTCAACGCGGGTATCTTGTTGGCTGCGGTGGTCATGCTGGCTTGGCATAACGTGTGGATGAGCGCCCACGGCCGCGCCCTTGCGTCGCAGATGAAAAAAGTGGGCCACGACGTCAGCGCCGGCATGAAACCGTTGTCGGCACTGGCCCTTGTGACATTATTCGCCGTACTGCGCGAGGGATCGGAGACCGTGCTGTTCCTCTATGGCCTGACCGCCAGCGGGACCGGCGGCCTGGCCTTGGTAGGCGGCGGTATGCTCGGCCTGGCCGCCGGTGCGGCAATAGGCTGGTTTTTATACCGAGGACTGCTTTCCATTCCCATTGGCCGGTTTTTTTCGGTGACCGGTTGGTTGGTGTTGTTCCTGGCGGCGGGTCTGGCCGCCAACGCGGCCGGTTTTCTGAACCAGGCCGGGTTGTTGCCTGCGCTGTCCATGCAGGTTTGGGATACCTCGCAGATCCTCAGTCAACAAAGCTGGTTTGGCACGTTGCTGCATATTCTGATCGGCTACCATGACCGGCCGCTGGGAATCGAAGTGGTAAGTTACGTGGTCACGCTGACCGTGATTTATATATTGATGCGCTGGGTCGATCCCAGTTCTACGCGGAGTGGTGGCGCACATCGCCAGACCAGCGGGGAGAAAGGCGCGAGAAATTATTCCTGAATTACATGGAAATTTCTCGACCCGCCACCGTTTTGGAAATCACACCTGTTGAGACAGATATAAATACATCACCGCATTGATGAGAGACAGCAACCCCATCACCCGGATGAAGTAGATAATTCCGCGGCCTTGCAGCCACGCCGGTCCATCGGGATTCCCCGGTTTTTTCAGGGCACTCGCCAACCAGGCTACAATGCGCGCCGGCCGATGGATACAGGTCACGCCCGCCAGCAAGAACATAAATGCCATCAATAAATTCATGAAACTTTCAGCCGCGTCAGTGATCGGGTTTAACCCATCCCGGCGCCAGCCTACCGCAGATGAAGGTGAAGATGAAGATAGTTTGCTGCCAATGCAGTCGGTCCACTCGCCTCATCGAATTAAATTGCTGAACAATCATTGCCCATGCCGGGATAAATGGGGCAGTGATTTCAAAACGATTCGGCATCGTGGTCTGGGTAAAATACCGCTAGGCGGAGCTTTTCCGCCATGAATTCTTGACACTACCCCGTTGCAACTGGATAATCCGCAACCTTCTAAAGCAGTATGCGCCCGTAGCTCAGTTGGATAGAGTACCAGGCTACGAACTTGGTGGTCGGGAGTTCGAATCTCTCCGGGCGCGCCATCTAAAAAAAGGCTTAGGTGATCGTGCCTGGGCCTTTTGTATTTTCGATGGTCCAGCCCTCGCAAGTGGTAATCATCGGGAGCGAATCCGATTGAGCCAGGGATTACACCCTGGTTGACGGTCGTAACGCGGACGTTTGTCCTTAATATTCTTGTACTTCTATAGGCGGGCCGACCGCTTGTTTCAACTCATCCGGTTTGCTCCTCGACCATTTCGGGGGATGGATGGCGCGAACACGCCCGCACGAAACGAATGGCCGTGGCCACCGTCTCGTAAGTCTTCGCCCGATTGGTTACGTTTGCCACGCTTTCAACGCTTCTCCGCTTTCAGCGCGTGCCCGCCGCCCAGCACGCCATTCACCAGCGCCGTACCCAACAACACCAGCACCCCGCCGGCCAGCGTTTTCCAGCCCACCGTCTCGCCGAGAAACACCACGCCCAATACCACACCAAACACCGGAATCAAAAAAGTCACCGACAAGGCCCGCACCGGTCCGACATCTTTTATCAACCTGAAATACAGCAGATAAGCTACTCCGGTGCACAGCACGCCCAACGCGGCCGCCGCCATCCAGTCGGCAGGCGCCGGCACTTGCGGCGCCGGGATCAATAGCGCGAAGGGTAACACCAGCAAGGCGGCGGCCCACATGCTGCCGTGCGCCACGTCGGTCGGACCGACACTGGCCTGCACGTGCTTGGTGTAAGAACTGGCGATGCTATAACTGAGCGCGGCGCCGAGACTGGCCGCCAGCGCCAGCCAGCCGCCGTCACCGCTCATCGCGACGCCATCCCATGCCAGCGTCGCGACGCCCACGAAACCCAGGGCTAAACCCAGCGCCGCCGGGCGGCTCACCGGCCGCCGCAGCCAAACCGCCGCGACGATGGCGCCGAAGATGGGCGAGGACGAATTGAGGATGGCCATCAGCGAGGCGCTCAAGGTCTGCGCCGCGTAGGCGAACAGCAGAAACGGGAGGGCCGAGTTGAGCAGGCCGATCACCAGATAAAACCGCCAATGCCGGCGCAGATGCAAGCGGCGGCCCAGCCAGCCGCACACTCCCCACAGAAACAGCGCGGCGATCCCCACCCGCAGCTCGGCGAGCAACCCCGTGCCGAACACCGGCGCCCCGATCCGCATCAACAAAAACGACCCGCCCCAAATGGCGGCGAGGGTGAAAAGTCTGCTGAGGCTGGTGATGTCCATCTCGGGTTCCAAGGCTAATCGGGACATTCTCGCCGGCGCGGGGGATCAGCGCCACCCGATAATTGCGATTGGTTATGGGAGGCTTGATAAGCGGGAGGCGGGGCGTATTACTATATTGCCCTTACTGGACGATGCGGATGAACGTCGCGCCCCGCATCAATCGCGAGCGATGCGGTTCGCGTCCTCACCGCGGGCTGAACCGGTATGGTCCCATAACGCCGCCAGTCGTTCGCCGTTCGCAGCCGCGAGGGCATCGTCTTCGAGCAGGCCGTGGTTTTTGACGCGTCGGTCGAGGCCGAGGTATTCGACGCGGTGCACCGGTCCGGCATGAGCGGCGTGTAAAACGGCAATTACACGACGTCGCCGCTGTCCACGTCCGCGCGCCGGCCATGCCCCGCACGCGCCCGTTATTGAAATTCGGACATCCAACGAATAGGGCTACGCAGGGCCCTGTTTCCCGCCCGAGTCGCCGGCATTTTCCGCCGCCTGCGCGGGCGGCAGCAGAAACTCGCGGGGCCGCTCGCGGAGGCGCTCCAGATAGGCCTTGAGCACGCGATCGAGGGCGCCGATGCGCGCGCCCCGCGCCCGCAGTGCGACGTAGAGCGCGAGCCCGAAGCTCACCCACAGGTTCACCGTGCCGATCAGCAGCACGAACACGAAATAGGGCAGCATCGTGAACATTTGGTCGAGCTGCGTGGCGGCCACGTAACCGAGGTTGGCGGAGCCGAAGGCCACATGCTGGATGTCGAGCGGCAGGTGCAGCAGATAGCCGAGATAGGCCGTGCTGCCCAGCAGGATGCCGAAAAAGAAGTTGCCGGCCAGCGCTCCGTAGTTGTGGCCGATGAACTCGGCGAAGCGATCGCGGGCCCCGTCCGGCAGGATGTGCATCAACAGCGGATGGGCGCGCAGCCGCGCCGGCAGATCGAGATACGCGCAGCGGTTGTCGAAGAAGCCGGAGATCAGTCCCGCGACGAACAGCCACACGCCGGCGATGGCCGCGTGAAACAGCGCGAGCCCGGCGAAGGGGCTGAGCTTGTCGAGTTGGTAGTCGACCCGTTCCGCATCCAATACCGGCGCGCCCAGCAGCTGGCCATACAGCCAGCCCACCAGGATCGCCACCGGCAGGGCCACGCCGACGTTGCCGAGCACGGCCACGAACTGCGAGCGGCCCACCAGTATCATCAGCTCGGCGAGCTTAGCCGGACTCGCCGTGCCCTTCTCGGTTTCCTCGATGGCGGCGGCGAGCCGCGCGGCGGTCATGGCCGGCTGTTTGGTGGCCACCGTGAAATGCAGGATGTGGATCAGCACGAAGCCGAGGCCGTAGTTGAGGCTCACCCACAGGGTGTTCCATCCCGGAGTGAGCCCCAGGGTCTCGATGTAGATCTTGATCAGCGCCATGAAGGCGATGATGAAGCCGGCGCCGGCGCCGCTGCGCAGCATATGCAGGTACTCGCTGCGGTTAGCGGTGATGTAGTGTTCGCCGGTCTCGCTGGCCTGCTCGGTGACGCTGCGCGAGAGCAGTTTGACGTTGTTCTGCCACAGCGACCACAGACCGTTGCGCTCGGCGTTGGCGATCACCAGCTCGCGGAACAACTGCATGATGGCCGCGCGCTGGGCGGTGATGTCCGCGGGATCCAGCATGTCCAGCAGGTCGGTGATGCGCGCGAGGGTCTGGTCCAGGCGTTCCAACAGATGGGTGAGCGAGATGCTGCTGCCGCGCATCACCGCGCGCTTGCGCAGGCGCTCGATCTGCTCGAGGCACTGCTCGAGCAGCACGCGGATATGCTTGTCGTCGTGGAACTCCGCGGTGTCGTCCGCGAGCCAGGTCCGATAGATTTCCACATAGCGCGCCACCTCGCGTTGCAAGGCCACGAAGGCGGAGTGGTGTTTGGCAAGGTCGGGATCGAGCCGCAGGAATTCCGGCTCGAGTTCCTCGGCGGCCACCCACACGGCCAACATCTCCAGGGCGTAGAGCACCTCTCCGCGGGCCCGCATGGTCACCTTCGGCGATGCGGACAGAAAACCGAGCCCTTCCAGCAGGCGCCACCAGGCATCGCTGGGCAACGCCACCACCCAGCGCCCGTCGTGGCGGTGATGAAACACGTAGGCCAGCAGGTCTTTGAGACTGGCACGGTCCAGCGGCCGCGGATTGAGGCGGTCGTAGAGCCGCTCGCGGAACTCGCGCATGAAACCCCGGCGCGAGAACAGGCCGATCTCGGTGTAGAGCGTCAGATGCCGGGCCGACTCCAGCTCCGTCTCCAGCCGTTTCGCCAGCCGCTCGTCCAGCGCCATGACCAGCTTCTCGATGTTGCTCACCACCACCGCCACGCTGCGCCCCGCCTGCGCCGGCCGCAGCCAGTCAACGATCAGCCGCAGGATATCGGCGAGATCGAGCGTGTCGTCGCCCTCCAGCCTCGCCAGCAGCGCTTGCTCGCTCGATGCGTTCATGAGCGTGTCATCGTGTGGAATGTCCGATCGTCGATCCATAGGGTATACGCGTTGGTTTTGATACGATCTATCCGGTTAATGCGCGCAAGGCGCGATCTGTGCAGGGCGCGATTCCGCTCACACACCTTTGCATAGCGGGCCGCAGGGCCTCATGTTTGACCCAATAGTCTATCAGATCATCATGCCACGCCGAGGTATCGAAGTTGTTCTTCAATACTTCAATAGAGGGGTCGCTGCGTGGCGGCTTAGTGGGTTCGCCGTTGCATGGCTAATCCACTCTACATTACTGTGGGACGCGGTGAATGTAGTGAACCGCAGCAATCGCGAGTGATGTGGTTCGTGTCCTCATGGCATCTTACGCGAGCTAAAAACGGGGGATGTTCCGCTCTACCTCCTGATATTCTTTGCGCCAGCGTGACAGCATAAAGGGGTGGATATCTAATGTCTTGGCGACTTCCTGTATTTGTACGCCTTCCATGTGGCTTAGCCTTACCGCCTTCGTCTTAAATTCAGTCGTGTATCGATGGGTCTTCTTTGGCTGGGTGTACCTTGGCATTTGCCTTCTCCGTTTCAGTTAGACTTTCGTGTCTACTAAAACGGGGGATGTTCACAGTCGGCCCGAACCGGTTGTTAGGCTTCTTCGTCATTGTCGTTTATCTGGCTTGCGCTCGTAATTAACGAAAAGTCTTTGTCTGAATATTTTGTAAAGACTCCGTTGCTAAAAGAGAACGCGCCTTTTGATATGGCCTCACCATTTAATCTCCATAACTCTTCCGCGAGGTTCTCTATGTTTTTTTTGTCTTGGGGCAAAATATTAGGCGCGACATAAAGAAAACATTCTTTACTTTCCAATTTCGATATTCGCGCGTACAGATCTGATGGTTTGTAATAGCTTGAGCCTTCGGCAAATACCGGTTGATGAAGCCGATCGCAGATAGTAAGCGAGATATAGGAGGTGTCAGGCGTTTCATCGCGGATAGATGCCAGTAGCTGCTTCACTCCGGCAATATTTTTATCGTTACCGGCCACAACGGAGCCAACAGGTATCTGTGTGGCTCCGATTAAGAAAGGTAAAGTAAGCCCATAACCTCCATTTTTGTTATGCGCTCGTAGCAATTTCAGCCAAAACGGAAACATTCAATTGATTCCTAAGAAGCCTAACGTCTAAGCATTTATACGCTGTGCCGCGCATGGCGTGTAAATGTCTGTTGGACTAAGCCGCGCAGGCACGATTCTTAAATATAAGCTCGGTAGGGCGGATGCGTGCAACGCGATCTGCCGAATGTGAGTGCCGCGTGGCTGCACTCCTAGCCTATCTTGCCAAAGCCATGCGGCGGAACGCCCTTTGGGCTTCCGCCCTACCGCGCTGCGGTAGCGGCGTCCCAGCGAACGACAGTGAGTGATCTTGATGCTGTTGTTAGCCATGGTTGCTTGTGAAGATGGAGGTGATTCACGCAGTTATTGCAGCCACGGCAATGGTTACAACTAAACCAAGAATTCCGTTTTTATGTTCGCTGTACCATAGCTCAACTCTTCCTGGTATTGACGACAGGCTTTCTGCTCGTAACAACCCATTTGGTTGTAGTTTTATTTTAAAACGCATATCAAATCCAGAAGGACGCGTGAATTCAAGGCAATCGTTGGCTTGTAATATTGTTAACTCTTTAGCAACTAGGCCTCTATCCCTAAGCACTTTATCTAAGTAAGTGGTTTCTTCTGGACTCATCACTGCTGAATACTCAATTTTTTTCCATCTATTCTCTATCCGCCAGCCATCAACACCGTGGTAAATAATCCAAGCCAGCTCCGCCGCTTCGAAAGAGATGTCGTCATCCAATCTTGGCCAATGCTGATATATTCCAAGTAATATTTTGTCGCTCTTTTTCATTCTTTTTTGGCTAACATGGATTCGATACCCTAATGGTGTCTTTCTTTACGCCAGTGTGGTGTGTAATTCCAGCATCGTCAATATGGAGCAAGGGTCTATAGGAATGGCCAGTTTTTATGCGGCCCTATGAAATTACACCACTTCGTTGCGCGGGGCCGTCCAAGTATCTTTGCGACAAACATAGCGTATCGCGCAATAACCGCAAGTGTGATCGTCGCCCCAGGCCGGCAGCGGGGCGCCGGCGCTGATGTGGTCCAATAACGTCGCCAGCCGTTCGCCGTTGGCCGCGGCGAGGACGGCGAGGGCATCGCCTTCGAATACGCTGTGGCTTTTGACCCGTTGGTCGAGGCCGAGGTATTCGACGCGTTGCACGGGGTCGGGCATCAGCAGCGCGTAAAACGGTAATTGCACGGCTTCGCCATTTTCCACGTCGGCGCTGCCGGCCATGCCGCCGGTTTTGTAATCGATCAGCGCGACGCCGTCCGCATTGTGATCGACGCGATCGAGACGCCCGGTGAGTGTCCAGCGATCTTGGTAGCGTTGTTCGGTCTTCACTTCCACCGCGCCGATCCGCCATTCCCATTGCCGTTCGATTTGCCAATCGATGTACTCGGGGATGCGTTGCAGCCAGCGTTGCAGCCAGCCGCGATGCACGAAGTTGTCTTCGAGGTCTTGCGCGAATACGGCGCGAGAAATTTCTTCGAGCGCGGCGATGGCCTCGCTGCGATTGGCGACGGTGAGCGGCGCGGCGTAAGGGCCGGGATAACCCGCCGCACCGCCGTGAAAGGCCTGCAATGCTAAATGTACGCGTTCACCGTAATCGGATTTTTCCAGCGCCTCGCGCACTATCTCCGGCGCACTGAGTCGCAGGCCGCGCGCGGCGAAGAATTGATAAGGACAATCCACCAACTGTTGATAAGCGCTGGCCGAAATTTTTTGCGGCAGCAGATCCGCCGTCAGCGCCGGCGCGGGTCGGCTTTGCGGCGCGGGTAAATCGCGCGTGTCGGCGCGGAAGACTTGGGCCATCGGTTCGTTGATCAATGTGGCGAGTTCCGTATCGGCGAGGTCGTCGCCGTAAGCCAGTTGATGAAAACCGCTGATGATTTCCAGCCACGGGCTGGGCAGTCGTTCTTCGCCGTTGTCTTCGCGCTGCAAGGTGAGCAACACCTGCGGCGCGCATTCGAGCAGGCGGCGGAAGTGATAAAAGCGCTGGGTATACCGTTCCCGCGAGGAGGGGAGTCCCAACTCGCGGCGCACCGCGTCGTTGAAAAACGGCGAAGGTTCGCCGTTGCCGGGCAGGTGTTCGGCGTTGGCGCCGGCGATGATCAGCGCGTCGCAGGACGCCAGCGCGCTTTGTTCCAAGTTGAACAGAAACACCGCGGACGGCGCGGCGGGCGGCTGAAAGTTGTAGCGTTCCAAGGTGCGGCCCAGCCAGGTGCGGAAGTCGCGCCAAGTCATGAGCAAGCTGCGTCCGTGCAGCGCGGCGCGCATCGCCGCCAGTTCCTGCAGCACGCGCTCGCCGGCGGCGTCGCGCGAGAAGGCCTCCCGCATGCCCAATGCTTGCAGGCTGACGTCCAAGGCGTCGAGCAGACGGACCGGGGTGTGGCGATAGGGATCGCGTATGAAAGGCAGCAACGGTTTGGCCGCGGCTTCCGTTTCGTTTAAAAGATTTTCGACCGCGTAGCCCATGGCTTTGGACAGCCGCGCGCGGCGGAAGGCGAGGTGTTCGCGATAACGTTGCAGGCTACGTCCGACGTTTTCGTGAATCACGATATCCTGTTCGAAACGATGCACCGCCGCCAGCCGCGCCGCGCGGTCTTGCCCGGGAAACACGAAGGACGATTTGAGTAAATCGGTGAAGGGTTGATAGGCGAAATCCTCTTCGAGGGTTTCCAGCCAACGTTCGAGCGCCGCCGCCGCCGCGGTGGTGGACAGGGCCCAGCCCGCGGCGTCATGCAGATTGACGTCGGCGCGCTCGAGCAAGGCGCGCAGCCGCCGCGCCAGGCGGCGGTCTTCGCTGACGATGCCGATGCGCTTGCAGCCGGTCAACAACCAGCGCCGCACTTGGATGTCGATGGCGCACGCTTCATCTTCGGCGCTGATCGCGCGGAATATTTTTAAGCGGTCCGCGGCGGGGCTGACGGGAAACTCGCGGGCCCAGTCTTGCGCGCGCGCGGCCAGGAGCCGTTCAGTGCCGGCGGCGGGGGCGAGTTCGCGCGGTGCGAATGCCGTATCGAGCAAGCGGCTGAACGGCGGCGCGGCGGACGCCTCATCGACGGCCGCCTTGGCGAAGAGGTTACCGATGGCTTGCGCGGGGTGGGGCAGGTCATCAGCGTGGTTCGCGGCGGGCGGGTGTTCGCCGTGGAGGATGACGGTGAGTTCGCCGCGTTGCATCAAGGCGCGGGCCCACTGGTATTCCGCGGCGCTGAGCGGGGTGTAGCCCGCGAGGTAGAGCGCACCGGGTACGGGTTGTGCAAGCGAGCGGTTCAATTGGGCGAGGTAAGCGGTTTCCGGATCGCCGCGGTTTTCTTCGCGCAACTGGCGATGCCAGGCCCGCCACAGGGTGTGGACCAGACGCGCCTCCTCACCGAGGGCGGCAGGCGAGCTGGTCAAACCGTAGGCCGTGCGCAAGCGGGCGAGGAAGGTGTCTATCTCGCCGGGCAATTCGATCCGGTACAGAGTGAGTTCGGCGAATAAACGGGCGAGGTCGGCGGCCAGCCGCCAGGGATCGCCGTCGCCGAACAGGGCGCGATGTTGTTGCAGGCTTTCCACCAGCAACAGTTCCCGCGCCTGCGGTGAGAGCGGGGGAGCGGCGTCGCCGCCGTGGCGGGCGGCCCATTGCCGCAGGTTGAGTATCTGCGGACCCAGTAAGGCCTGCACGCCTTGGCGCGCGGCGGCGGCGAGCAGGTGACGGCGCAACCGCGGCACGCCGTGCGGATCGGGCAGCAACACCACACACTGGCTGAGGTCAGGCAGCGCGCGGCGATGGCGGGTGATAATGAGGTCGGCGAGTTGCGCGAGGGGATCCCGATAGTAGGGAACCAAAATCGGCAGGGTCCCGTCGGGGGAGGGTCGGGCGGGTGCCTCAGCGCTCAAGATAGTCGATTTTGCCCTTCACGCCTTTCCATTCATCGGCGTCGTCCGGGGCGTCTTTTTTCTCGGTGATCACCGGCCACTCTTTGGCGAGTTCGGCATTGAGGGCGATGTAATCGAGCTGATCCTCCGGCACGTCGTCTTCGGCGAAGATCGCCTCGGCCGGACATTCCGGCTCGCAGAGGGTGCAGTCGATGCACTCGTCGGGATCGATCACCAGAAAATTGGGGCCTTCATGGAAGCAGTCCACCGGGCACACTTCCACGCAATCGGTGTATTTACATTTAACGCAGTTGTCGACAACAACAAAAGTCATCGGAATCTCCAGATACCAAAATTATGCGCGCCTGTCCGCTCAAGTCGCGGGCAGTATGTTAATCGGTCTTGGCCCCGGTGGCGAGCCCACGGAGGAATTTTTTGACCGGCGCGGGCCGTGACGCAATCGGCGATATGGCGCGGTCGCTCTAAATGATTGGATTATTGCGTCTTCCCATTCGCAGGGATGGGAGGGCAACGATAGAGCGACGAGACCGGCGCCGGCGTTCGGCGCGGCCTCGTCAGCGTGGGAGGCGGGCGCAGTTCCCTTTTTGATTGGGGTGCGGGAAAGGGGTGAAGGCGGTGATCGGTCTCCCTCCCCCGGCCCCTCTCCCGCCCAGGAGGGGGGAGGCCGCGCTGAAGATGGTCGAGTATTCGTTCGGTGCCGCGCCTTTCACCGGGACGCGCGTTTTCATCGGGGAGTGAATGGGGATTATGCCGGCCGGCCCCCCCCCCCCCCCCA
>JAHFRV010000032.1 GCA_023266095.1 Gammaproteobacteria bacterium | reverse complement strand
GCGGCCTCCGGCCATCCTGCCCCCTCATTCGCGAGGTAAGCCACCGCCGCGCCCGCCAGCGCACTGGGGACACGGCCGCGCCAGGCATCGGGGTGCAAGACCAGGTAGACGCCGAGATGCGCGGCCAGCAAACCGGCGGTGGCCTGCGGTCCATAGAGAAAATACAGCGCGAGCAGGGTCCAGCCCAGCAAGGCGTGCTGCTTAAGGCGCAGCGGTAAAAAATAGGCGGATAGAAACGCCGCGATCAGCACCAAGCCGAACACCATGCGCTCGCCTTCGGGCGAGGCGTAACGCTGCGTCATCAATATGCCGACATTGGAATCCACATTGCCGTCTTCGTCGAAGACATGCTCGATGGCGAGGCCGGCCCGTTCCAAGACCTGTTGCGGCCGGGGCAAACCGAAAGGGTCGCCTAAGAAAGTGAACAGATAGAAATAAACGCACAAGACCGCCAGCACGCTGAACACCACCGGCACGCTATGCGTGTCGTGGCGCCGCCGCGCCTCATCGCTGAGCGCGGCATGACTGAGCAGGCCCGCCATGGTCCGGCCTAGCGCACCAGGCGCGCCGAGATGTAATCACTCAGCGTCGCGATGCTTTTGAAGTTCGTTCCATTAATATCGGCCCGCGACACCTCCAGACCGAAAGCCTTCTCGATAAACAGCACGGTTTCGATGATGCCGAGGGAATCCACGAACCACTCGTCCAATAGATCGGTGGTCTCACTCAGGCTCAAGCCCTGGTGGGGAAACTCGGATTCCAAAAATTCGCGCAATTTCGCAACGATCGTCTGCCGGTCCATATTCATCCTTCACCCATAGAGTAGATTTGCGCGGCACGGCGCCGGTCCGGCTTGCCCGAGCCGGTCAAGGGCAGCGCCGTCACCACCCTCACCGCCCGCGGCACCATATACGCGGGCAGGCGTTGGCGCGCGGCCTTGAGAAAAACATTCGCCTGCCAGCCGGCCGGCTCGGCCGGCACGAGCAGGGCTACCGGCACCTGGCCGAGCACGCCGCGGGGATCCTCCACGCCGATGATGAGATACTGGGACACGCCGTCCACCCGGCCCAGCAAGGCCTCCACCTCCGGGGGGAAGAAACTGAAGCCGCCGCAGTTGATCATATCGTCGCGGCGGCCCAGATAAGCGACGAAACCCGCCTCGTCCAGGCTGCCATAATCGCCGGTAGCCAGCCAGCCCCCGCTGTAGCGAGTTTGATTGAGATCGTCCCGATTCCAATAGGCGTCACTGCGCTGGGGGCCTTGCAGGAAGATCTGCCCCGCCGCGCCGCGCCGCACTTCCCGCCCCGTCTCGTCGCGCAAGCTCACCCGCACTTCTGGGGCGGGACGACCCACGGTATGCAATTTATCCGGGTGGGCCCGCGCGTCCAGCACCATGGCCCGCGAGCACTCGGTGAGTCCGTAATGAAAGAACACCCGCGCCTGCGGCAGCAGGTCCAGCAAGGCCGCCAACTCATCCGCCGCCAAGGGCGCGCTGCCGATCTCGATGGAGCGGCAGGACCGCAAACCCTCCCCGACCCGCTCGCGGCCCGTGCTCAGCAAGCTGCGCAACAAAGGCGGCGGCGTGTAAAAACCCGTGGCCTGATAGGCCGTCACGTCTTCCAGCACAGCGGCCACCGACAAAGGCCCCTCGAAAAATATCACGCAGCCACCGCCATAGAGGGTGGCGGCCACCCGCTGCCAGGCACCCGAATGGGCGATGGGAGCGATCACCAGCTCACGGTGCCCTTCATCAAAACCGAAGACCTCCGCCAGCATGTGCGCGGTCCACATGGCTTGACCATGGCTCAGCATCACCCCCTTCGGTACGCCGGTGGAGCCGGATGAGTAACGGATATAGGCCAGACTGGCGGAACACACCGTTTCACAAGCGGCGGCGACTTCCTCAAATGACGTTTTGGACGCAGCTTCTTCAGCCAAAGGTAAATCAGCCGGACGCAACACCATCACCCCCGCGGGGGACTGGATACCCCCCTGGGCCACGCACCAGGACGCGCCCGTATCCGCCGCCACCTGGGCGAGGCGCATGGGCCCCGCTTCCGGGCTCAAGGGCACCGCCACCGCACCGAGGGAGGTCAGCGCCATGATGACCACTACATGCTCGATGCCATTGGGGAGTATCACAACCACCCGCGCGCCGGGCCGCACCCCCAACGACTGGAAGTGCCGCGTGCACGCGTACACCGCCTGACCGAACTGGTCGTAAGTCAGCGACCGCCCGCCGGCGCGCAAGGCGGGCCGCGCGCCGCGCGCGCCCGCGACCCAGCGCGGAATCGTTAAACGCTCCGCTGGTTTGTTATCAGGCGAATTCATCACCCGTCGCGGCGGCACGCGGCTGTCCTTTGCCGAAAAGCCGCAGGGCGTCCTGGCCGTGGCGATGATAAAGCCATTGCAGATACCCCATCAGCAGCAGGATAGAGAACAAGGGCGTCCACAACAAAAAGGGCATGCCCAGCAGGGTAAATCCAACGAACACCGCGATGATGCCCAGCAAAAAACCATTGTTCTCATGAAAGAACAGGCGGTCCGCGCCGGAGAACAGCGGCAACATCACCACAAAAAAACGCCCGGCCCACAAGCCGGTCACCGCCACGCCGAAAGTAGCGATGGGCAGGGTCGAGGGCGCGAGCGGATCACTGATCACCAGAAAATAAACCGCATAATAACTCAGGCCGCCGGCCAGCAAGGCCACCCCGGCACGCAGCCGCGGCAGGAGCAAACCGATGATGGTGCCCACCATCCAGGCGATCACCACCGAGGCGTAGGTCACATAGGTGGAGGTGACGTTCACCAGCAAGATAAAGAAAAAACAGAACTGCATGATGGCCAGGTGCAGGCCGGTCAAGGTGGCGAATAGATTCAGTCCCATCAAAAATATCTCCGCACAAAACGCTCCCAGCCGCGGCGCAAGACCAGGTCCATGGAGTTCACCGAGAGGGGGACGGCATGGGTCAGATAGGCGTCGATCCGCTCGGGGGCGATGATATTTATCTGCCCATCCTCCTTCACCTGCTCGCGCAGGGCCGCTTCGGTGAACGGCAATTTGCGCGAGGCATAGGCAAAGCCCCGGTCCGCCTCGCGGCTGTCGAGGGCCATTACTTCGGGAAACACCGAACGCAAGGCCGCCGCGACCCGCGCCGGGGTGCGGTCATTCAGCTCCAAGGGACCGCTGAGCTGCACCGACAACACGCCGCGCTCCGTCAGATGGTCGCGGCACAAGGCGTAAAATTCCTTGGAGTGCAGATAGGCCTCTTGTATGGTGAGCGGCGAGGGCACGTCGACGATGATGAGGTCGTAGCGCTCATTATGATCCCGCAGAAAGTGTTTGCCGTCGTCCACGAACAGCCGCCAGCGATCAAAACTGGCCAGGGATTCCGGCGAAGTGAAATGACGGCGCCCCGCCTCTAGCACACCGCCGTCCAGCTCGACGGAGGTCACCGCCCCGGAATGCGGATAGACCCGGCGCACCGAAGATAAGGTGCCATTGCCTATCAACAGGGCCTTTTCCGGTTTGATCAACACCGCGGGCACCTCGGCGATGAAATAATTCAGTGCGGCGAGATCGGTTGAATTGAGATTCTGCAGACCGTCCAAATACAAATAGCGGGTGCCGCGGGTGTCTTCGATCACATCCACCCGCTGATAGGGCGAGTTCACCGAATAAAGCACCTTGGGCAGGTCGATGCCGTGTTTGAACATATAGAGCAGCGCCGTGCTCTGTCTGTCCAACACGGCGAGAAACATCACCGCGCAGGTCGCCAGCGCGACATACGACACTATTAGAAACTTATTACGCACCACGAAAAAAAACACCAGCCCGATGATCACCCAATAAGGGGCTAGCAAATACACCAGCGGGCGGTTCCAGCTCAGAATGATGATCACGAAGCCGGTGATGAACCCCGCCAATTCCAAACCGTAAAAACGTTGGAGCCGCGCCAAAGGGGTGAGCCGTTCACCGGCGTCGAAATGCACCAGGCGCGGGAGAAAGGTCGCGAACATGGTGTTGAAGACCAGGGCATAAATAAACAATAGGCTCAGATAGGCCACCCCCCCGGCACCGGACCAGGCCAGCCAGGCCGCGATCCAACGGTAGGAAAAAGGGAAAGTGAGGTGAATAAAAATGGAGATGATAAAAAGATAACGGAAGGCCTTGAGCGAGAGCCGGTTGGCGAACAAATAACCGGCGGATAGCCCCAGAAAAAACGAGGCGGTCACCATGACGATGACCACTTCCTCTCCGTACAAGATAGAGACGAAGTCGCGGATCATCACGAACTGGGCGATGCTCAGGGCGGCGCCCACCAAGAACAAAATGAGATAGGTCGCTCGCGCGCCGAGACCCGCGGCGACGGCATGAGCGCGCGGGGCGGGAGCATGGGCCGATAGGGTTTCCGGGTTGGCGCTCATAAGCCGTTAACACTGTTCTCTGACAAGTGGGCCCTGTAATCAGGCATCGGGCGATTATATGCCGGTCATTCACCCTAGCGAAATCACACGTTAATTAACAAGCAAAAAAATCAGGCGGCGTTGTGACACGCCGCCTGATCGGTCTGTTTACACTCGCCCTTCCCTAGCTGCGCGCAGCTAGGTGGAGCGGGTTATTTAAACAAGGTTGTAAAGCTACCCCAGTACGAGCCACTGCTGGTGCTCGTGCTGGTAGTGCTGGAGCTCTTAGTGTCGCTATCTTTGTCCTTATCCTTGTCTTTGTCCTTATCCTTGTCTTTGTCGCTATCACCGCCACAGGAGGAACAGATCTCCCCTAGATAGTTGGCCTTATCCGTCGCGCTGACGGTCGTGCCGTTACCTACCGCGGTGATCTTGCCGATGTCCGTGTGTTGCCCGACTAGGGCGGGCACCGGACCCACTATGCATTTGGCGGTTAGTCCCGCACCCAAGGAGCTGGGCCACACGCAGCTGCTGACATTCACCTTGTCCGCCGGATTGGACGAGATATCCGTCAGATTCAGACTGGTCAGCGCTGTAGTAGTACTGGTATTTTTGACCTCGAACTTGAAGAACACACTGGTCACACAGCTACCACCACCATCGCTGTCTTTGTCCTTGTCTTTGTCCTTATCTTTGTCCGAACCACCGGAAGTCGTGGTCGTCACACTGAGCTTGCTACTACTGTCGCTGTCTTTATCTTTGTCTTTATCTTTGTCTTTATCTTTATCCCCATCCATACCGGGCGTCGGACAGACCTTCACCACAGGACCGGTAATAAAGTTCGCATCTTCCCAGATACGCATACCAGTAGTGGGATCCGTTTTCACGGAGACATACTTCTTCAGAGTCACGCTAGGCGGCGTGCCAGCAGGACGCAATCCCGCATCCCAGGTCAAGTCCTCCTTACCAGACACCAAGGTGATACAGACCGTACGGCCGGTGGTCGTATCGGCATCACTATCAGTAGTGTCATTGGCATTAGCACCAGCGTCTTTGATGGTGAAAACCCGACCCCCATTCACAAAGGCCACCATATAGCTGCCCGGCGCCAGGTTGGGGAAACTATAGATGCCGTTGCTATTCGTGGTAGTGGTGGCTATTGGCGCAGCCCCCGGTGTAGGCGGTGTACCCGTGCACCGGAACAGGTTGACCGTGACATTAACGACACCCGGCTCACCCGTATCTTGGAGACCGTTGTTATTGGTGTCTTCCCACACCTTGTCACCCAACTTGGCGGTCTTCTTATAGAAACCCGCATCCAAGGTCAAGATGGTGGCATTGGCGGCCAAGTCGACACAGGCCGTCTCGCCGGTCACCAGGTCCGCATCGCTGTCCCGCTCACCCGGATTGGGATTGCCGTCATTCACATCCTTCGGACTGGCTTCGGTATAGCCCGCCGGTTTGGTGAACTTCACCGCGTAACGACCCGACAGCAGGTTGTCGAACGCATAGATGCCGTTGCCGTTGGTGGTGGTGGTCGTCCCGGTCAAGGTCTTGTTGCCCGCCGCATCGCAGCGCATCAGCGCAACCGTGACGTTGGCGATACCCGGCTCACCGGTCTGCTGGACACCGTCGGCATTTAAGTCATGCCATACGAAGTCACCCAGTTTGGCACCCGCCTTTTCCCGCAGGCCCGCATCCCAGCTGTCGTCGTTCTCGCCCGACACCACCGTGAAGCATTCCGTCATGCCTTGCGTGCCGGTCGGGTTAAAGGACACCGGATCGCTGTCCGTCGCGTCTTTGCTCCCGGTCGGACCCGCCGTGGTGAATTCCCGTGCGGCATTGGGATTGGTGAAACGCACCGCATACGAACCCGGTGCCAGCCCGCTGAAGTTATAGAGACCACCGCCCGCGGTCACCACCGTGGCGATCGACGCGGCTCCCGGCGCAGGCGGCGTGCCCGCACATTGGAACAACTCCACCGTGACACCATCTATACCCGGTTCCGTACCATTTTGCTGACCATTGCGGTCCTGGTCGTTCCACACCCGGTTACCGATCGAGGCCGGACGCACCAGGCCCACATCCCAACTCGGATCGTTCTCACCCGCGCTCAAGTCGATCGGATTCTGGCTGGCATCCACGGTTTGGCAGAAACCGTTGTTTTGATCAACCATGTCGCTGTCGACGTTGTTATTTACACCTTGATTGGCCAGCGTACATTGGTAATTTGACGGTTTCTGGATCTGTACACAGTATTGACCGGGCGTAAGATTGCCAAACGAATAATAACCCTGCTCAATCGCTGGGGTCGCCGGATTATCACCTGTTATGGCCGTACCAAGAACGCTTTCATCGCCCGTGCCGCAACCGCTGGCGCCCGGACTGAGAAGTTGCACAGTCACCGAGTTGATACCCGGCTCATTGGCATCTTGGATGCCGTTGCCATTGGTGTCTTCCCAGACGAAGTCGCCCAAGGAGGCGTTCACCGGCGGCAGACGGTAACCGAAATCAATACTCAAATCTTGAGTGTTGCTGGGCAGATTGACCGTGGCCGGGCTGCCGTTGCTGTCAAGATTGGTATCCCCGGCTAAACTTCCAGTAGGGCCATAACCGGCAGGCAAGGTGCTTTCGGTCACTGTGACTTTGTAATCACCCGCACACAGGCCGCGGAACAGATACAGCCCGCCGCCCGCCGTGTTGGTGGTCGCGATCAAGGCATTGGTAGCAGCATTACGCAAGACCAATTGCACGCCATCGATACCCGGCTCACTCGGATCTTGCAGACCGTTATTATTAAGATCGTTCCAGACGAAGTTGCCGATCTGGCCCGTGCACAGCGGCGCGGTGAAGCTGTTGTTGGCGTCCACTTGTTGCTGGAAGTCGGGCCCGGATTGACCATTAATCGCGCCCAGCACGGGGTTAAAAGTCGGATGGCCGTCCGTCACCGAACCGCGCACAAAACTCTTGGACGGATTGGTTTGCGCAAACAAATTCTGCAGGGATTGGTTGAAGAACAGAGTGGTCGATCCCACCGGCAGCGAGTTGTTCACGAAGAAATCAGGGTTGACTTCAGTTACCCGCGCGGTGAGTTGCATGCCACCGGTACCAAAGGGGGTTTGCACACCGGGAAAATCATTGCCCCCAAATTGGTCAAAGGAGACCAGAGGTCCATTAATGGGCAGCGGGCTCTGACCGATATCAACGACCTGAGCTCGCAATATCAGTGTGCTTCCCCCCGCGTAACCCAAACCACTGAGCGCGTTACTCTGCAACGAGGGCCCTTGGTCATACCATATTTCGAGGAACTGTTTGAATTGAGGATCAGTATCGATAGGGCCGAAGCTCAGCGTACCGTTATTATTGGTCACCCGGGCCCCAAAGCCCACCACAAAGGTAATTTCGAAATTAGTGTTCAACCCCGCCGGCGAGCCGGCTGGATTACCATTAATGTCGGCGAAACCATTCAAAGCACCATGGCTCAACATCTGTACCGACCTGGACTGGCCCGGCAACAACGGAAACGCCGGCGTTATTGAGCCGGGCGCGGCCGTAATCACGTTGCTGGACGGCACCCAGTCAAACGTCACTACTTGTGCTGGTGCATTGGCTGACGCGGGGCCATCCGCATCGAATTGGATCACGTCGGCTGACCACGCCGCGGGGGCCACCACGATCCCGCACAGGCATACGCTCAAAGCCCATCCCTTCAGCTTCGCGATATTAAACATGGGTTAATTCTCCTTGAGTCGGGGATATTTTTTTTACAGAGTAACCGGTTATCCAACGATAACCGACAAACTAACGGTGAAATTTAAATTTGTTGGTTTTGAAGGCAAGTTTCGGGCCCCCCAAAATTAAGCCATGATAAATAATAAAATTAAATTTTTTGACCCCACCCTGGCAATTTGCCGATGCGTCAAAATCGATGAATGTAAATATTCCCGACATAGTCGCAGACAGATCTCAATGTCTATCCTTGAATTACGAAATCAATTATTCTGAAAATTGAAGTTGTATAGGGAAAATAAGTTCTAGAGCCAGGACATAAAGATGGCTTAAATGGAGTTGTTTGCTGGCACTTCTCGACAGGGGCTTGCAACCTCTAATTCAACTGAAAAGACTCGTTTTCATGAAATTCTCAAAATTAGGACTCCCTACGCGTTGCTGGTCTTCATGGATAAAGAAAATAAAGCTTGGCTCCATCATTTGGTTGTACTGAAAAATATCTGTCGAAATACTTTACATTAAGCCTTTGCACACTTCGAGATCACCGTTTTATAATATTTAAGTCATTGATAGTAATAAATATAAACATTATGGCACGCAGAATGCTAAACATGTCAGTACAAAGCATTGCGTTTATAACTTGCCAACCAACAGCTAACTTACAATTTGACTTTACAAAGAGGAGTGAAAAAATGAAAAAGACACTATTACAAGGATGCTGCCTTGCGGCGATGATGGGGCTGTCGGTTACGGCTAACGCTACTGCGCCTATCTCATTCGACGCCGACGGCACTGCGGTTGCCAATGGTACAACCACCGTCACCGCGTTCGACTGGGCACCGGGCAATGCCATTCTTCTCCCCAACCCCGCCCCTGCCGGTGGTTCAGGTCAGCTCTATATTCAAGCGACCCTCCAAGGTTTTGCCGACACGGGTGGCAATCCTGCGGGCGCGCCTACCGGTCTGAATACGGCGTTCGAAATCACCTTCGTCGGCGGTTATGGTGAAACCGTGACCCCGGTTTCTCCGGACACCGTGAACTTTGGTCTCGACAGCTCCCCCATCTTCAGTAACTTCTTTGAAGTGTGGTATGACGGCACCATGGGCGCCACCAAGTCCAATGCCTTGTCGGGCACGGGTTACAATGATGGCACCCTGATCCTCTCCGGCTCCATCGTCGGCAATGGCGGCGCTTTCCAGATTCTGGCTCCGGGCGGAATACCGATCATCACATCCGCCATGGATGCTTTCGGCACAAATAACTACCCTGGTATCGCTTCTTTGGTAGGTTCCGGCGGCACGGCCGTTGATATCAGCGTGGCTTTCGCCCACCCTGATTTCTTCAAGACCGATGTCACCCAACTGGTGGTCGACTTGTTGTTCAATAGCTCGCAGATCATCCCCTACAATCAGACCAACCCTTCGGCCCTCTTTGTGGGCGCTGCGGGTGGTGGTGCTCCGACTGTCGGCGGCGCCGGTTCAGCCAATGTGCCGGTGGGTTCGGTAAACGGTTTGACCAGCCCAGCCATCATGCTGCAAGTGGACCCCAATATGGCCTTCAACGTGCCTGAGCCGACCAGCTTGGCGCTGTTGGGCATGGGTCTCTTGGGCATGGGTGCCGCCGGTATCCGTCGCCGCCGTCAAGTGGCCTGATAACACCAGTCACTACTTCTAAAGAAATATGCAGTATCCTCGAGGGAGCCTAATGGCTCCCTCTTTTTTTGTGCTGCGTTTAAAAATGCTCTTAAAAAATGCTCTTAAACTGTCGTTAAGTAACCAGTGCGTCGACCCATCAATTTGAACGATCCATCCGCGGCGACACGGCCAACGCAAGGAGCCCATCCGTGAAAACCAGTCCTTGGGATTTTATTCTCTCCGGCCTGACACTTCTGTCGTTGTCTGGCTTGGTTCTGTTGATGATCGCCTTCTTGGATCCTTGGTTAAAAAGCTGGCTGGGGGATTTCCACATCCTCGCCGCGGGCGGACTTTTTTTAGTGTTATTCGGGCTAGGCGCCAGCGCCATCACCCATCTTTTGATCCGCGCCCGGCCGTTGCAGCCTGGCGACTACACCATGGACCATCCGCAATTCACTTATTGGAAACTGCTCACGGTGATCTACGAATTTGGGCGGGGCGCGCTGTTGCCCTTCACCACCGTATTCGCCAAACCCCTGGTGGAGGCCTTATTCGGCGCGAAACTGGGGGTGAACGTGGCCCTGGGCGGCCGCCTCGCCGAACCTTATTTGATTACCTTGGAAGACGGCGCCATTCTGGGCCATAACTCCGTGCTCACCTGCCACGCCATCACCAGCGGCCAGATCATCCTGCGTAAGATCCATATCGGACCCAGGGCCACGGTGGGGGTCAACGTCATCATCATGCCCGGCGTGGAGATCGGCGCCGATGCGGTGGTGGCGGGCGGCTCGGTGGTGCCCATGAACACGAAAATTCCTGCCAGAGAACTGTGGGGCGGCATTCCGGCCCGTAAGTTAAAAGACGTCACACCCAATGAAGTGAAGGCTTAAACGGCATGCAGCGTGGTGTAAGCTCACTCCAGCCTTTCCGCTGAACCACCGCCATCCAGCCGGCGCAAACAGCGCGCGGGCACCCCGCCCCACAGTTCGCGCGGACCGATATGCGTCCCCTTGGGCACCACCGCCCCCACCGCCACAATCGCGCCGTTCTCTATCATCACGCCGGGCATGATCACCGCCTTGGCGCCGATGGTGACATCATCGCCAATGCGAATCGGCGCCAAAGACAACGCCGTGCCTTCCACCACATGGGAGAACAGCACGGCGTCATGGCCGATGATGCTGCGCGCGCCCACCTCGGTGAGCGGCGGATCCAGGATGGTGCCGGCGCTGTAGGTCTCCGCACCCAGACGTGCGCCCAAGGCGAGATAGATCATGCGCATGATCGGCACCGGCACCAGCAGACCGCGGGTGAGCGGGTGAAACAGCACCAAATGAAAGAGCAAATAGACGTGATAGCCGAATTCGGCCCGTGAACCGGGCTCGATCACCCCTGGCCGCAACGGGGAAAAACTCAAATAGACACGGTACACCGCAATAGCGTAGGCATACACCAGCACTACCGCGGCCAACAGCAAAACCACGCCGCGAAAGTCCCCCAAGGGCAGCGCGCCCAATAAGCCAGCGGTGGTGACCAGCGCCAAGACCACCGCCACGCTGAGCAGCAGGACGAATACCCACACCTGCGCCGGCGCGATCTTGCGCATAATTCAACGCTCCTCGGGCGGGCGGAACATGCGGCCCACTTGCTCGATCACCGTACGCGGCGGAAACAAGCCCGCGAAGAAGCGTTGCTTGAAGAGCCCCTTGGCGGCGGCCACGACCGGCTGATCCTGTCCGAGATGGGCGAGGGCCGTGCGCACCACCTCGGCCGGCGAGGCCCGTGTTTTGAGCGCGCTGTCATAGGCCCCGGCCTTGGCGTCGAATCCAGTATCGGTCGGTCCGGGCACCAAGGTCTGCACCAGCACGCCACGGGCACGCCACTCACCATACAGCGCCTGACTGAAGCTGTGCACGAAGGCCTTGCTGGCGGCATACACCGCCATATAGGGGATAGGCTGATAGGCCGCGGGCGAGGAGACATTGATGACGACGCTGCTGGGATGACTGCTCAAGGCTGGCAATAGCCGGTGACAGAGCGAGACCATGGCGCTGGTGTTGAGCCTAATCATCTCGCAATACACCTCGGCTTCGGTCTGTTCGAAACGCCCCCAACGGCCGAACGCGGCGTTATTGCACAGCAAGCGGATAGCGATAGCCTCCCGGGTCAAACGGGCTTGAATCTCCGCGGCGGCCTCTTCGCGGGCAAGATCGGCGGCGATCACCTGTGTCGCTATCCCGTGGCGCGTCCTCAGCTCAGCGGCGAACTCGTCCAGTACCGCCTCGCGCCGCGCCACCAGGACCAGATTCATCCCGGCGGCGGCGAGTTGCACGCAGAACTCCCGGCCGATGCCGCTGGACGCTCCGCTCACCAAACCCCATGCACCCGCGCATTGTGTCAGATTCATTTGCACTCCTTGGCCAACGGGATACGCCTTATGCGCCCCGCAAAATATGTTCCGCCACTCTCAGAGCATTGGCCGCGATGGTGAGAGAAGGATTGGTGCCCCCCGACGAAGGGAAAAACGAACTGTCCACCACATACAGATTGGGGAGGCCATGGGCACGGTTGTTCTCGTCCAGCACACTCTGTCGCGGATCCGTGCCAAAGCGGCAGGTGCCGCAGACATGGGCCAACTGCTGATTGTTCTCCGCCTGTTTGAGCAACAGATAGCGCCGCGGCTTCAGGATATCATCCATGCGCCGGCGCATTAGCGCGATGCGCGCCCGGTCATAGTCGGAGATATGGTAGCTGATCCGTACCGTATCATTGACTGAATTCGTCTCCAGCACGTGATTATCGGAGTAAGGCATATCCTCCATGATGCTGGCCAGCACCATGCTGTTCGCCAACTTGCGCGCCAGCAGCCAGCGCAACAGCGGCGCGAACGGCTGCAAAACTCGGCCGGCCCAAGGCAAGGAACCGTGACTCAGATCATCCAACAGACCCGCCGCCAATAGCGAGGCCGGCGGCAAGGCGCCGAAAGACTGCACTGAACCGAGCTTATGGCCGTCCGCCAAATAGAGATCATTCAACGCCAGCTCTTTGAAATGACCGCCCGCGCCGCGCGCCGCCTCCGGCCACAATACATACAGATCGACGAAGTGACGCATGAGGTTGCGCCCCACCAGACCGGACGCATTGGCCAAGCCCCGCGGCCACAACGGCGAAGCGGACGCCCGCAACAGCCGCGGCGTGGCCAAAGCGCCGGCAGCCAGTACGATCAAGCGCCCGCGCAGCTTCAGCGTGCGACCCCGCCAAACACACACCACCCCGTTCACCTCGTCGCGGCTGGCCTCCAATTTCAGCACCCGGCACTCCGGCAACAACACCGCGCCATGGTCCCGCAGCGCTGGTTCCAAACAGATACGGGCGCTGTCATTCTTGCAGGGCCGCGGGCACAAATAACCCTGACAGCCCGCGCAGGAAGGCAGATACTCACAGGCCATGGGCAAACGATAAGGGTGCAAACCTTTCGTGACGAAGTCGTTCCACAGCGAGGCGGAACCGGCACTCAGCGCGGGGGGCGCCAGGTACTCCGGCCGTTCACCTTCGCGTAAGGCATCCACCCCGCCGCGCACCCGGTACAACCGCTCGGCCGCTTCGTAATAGGGCCGCAGGGTCGGGTAATCGATGGGCCACTGCGCGGGCAGGCTCGCCGCGGGGTCAGTGTGAAAGTCGCGCGGACTGAAGTCCGCCGGAAACAAGCGCTCCATCGCCATGCCATACAGCGCCGTCGAGCCGCCCACACCGGCGCCAATGAAGGGAATGAAGCGGCGCGGCCGCGGCGCGGAGATGTCCTCCACCACCTGCTGGCTGCGCCCGGCCCGCGCCAGAATCTCACTGTGCCGGGTTTGCGGCGGCGCGGGCGCGGGGAAAAAAGTCTCGGCATAGGCGCCGCGCAAGGCCTCACTCTCTCCCAGCGTGGAGCGTCCCTGTTCACAAAACAACACCCGCCGCCCCGCCTTGGCCAAGGCGTGACCCAGGGTCGCGCCGCCCATGCCGGTGCCGATCACGATCACCTCCCAGTCCTGATCTTCCGGCGCGGCTGGCGCGGTCATATCCGTTTCACCCATTGCTCGACCAAGGCGGCGAAGCGCGCCGCCGGCTGATAATCGGTGATGGCGCTTTGTAAGCGCTGCGCCGCTTGGCGAAAGGCCGGCTCGTACAGCAACCGCCGCGCCGCGCCGCGCACGGATTCCGCGGTGGCCTGCCCTGCGCGCAGCCACAGGCCCGCGCCGCTGCGCGCCAAGTAATCCATATTGAGATACTGATCCAAATTACTGGGCAAACCCAACACCGGCACGCCCGCGGCCAGCGCTTGATAGGCGGTGGGACTGCCGCCGTTGCAGATCACCAGCGCCGCGCGCGCCGCCGCCTCCGCGCCGGGCAGATAATCGGCCACATACACATTGGCCGCCATGGCTAGCGCCGCACCGCGCGCGCCGGTGGCCACCATCACCGTCACCGGCACATCGGCCAAGGCCGCCAAGATGACCGGCAAAAGCGCACTCTCCCCCGAACTGCCCATGGTCACATAAATCACCGGCCGTCCCTCCGGCAGGCGGGACCACCAGGCTGGCACAGGCACGGCCGGCGACCAAATGATGGGGCCGAGATAATGGTGGTGCGCGGGCAGACCTTCGGTCGGCACCAATTCCGGCAAGTCGGCGTAGCAGGTGTGATCAGCGTGGGTGTACACGGTTCTCAGATCATGGCCCAGCCCGGGCAAACCATGTTCGCGGCGCAGCCCGTTGAGCGGCCCGCAATGCCGGGCGAAGGCCAGGGGACGTGCCGCGTTGAACAGCGCCTGCGCCACGGCCGCGCCCACGTAAGACACGAAGGGCAGCTCGGGCACGATGTAACGTGGCTGTGAATAAGGACTCCAATAGGCGTTGCTGATCGTCGCGTAAGGGACGCCCGCCAACGGCGCGCTCACCGCCAAGGACAAACGGAAATCCCCCACCACCAGATCGGGAGCGAGCTCGCGCAACAAGGCCAAATCGTCTTGGACGTAGCCGCGCAAGGTGGCGCGCTCATAAAGCGGGCGGCCCGCCGCGAGGGCGGCGAGGAACTGCTCGCTGGGAATGGAACGTTGGGGCCACGCCTGCAAGCCGTCCAGATTGAACAGGCGCGCATAACGCGGATCGGTGGCGAAGAACACCTCGTAACGCGCCGGATCCAGCCCGCGGGCCAAAACATAGGGCCGCGCCACATGCGCCAGCGTGACCGCTTCGGCGATGAACAGAATGCGCGGCCGCCGTTCCGCCATCGCCGGGCCGGCTCAGTTGCCGGCCTGCCCTTTCTTCACGGCGTTCAGCAAGGCCACCGCTTCTCCTTTTTCAGGGAAGGGGGCTTTATTGGCCAGCAATGTCTCCAAGGTTTTCTTCGCCCGGGCGTTATCGCCGTTGCGCGCCGCGGCCAGGGCGCTGTGATATTGAATGGCGGGGTCCTGCGGCGCCAGTTCGGCGGCACGCTGCAACAACTCTGCCGCCCGTTTGTCCTCCTTCCGCTCCAGCAACACCATGCCCGCGGTGTCCATCACCGCCGGATTTTCCGGCATCAGTTTAAGGGCGCGCTCGGCGTAGGTCCACGCTTCGTTGGAATCACTTTTGCGCAATTCCCAGGCCAGGCTGTTGAGGGCCGGCACGTAGTCGGGGGCTTGCTCAATGACCTTTTCCAATGCGGCTTGGGCTTCCTTGTCGCGCTTGCCCAGCAGGTAACCATTGGCCAGATTAAAGCGTACCAGCCAATCATCGGGATATTGTTTCAACCAACTTTCTAAAGTGGCGTAACCACCCTGTTGATCACTCGCCTGCCATTGGGCCAAGGCCAGCGAAATAACCCATTTATGATTGGGCGCGAGCTTCTGCGCCGCTTTGTACGCAGTGACCGCCTCTGCCGCCCGTCCACGGCTCATGGCCACCCAGCCTTCCTGGGCCAGTACTTCGGGATGATTGGGATAGGTCTTCTTCAGCTCCGCCAGCAGCTTCACCGCTAGATCGGGCTTTTTCTCGAGCACCAGCAAACGGGTCATGGCAATTTTAGCCAAGGCATGGTTCGGGTCGAGTTTCAGCGTTTCGTTCAGTTGCTCCCGCGCACGCGCGACGTCACCCGTCGCCCCATAGGCCTTGGCGAGCAAATAGTGGGATTGCGCGGCCCGCGGATGGGTCGAGACCAGGTTACTCAAGGTGGCCACGGCCTCGCTGTTTTGATCCAAAGCCAGCTGCGCCTCGCCGGTTACCGCCAGCAAATCACCGTGTTTAGGATATTTCTCACGGACCTCCTGCACCAAGCGCAGAGCCTCGGAAGCCTGACCGAATTGCAACTGGTGGCGAGCCTGCAATAGACGCGGTTCCAATGCGTCGGGGTTGGACTTCCGCGCCTCTTGCAGCCAAGCGAGAAATTCCTTCTCCCGCCCGAGATGACCTTCCATATCGGCAAGTTTGAGCAAGGTTTGCAGATGACCGGGCTGGGCCTTCAATACACCCTTATAAAAGTTACGCGCGTCTTCCGGTTTACCGTCTTCTATAGCCATCTCCGCCAAGTTATAGCTGGCCGAAGGATCACCCGGCGCCAGCTTCAAAGCTTCAACGAAAGTCTCGCGGGCCTTACTGCTTTGCTTCTGGCCAAGATAGGCTAATCCGGCAAGGTTGATCGGCAATGGATCTTTGGGATCTTTAGCTCGCCAGCGCTGCGCCGTTTCCAATACAGCGGGGAAATCTCGCTGTTGCAAGTAGGACAGTGCAATCAATAAATCCGCTTGGAGAAGCTCCGGATCGAGATCGACGGCCGCTTTGAGCTCTTGGATACCTTGCGTTTGCTGTCCGCCCATCATCAAACTCATACCCAACTGCATGCGGGATGCCGCCGACCCAGGGTCCAAGGCAGTCAGCTTACGTACGTACATGACGCTTTCGTCGGTTTTGCCTTGGCGGGCCGTCGCCACTCCCATCAAACTGAGGGCTTGAGGATGGTCGGGGAAAGCATTCAACGCCGGCTTCATCATACTCTCCGCAGCCGCCGCGTCCCCTCGCCGCAACAAGGTAGTACCCAGCATCAAACGCGCGTCGACGGCGTTAGGAAAAGCATTTACCACCCGCCGTAAATACTGGTCAGCTTGTTCCAGATGGCCTTGGGAAAAATGAGTCGCACCCAAAAAATACACCGCTGGCATGAAGTTTTGATCCACCTGTAAGGCCTGCTCGAAAGCGGTCTGGGCCTCGGCGTACTTTTTAGAATTAAAACTTATCAAACCGTCCAAATAAAGCGCGGCCGGATGCTTCGGCGCGATATTACGCATCGCCTCCACGTCTTCCTTGGCAGCGTCCAGTTTTTTCATGGTCACGCGCTGCAATGCGCGCTTATAGTAATGGCGATCATTTGCTGGATCGACTTCAATGGCCTTGCCGTACGCGGTTTCGGCGGCCTCGGCCTGACCGGCGGATTGCTCCACATCACCCAACAAGCTCCACGCCTCGGCGGATTTGTCATTCACCGCGAGCACTTTGTCTAACCAGGCACGCCCACCCGCATTATCCGCGCGCGCCAAAGCCAGCAGGGCCTGGCCGAGTTGGGCCTCGCTGAAATCCGCCTTTAATCGCAAAGCTTGGTCGAACTCCACCCCTGCCTTGTCTAATTCCCCTTGCGCCAGGTAGGCGCGGCCACGCACGTTGTGTATCCACATCTCATCACCGGGCGTCACGCTCAGCGTATCCGTTTCTTTCAAGACCCGCGCCATATCGCCTTGCAGCAGCCACGAGCGGGCCAGCGGCACGGCCACCGCAGCGGAGTCCACACCCATTTCCTTGGCGCGCAACAGTTCCTTTTCCGCCTCTGCACCTTGCTCCAACTCCAGGTAGAAATTTCCCAACAGCCAGCGCGCTTCGGTGTTATTCGGGTTTTGCCGCAGGGCGTTCTTTAATTCAATGACGCCGGCTCGCAGCTTGCCTTCGTCCTGATACTCCTTGGCACGCTTGAGATACTCCGCGTCGCTCAGTTCTTTTTTTCCGCAACCGGTCAGTTGCAGCGTGGCCATGGCCATCAACAACGCAAGACCACCCACTACCGCACGCAGACGTCCGCTCTTCTTGATACTCACGCACTCACCCCTTCATCATTTTTCTGGTTTAGGTTTAGGGAAATGTATCCAACAAAAAATCTTGGCCGACACAGGCTACCTGCAAGGATTTTTTATTTACCGGCCCGTAATCGCTCAAGCAGGACACGAGCATTTTCCTTATCCATAAACTCATCTTTGCCTTTCAACAGACGCTCCAATTCCTTGCGCGCCTCATCTTTACGGCCCGATTTTTCCAAGCCCACCGCCAAGTGATAACGAATATCGGCCAGCTGCGGCGCACGCATCGCGGCTTCTTGCAATACAGTCACCCCTCGCGCCAGATCACCCCCGCCACGTTGTATCAGCAACCAACCCAGGGTATCGGCGACGCGGGCGTCTTCTGGTTTTAGACGATAAGCGCGTTCGGCATAATCCGCCGCGCGCTTGTCGCCCTGTTCGTGATAGATCCACGCCAGATTATTGAGAACCACCACGTTGTCCGGTTGTTTTTTCAGGACGCGCTCGTAATAGGGGATGGCCTCTTTGCCACGCTTATCGTTCTGATAGACCATCGCCAAGGTCATGGTCACACCGGCATCATCGGGATTGGTCTTTAACCAGCGCGTGAGCGGCTCGGTGGGATTGGGCTCGCCGAGGCTGCGCCGCGCTTGATAAAGTTTCACGGCCAGTGGCCCGGAGGCGCCTTTCTGGTAAGCCAACTCATAGGCCTTCACCGCTTCGGCGAATTTTCCATCCTTGACATAAATATTACCTTCCACCTCATAACCGGCCGACGCATCGGGATAGTGTTTTTGTATACGCTTCGCCGCGTCGAGCGCTTCTTTCGCTTGTCCGGCTTCCGACTTGATGCCGGCCAAAGCCACCAAAGCTGGAACAAAATTAGGCTGTAACTCCAGTGATTTATTCAAACTGGCGGACGCCGCTTTGGTATCGCCGGCCTGCGCCTGCGCCGAAGCCAGCAGATAATGGGATTGCGGTGCCTTGGGATGTTTATCCGCCAGCCTACGGAAACTGGCCACGGCATTATTGGCCTCGCCGTTGGCCATTTGCGCTTTACCCAACGTCTCGATGACGGCGGGATGATCGGGATAGCGATTGCTCAACTCCCGCGCCGCGCTCATCGCCTTAGGCGCGGCACCGTGTTGCAGATGATATTGCACCAGCACCAGACTCGGCTCGATGGCGTCGGGAACCTTGTTGCGCGCGTTCTCCAGCCAGGTGAGCGCATCTTGGGAATTACCGCTTTGCTCGGCCAAACGGGCCAGCGACAACATAGCGCCGACATGTTTGTCGTCTTTGGCCAAAATCGCCTGGTAATGCTTTTTGGCATCGGGAATCTTACCCGCCGCCTCGTCGATCTTCGCCAGGTTCATATGAGCCGGGCTGAAGGCGGGATCGAGCTTCAGCGCTTGATCAAATTGTTTACGGGCCGAGGCAGCATCCTGTTTGCCCAAGTAGGCCACACCCATCATATTGACCGGCACGGGACTGGTGGGGGTCTTTTTGGCCAGGGCACTCGCCGCCTTGATGGCCTCGTCGTATTCACGGCGCTGCAGATGAGTGAAGACCAGCAGCATGTCGGCTTGCACCAAGCCTTGCCCCAAATCCACCGCCGACTCCAACTGAGAGACCGCATGGGAGCTGTCGCCCGACGCCAGATAACCCAAGGCCAACTGGGTGCGTATCGCTGCGGTATCAGGCGCCACCTCGGCGGCCCGCTCGAGGTATTCCACGCCTTTGGTCAAATCGCCTTTTTGCATATAGGCGCTGCCCAGCAGCGCCAGCAACTGCGGATCGTCGGGTGTCTGTTTAGCCACGACATCCAAGGTCTCGACGGCGCGGTCCGCCTGTTTGAGCTTGAGCAACGCCGCCGCGTAAAGCTTGCGGGCCGGCACATGCTCGGGGGTCGCGGTGACGAAACGCTTCAAGGATTCGGCCGCCGACTCCAATTCCCCCGAGCCGTACTGGATGGCCCCCAGCAACAAATGGCTGGGCATATGATTGGGCGCCACCGCCAGCACTTGCTGTAACACCTCTTTCGCGGCGGGGCCCTTACCCTGCTGGAAAGCAGCCACGCCTCGTAAATACAGTGCAATAGGGTGTTTAGGAACGACCCGCAATACCGCGACGATATCCTGTTCCGCCGCCGGATACTTCTGCTGAATGACTAGCATCATGGCCCGGCCGATGCGGGCGTTCAGATTATCCGGATCAAGGGCCAGCGCTTGCTGATAGGCGTCGATCGCCGGCTGGGCCTCGCCGTTGACCCGATGCAGCTCGCCTTTGAGCAGCCAACTGTCAGCGACCTTAGGCAGTTTTTTCAACACCTCGGCGAGCCGTTGCTCAGCCTCGGCGCGGTTCTGCTGCAACAGCGCCACTCGCACCTGGCCCAGCAAGGCTTCTTGCGTCATGGGATCCAACTTGAGCGCGCCGCTGAATTTTTCTTTGGCCTGAGCCAAGTCGCCGAGTGCCATCTGCGCCGTGCCCTGCACCGACAATACCGCAGCCTGCAACTGGGACGACGCGGCTTTATCGGCCTTCAGTTCATCCAATATTTGCTGGAATTTATGTTGTTGCAGGTAAGACTGGCCGAGCAAGGGCAATAACTGATCCGGCGTCGCACCCAACTCGCGGGCGCGTTTCAATTCTTTTTCGGCGCTGGCGCCATCTCCCAATTTGAGATAACTCTGAGCGATCAGCAGGCGGGCCTCCCGATTGCCGGCTTCTTGCTGCAAGGCGTTTTTGAGTTCGATGATCGCGGCCCGATGGTCGCCTTTTTGCTGATAAGCCTTCGCGTCTTTTAGATATTGATCGACAGAGGCGGCCTGCGCCGTGATTATATAAACGAGAGCCAGACTGACGCCGACGAGAGTGCGCCAAAGGCGGGTATGCTTGATCATGGTATCCCCCAGAATTACCGAGGGGTGTCAGCTTAACACGGATTGCCGCCGGCAGGCAGACACATCCGCGGGTTTGCGTTACGCGGTTTTCAGTCCATATTTATTCATCAGGTCATACATGGTGGGCCGGCTCACACCGAGCGCTTCGGCCGCCTGGGAAACATTGCCGTGAAAGAGGCTCAACGCCCGCTGCACCGTGGCGCGTTCCGCCGTCTCGCGCACCTCGCGGAGATTGAGATTCAATTCTCCCGCGTCCGCGGCCACGCTCAACTCCAATTCTTCGGCGGTGAGCCGAGTGCCCTCGGCCATGATGACCGCCCGCTTCATTTTGTTCTCGAGCTCGCGCACGTTGCCGGGCCAGGAGTGGGCCTCGATAGCCGCTACCGCATCGTGAGCGAACCCCTTCAGGTTACGGCGATGTTGCTCGCTGTAACGATCGAGAAAAGTCCGCGCCAATAATAAGGCATCGCCCTCGCGCTCGCGCAATGGCGGGATGCGGATGGTGATCTCGCTGATACGGTAGTACAAGTCCTCGCGGAATTGGCCACTCTTCACCAGGGCGGTCAAATCTTGATGAGTGGCGCACACCACCCGCACCTCGACCGGAATTTCCTGCCGTCCACCCAGCCGTTCGATGATCCGTTCCTGGAGAAAACGCAGCAGCTTCACCTGCAGCGTCATGGGGATGTCGCCCACCTCGTCCAGAAACAGGGTGCCGCCATTGGCGTATTCGATCTTGCCGAGAGTTTGTTTGGCGGCCCCGGTGAAGGCGCCCTTCTCGTAGCCGAACAGCTCGCTCTCCAGCAAGGTGTCGGGGATGGCCGCGCAGTTGATGGCCACGAAGCGGTTTTTGGCGCGAGGACTCATATCATGCAGAGCGCGGGCGATGACTTCCTTGCCGGTACCGCTCTCGCCCAACAACAAGGTCGTGGCATCGGTGGGTGCCACTTTTTCCACGGTGCGGCAGACCTTCAACATCTGCGGGCTGCTGGCGATCAAACCCGTCAGCGGCGAATTGGCGGTGGCGCTCAGCCGCCGGTTTTCCTGCTCCAGTACATAGACGTGATGGGCGCGCTCGACGATCAGACGGAGGATCTCGGCGTCGATGGGCTTCTGATAAAAATCGTAGGCGCCGAGACCGACGGCACGCACTGCGTTTTCGCGGTCCTCATTACCGGAAACGACAATGACCTGGGTATCGGGCGCCGTGCCCAATATCTGTTCCAAGGTGGCTAAACCTTCGCTCGCGCCGTCGGCGTCGGGCGGCAAACCCAAATCCAGCGTCACCACCGGCGGCTGATGCTTTTTAAGTTCAGCCAAAGCCGTTTGGCGATCACCGGCCACCACTACATTGAAGCCCTCGAAACTCCAGCGCAATTGGCTCTGCAGACCGGGGTCATCTTCAACGATCAACAAGGTCGTTTGTTTATCACTCAACAGTGCCATCCTCAAGGTCTTCGTCAATCAACCGCCGATCATCACTTAGCCGTCTTCGCGGTCCAAGGGAAGTTGGATGCGAAATAGCGTGCCTTTCCCGGGCTGACTTTCCACATCCAATTGTCCACCCATCTCGCGCACAAATTCGCGGGTCTCGTAAGCACCGATACCCATACCCGCCCTTCCCTTGGTGGAATCGAAGGGCCTGAACAGGCGGTCGCGGATAAAATCCGCGTCCATTCCGCACCCGCTATCCACCACTTCTATAACGGCCGCCTCGGCGTGTCGCTGTAAGGTGATTTCAACCTTGCCGGCCGGTGGAGTCGCCTCTTGAGCGTTTTGGACCACATGTCCCAGCACATCGGCCAAACGTTCCCGCTCCGCGGTGACGACCAAAACAGCTTCGGCAAACTTTAACACAGGCACCGGTTGATCGATGGAACGGGCGCTCACCACCTCGCTCAATAATTTGATCAGATCGACGCGGGCTAAGCGCCGGCCGGGAACCGCACCGGAACGCAACTGGGCCAACATCCGCTGCATTTTGCCGGTGGCGTGTTCCACCGTTTTAAACGCATCGTCGACGAAGGCGGGGTTGTGCCGGTGTTTGGCGGCGTTGCTCACCACCAGCGACAACTGCGCCACCACATTCTTGAGATCATGGATCAAGAACGCCGAGAGTCGATTGAATGCCTCGAACTGGCGGGCATTGGCCAACGCCTCGGCCGCTTCCAGCTGGGCGATGTGATTGGCGACCTGCCGGCCGGCGGTTTTGAGCAGATCATTGTCTTCCCAATTGCAGCTGCGCGGCGCGCGGGGTTGGGCCAGCACGATGAAACCGAACAGGCCTTCATGATGGATGAGCGGCACTACCAGCCACGCCCGCTCCAAGTCCCGCAACCAATCCGGCAACGGCAGGTCGGCGTAGATCTCGGGTTTGTTATCGTGTTCGCTGAGGTCGATCACCCACTCACGATCGGTGAGAAAACGGGCCAAAGGCCCGTCGGCGGGTTCGTTGGCCTTGCCCACCTCCGACATATTCCAATGAGCGATCATTTCAAAATAAGTCGGTTCGCGGCGCCACCACAAGGCGCCACCCGGACTGTCCATGATATTGGCCACCGCCTCGATCGCCCGCTCCCGCAAGGGCACGCCGGGTTCGCCGGCCGACAGAGTACCGATGAAGCGTAACCATTCCTCGCGGTAATCGTAGCGGTAATTGAAAAAATGCTTGTTGAGAAACACCCGCAGGCGGGCCTGCATCTGCCCCGAAAACATCAACACGATCAAGACCAGGCCGGCGCCGAATAAAAACGCCGCTTGCGCCAGACTGCCCCAGCTGCCGCCGTAAAGACGGAGATACACGCCACCGGCGGCCATCGCCAGCAAATAGAGACCCGCCGCCAATACCGCCGCACTGTGGAATACGATACGCCGCGACACGAACACATCCAGCGACCACTCCGGATTGCGGGCCGCCGACACCGCGATGAGCGGCACCACCAGGGCGTTGATCAAGCCGCGCGCCTCCCACAAATCGAGGTCGAGCCGCTTGAACAAAAGCGCATCGGAATAAAAAAAGAAGTCGTAGGCGAGCAGTCCACCTATGCCAAAACATAGGTATTTTATGGCCCAGCGGCTGTCGGGCCGGGTGTTGCGGAACACCTGCTCGACCAGTACCAACCCCGCCACCGCCATGATCACTTGGCCGAGGATGCGCGCGTCCACCCCCAGGGCATCCACCAGGGGTTCGTTGGCCACGATAGGCACCAGCACCAAGGCCAGCAACAGCGCCGAGAGCGCCGACAAACCAAGGGTCCACCAACGGGCCCGCCCAGCCAGCAAGACCCGCCAACCCTGGTTGGGGTTGAGCAATTTCAAGAGAAAAATCGCCCATAACAGCGCACGCAGCACTTCCAGCACGCCGGCGGCGGGCAACAAGGCGACTATGCCTAGCTGCAAGGCGGCGATCACTCCCGCCCAGAGGAGGCTGACCAGGGCAGCCGCTACTAACAAACCGCCTTGCAGGCGGCCGCGCCAGCTGGTCAGCAGCAATAGCGACAGCACCGCGAAGGCCAGCATCGCACTACCGTAACTCAGACTACCGAGACTAATCATGCCCCCCGCTTCCATTCTCGTTTTATTCCACTATCGCGCGGCAACCGTGCGGCACGGCCGGTCGACATCGACCCGCGGCGTCAGCGGGCACCCCGTCCCCAAATCACCACTTCCGCCGTCTGCAACAGAATCAACAGATCGAGGAAGAGGCTGTAGTTTTTCACATAATACAAATCGAATTGGAGTTTCTGGGCGGCGTCCTCTTCCGAAGCGCCGTAGGGATAACAGATCTGCGCCCAACCGGTAATGCCCGGTTTGACCCGGTGCCGCTCCGCATAAAAGGGGATTTTTTCCGACAGCCGCTCGACAAAGATCGGCCGTTCGGGGCGGGGGCCGACGAAACTCATATCCCCCTTCAGCACATTGAACAACTGGGGCAGTTCATCGATACGGGTCTTGCGCATGAAGGCCCCGATCCGGGTCACCCGGTTGTCGTTCTTCTGCGCCCAGCGCGCCACGCCGTCCGATTCGGCATCGGTGCGCATACTGCGAAATTTGGTCAACTGAAAGAGTCGCCAATTCTCGCCCACCCGCACCTGCCGGTAAAAAATCGGGCCGCGCAAACCACTCTCGAGATAAATCGCCAGGGCCGCCAGCAGCATCAACGGCCAAGTGACCAGCAACACCGCCGAGCTCGCCAGGACGTCGAAGCTCCGCTTGGTCACCACGCGCAACAGGCCATAGCGGAATCCCTCGGAAAAAATCAACCAGCTGGGATGGAGCAGATTGAGCATGACCCGACCCATTTGTCGCTCCAGAAAAGAAAGAATATCCACCACCTCGATGCCCGCCATCCGGCAATCGAGTATCTCATGCACCGGAAAATTCTTGCGGCGATCCTCCACCGCGACCACGATCTCGTCCACCCGGCGCTGCTGGGCCAACTCCAGCAGCGTCGTATCGCGGCGGATCACCAGTTCGGATTCCACTACATCATGTTCGCCGGGCACATGCACATAACCGACGACGTGATATCCGCGACGATCCGACTTGCGGCGCAACATCGAAATATGCTCGGCCCGTTTGCCCGCGCCCAGCACCAATATCCGGCGCTTGAGGGCTTCCTGATCCGCCAACCGGAAAAATAGCGCTCGTGCCGCCGCCACGCTCACCACGGCGATAAAAAAGGCGATGCCGAAGGCGCCACGACCGAGAAACACCGAAGGGAACAGATAAAACAATACGGTCATGACGATCAGACTCAACACCGCGCTGAGCGCCAGCCGCAGCAGCATACCGCCCAGTCCTTCGCGGAAATTGCGCTGATACAAACCCACCGTGATCATGGTGAAGATCATCACCGCAGCGAACAAAAAGGCCTTGAGCGCCACCGGCTCGACTTCGACAAGCTCCAGCGGTGCATTCCGGAAACGCAACCAGACGCCGACATAAACGGCGCAGATCAGCAACCCGAACTCAATCAGACCGAGCATGATAAAGGAACGCGGGATGTAATGGCCGAACACCCTGATCACGCCGCATCCTCCCGGCATCGCCAGCGTACCACCGGGCTCCCAATGCGCAATTTCATTCCCTACTCCCTATTCAATCCGCGTCCTGGCAACCTCGTCCAGACGCGCTCCCGATAATATCCTCTGTGCCAGGCCAGCCCCGGCGCCCGAGTCATTTTAACCAAACATGGTTTTTACAAGTGCTGATCGATGCCTCGCATCTTAAGCCCCCAGGCGAACAGGGAAAATATGCGTTTGTTTGCTTGCCTCAAGCGTCCCACCATGGAATGAATGAGTTCTTTGTAGATGGGATAACCCAGCTCCGGATGGGCGTCCAGAAATGCCATCAGCCTGTCACCGTCCATCACCGCCAACTCGCAGTCGGACAAAGTCACCACCGTCGCCGAACGGGGTTCGCCGTCGAAGAGGGGCATTTCCCCGAAAAGTTGCCCCTTACCCAATTCACTGAAACCGGGATGCAATTGGCGATGTTCGTCCAGATTCACATTCCCCACCACCCGCACGTTGCCGGCCAGAATCAAATAGACCTCATGACTGCGTTCACCTTCCGCGAATACAGTATGGTTGGGGCTCAGATGACGGGTATGCCATAAGACTCCTTCCCGGAATCCGGGATGCTCCAGCAAGTTATACAATGCACTGCGCACGGACGGCATTACCCCAGGCATAATTCCCATGGCAGTATAACGGCCGTTCTTCGGACAAAATTTACGCCCGTACCCGGCACGGGAGGAGACGGATGACGCACTGTTGCCTTTCTGTTATTCTCCGGCGGCTTACGCCGCCAGCGCAACGATGTAATATACTGGCATTTTTTACCCCCAACTAGCTAGCGTGCATCCCCATGAAAGTCACTATCTTTGGTTCCGGTTACGTTGGCCTGGTCACCGGCGCTTGTCTCGCCGAAGTGGGCAACCAAGTGCTGTGCGTCGACATCGACGAGCGCAAGATCGCCATGCTCAACGAGGGGCGCATTCCCATCTACGAGCCCGGTTTGGACGACCTAGTCAAGAAAAATGCCGAGGCCGGCCGCCTGAACTTCACCACCGACATTGCCGCCGGGGTCGTCCATGGCTTATTTCAGTTTATCGCGGTGGGCACACCCCCCGATGACGACGGTTCCGCCGATCTCAAACATGTGTTGGAAGTCGCAAAAAGCATCGGCAGCCACATGAACGAATATCGCATCGTGGTCAATAAATCCACGGTGCCGGTCGGCACGGCCGACAAAGTGCGCGGCGCGGTAGACGCGGCGCTCAAACAACGGGGCGCGCAGATCGAATTCGACGTGGTCTCCAACCCCGAGTTCCTCAAAGAAGGCGCGGCGATCGACGACTTCATGCGCCCCGACCGCATCATCGTCGGCACCGACAACCCGCGCACCACCGAGTTGCTGCGCGCCTTATATGCGCCGTTCAACCGCAATCATGACCGTGTCATCGCCATGGACATCCGTTCCGCGGAGCTCACCAAATACGCCGCCAACGCCATGCTCGCCACCAAGATCAGCTTCATGAACGAGCTGGCCAATCTGGCGGAACGGCTCGGCGCCGATATCGAGCGGGTGCGAGTGGGCATCGGCGCCGACCCGCGCATCGGCTATCACTTCATCTACCCCGGCTGCGGCTACGGCGGTTCCTGTTTCCCCAAGGACGTGAAGGCCCTGGAACGCACCGCGCGTAACGTCGAATACCAGGCCGAGCTGTTGCAGGCGGTGGAGGCGGTCAACGAGCGGCAAAAGCAGGTGTTGTTCAGCAAAATCACCCGCCACTTCGGCGCGGACCTCAGCGGCCGCCGCTTCGCCGTATGGGGCCTGGCCTTCAAACCCAATACCGACGACATGCGCGAAGCACCCAGCCGGGTGTTGATGGAAGCGCTGTGGGCCGCCGGCGCCCGGGTACAGGCCCACGACCCCGCCGCCATGGAAGAAACGGCGCGCATCTATGGCGAACGCGATGATCTGCTGTTGTGTGAATCGCCCGCCGAAGCTTTGGCCGGCGCCGACGCTCTGGTGATCTGCACCGAATGGAACCTGTTCCGCAGCCCGGATTTCGCCGCGCTCAAGCTAACGCTCAAACAGCCCGTCATCTTCGATGGCCGCAACTTGTACGACCCCGCCCTCGCGGCACAAGAAGGCTTTACGTATTACGCCATCGGCAGGGGTCAATAATCCCTGTCCGCACGAGGTTATTCAGCGCATGTTCGACATCAGCAAGACCAAAATCGGCGTGATCGGCTTAGGCTACGTGGGCCTGCCGCTGGCCGTGGAATTCGCCAAGCATCTGCCGGTCACCGGCTTCGACATCAATAAGGCGCGCATCGCCGAGCTCTGGGCCGGCAAAGACAGCTCGCTGGAAGTGGAGCCGCATGAATTGGCCGCGGCCACTCGCCTCACGGTCACCAGCGATGTCTCGGCCCTGGACGACAGCAACTTCTACATCATCACCGTCCCCACCCCCATCGACCGTCACAAGCGTCCCGATCTCGGCCCGCTACTCAGCGCCAGCCACAGCGTGGGCAAGACCCTCAAGAAGGGCGACGTGGTGGTGTACGAATCCACCGTCTATCCCGGCTGCACCGAAGAAGACTGTGTGCCCATCCTCGAACGTGAATCGGGTTTGAAATTCAACCAGGATTTCTTCGTCGGTTACAGTCCGGAACGCATCAATCCCGGCGACAAGCAGCACCGCGTGACTAACATCGTCAAGGTCACTTCCGGCTCTACCCCCGAAGTGGCGGACTACGTGGACGCCGTGTACCGGCGCATCATCACCGTCGGCACCCACAAGGCCAGCAGCATCCGGGTCGCCGAAGCGGCCAAGGTCATCGAGAACACCCAGCGCGACGTCAACATTGCCCTCATCAATGAGCTGGCGCTGCTGTTTCATCGCATGGGCATCGACACCCTCGAAGTGCTGGAGGCCGCCGGCAGCAAATGGAATTTCCTGCCCTTCCGGCCGGGCCTGGTCGGCGGCCACTGCATCGGCGTCGACCCGTACTACCTCACCCACAAGGCGCAGGAGATCGGTTATAACCCGGAGATCATCCTCGCCGGACGCCGCATCAACGACAATATGGGCGCCCACGTCGCCGAGCGCGTGGTGAAAATGATGACCCGCCGCCGCGTGCCGGTGGTGGACGCCAAGGTGCTGGTGCTGGGACTCACCTTCAAGGAAAACTGCCCCGACATCCGCAACACCCGCGCCATCGACATTGTCCACGAGCTGGAGGGCTATCACGCCCAAGTCGATATTTACGATCCTTGGGCCAATCCCGAGGAAGTCAAACATGAATACAACGGTCTGACTCTGATCCCGCAGCTCAAGGACGGCCAGTACGACGCGGTGATCGTGGCCGTGTCCCATCGCCAATTCCTCGAGATGGGCACCCAGGCCATCCGCCGACTCGGTAAGCCCAATCACGTCTTGTTCGACGTCAAAGGTATCCTGCCCGCCGATCAAGTCGACGACCGATTGTAAACACCAGGGCGGCGGCCACCCCGCTTGCCGCCCCACTAGAAAAGAGATGCAATGAAAATACTTGTGACAGGCACCGCCGGTTTCATCGGCAATGCCCTCGCCCTTAAATTACTGGCGCGCGGCGACGAGGTGATCGGTATCGACAACCTCAACGACTACTACGACGTCAACCTGAAAAAGGCCCGACTGGCGCGCACCACCGCCCACCCGAAATTCACCGATGTACGGGTGAGTCTGGAAGACCGCGACGCCATTGAAGCCGTCTTCGCCCAACATCAACCGCAGCGGGTGGTTAATCTCGCGGCCCAGGCCGGCGTGCGTTATTCCATCGACAATCCGCGCGTCTATGTCGAAAGCAATGTCGTGGGCTTTCTCAATATCCTCGAAGGTTGCCGCCATCACGGCGTCGAGCACTTGGTCTACGCCTCGACCAGTTCGGTGTACGGCGCCAATACCAATATGCCCTTCTCGGTGCACCACAACGTCGACCATCCGGTGAGCCTGTACGCCGCCACCAAAAAGGCCAACGAACTGATGGCCCACACCTACAGCCATCTCTACGGCCTGCCCACCACCGGCCTACGTTTTTTCACCGTGTACGGTCCGTGGGGCCGGCCGGACATGGCCTTGTTCAAGTTCACCAAGAACATCCTCGAAGGCAAACCCATCGACGTCTATAATCACGGCCAGCACAAACGCGACTTCACTTACATCGACGACATCGTCGAAGGCGTGATGCGCACTCTCGACAAGGTCGCCGCACCGAATTCTGACTGGAATGGCCAGGCGCCCGACTCCGCCAGCAGCCGCGCACCGTACCGCCTTTACAACATCGGCAACAACCAGCCGGTGGAGCTGATGCACTACATCGAAGTCATCGAGCGGTGTCTGGGCAAAAAGGCCGAGATGAACATGTTGCCCTTGCAGCAGGGCGACGTACCCGCCACTTACGCGGACATCGGCGCTTTGATGCAGGATGTCGGATTCAAGCCGGACACGCCGATCGAGCTGGGCATCGAACGTTTCGTGCAGTGGTATCGGGAGTATTACCAAGCCTGATAATCAGGGCTCGGAGATTTTTGATTATTTAGTGCGCAAGGGATCTGCCGCGTCCCACTTCCGCTCACTTCAAGGTCCGCGCCTCAGCGAGGCAGAGGCCGATCTGTTGCATCACTTCCTGCAGAGTCCGGCTAGTCTCGTTTTCCTTCGGACACTCCCGGTTGAAATAGATCCCGGCGGTACGATGCACATTGCCGACATGCCAAAACAATTCATTCTCGATCAGCTCCAGCTCGTTGAGTTCGCGCAACGCGCTGACATCGTCATCTTGAGCGCAACCGTCCAGCCATTGCAGAATATCATTGCCTTCCAGGCCCGAGGAGGTGGTTTTCGTCAACACGTTTTTCAGCAGCGCGTGCAAGGTAACGCAGGTCGGGAAGTTTTTTTGATCGGCGGTGTGTTTCATCAAATTGGCGTGAAACACCTGCAACAATTCGCGAATCTTAAGCAGGATGACCGCGCGCCGACGCAGGTAAAGCGACATGGCGCGCACACTGCCGTACGAGTTCACCAAGCTCGGCTCCAAACCTGATTTCTTGAGAATAGACATCATCACCCGGTAGAGCGGCAAGGAATGAGTGGTGTCGTTCATTTGCAGATAGGGCATCAAATCGCGCATCGTGCGCCCGGTTTTTTTAAACTGATTGACCCGGATGGCCTGCACACTGTCGGCCATGCCGACCACCTTGCCCAGCAAGCCCAAACGTTCATCTGCGCGGCCGAGGGGATAGCCGGTACCGTCACAGCGTTCATGATGTTCGAGTACGGCCCGCGCCACTATCGGATTCACGTCGGCTATGGACTCGACAAAGATCTGCCCGATTACCACGTGGGACTGGATAGCCCGCCACTCCTCGGCGGTCAGCGCGGCGTTTTTATCCAGCACCGCCGGCGGGATGTGCAAAAACCCGACATCGTGCATCAAACCCGCCAACAAGGCCGCGGAAGTCGTGGCGGGGTCGAGGTCCATCTCCCGCGCCACCAACATAGACAGCCAGCCACAAAATAACGCGTTCTCGAATTGCTTGGGCAAACGCCGCTTGAGCACCGTGAGTTTCTGAATCATCAGAGGCGAGATATCCGCCTTGGCCCACACTTCACGACACACCGGTTCAAATTGCAGCGCGGAATGAATCTGCGCCATATCCGGATACGCATGCATCATTTCCAGACTGGCTTGATAGAGCTGATGCTTATCCAGACTCTCCGTGAGCTGGACTTGTTGATCGAGGGGTTTGAACAGCTTATGTTGCACCAAACGGGTAGCGGCGCCATGGTCAATACGCGCTCCCTTGCGAGTGAGCAACACACCCTTGTTGTTGTAAATGTCCTCGGTGGCGAGGACATCGGTTTCCTTGTTGACCTCGGCGAGATGCAAGGCATAGTGATCCGTGCCGTCCTTCGCCAGATTGAGCAGTTCATCTATCGTCGGCGTCTTCATGTTTCTTAAGGCGTCCATCTCGAATCCGTTCCTGAATCACCCGCAAGGTATACCATAAATAAAATGGTTCGAAATCCACACGCTAAAAAAAAGGCGGACCAGAGGCCCGCCTTATATATCGTCTCGAAATACGATCGCTTTAAACTATAAATTAATTAACCTTTGGATTCAGCTCGCCTTTGTCGTAACGCTTGACCATTTGCTCAAGATTGAGCGGTTTGATCTTGGAGGCGTTGCCCGCCGTGCCGAAGGCTTCGTAACGGGCCTTGACGATGTCCTTCATCGCCTTGATGGTGGCGGCGAAGAATTTACGCGGGTCGAATTCCTTGGGATTGTCGGCCATGGCCTTGCGCATCGCGCCGGTGGAGGCCATCCGCAGGTCGGTGTCGATATTGACCTTGCGCACGCCGTGCTTGATGCCTTCGACGATCTCTTCGACCGGCACACCGTAGGTCTCGCCCATGTCGCCGCCGTAGCTGTTGATAATCTTCAGCCATTCCTGCGGCACCGAGGAGGAACCGTGCATCACCAGATGGGTGTTGGGGATGCGGGCATGGATCTCCTTGATGCGGCCGATGGCGAGGATGTCGCCGGTGGGCGGACGGGAAAATTTGTAGGCGCCGTGGCTGGTGCCGATGGCAATGGCCAGGGCATCGACGTGGGTCTTCTTGACGAAATCGGCGGCTTCTTCCGGATCGGTCAGCAACTGGCTGTGATCCAGATGGCCTTCGGCGCCGATGCCGTCTTCTTCACCGGCCATGCCGGTTTCGAGCGAACCCAGGCAACCCAGCTCGCCTTCCACCGACACGCCGCAGGCGTGGGCCATCTCGACGGCTTTGCGGGTCACTTCGACGTTGTATTCGTAGGAGGCCGGGCTCTTGCCGTCTTCCTTCAAGGAACCGTCCATCATCACCGAGGTGAAGCCCAATTGAATGGAGCGCTGGCACACCGCCGGGCTGACGCCGTGATCCTGGTGCATCACCACGGGGATCTCCGGCCACTCTTCGACGGCGGCCAGAATCAAATGGCGCAGGAAAGGCGCGCCGGCGTATTTGCGTGCGCCGGCCGAGGCCTGAACGATCACCGGGCTGTCGGTCTCGGCGGCGGCCTCCATGATGGCGCGCATCTGCTCGAGATTGTTCACATTGAACGCGGGGACGCCGTAACCGCGTTCCGCCGCGTGATCCAAGAGCTGGCGCAAAGATATCAGGGCCATAGTCGTAATCTCCTCAGTAAGGTCGGTTGGTAATCAAATATTAACGCTTTAACAAAAAAAACTCATTGGGCGGGAATGGCGCCGGTTTCAATCCGAGCCCGTGAACATATCGCCGACCCGTACGATCTTCATCGCATTGGTCCCGCCGTGCACGCCCATCAGGTCACCCTTGGTGATGATCACCAGATCCCCGTCGCGCACCGCGCCGCGCCGCACCAGCTCATCGACCGCCTCTTTGTTCACCACGGCATGGTCGGTGGTTTCCACTTTGAAACTCACCGGATACACGCCGCGGTAGAGGGTGACTTTTCTACGCGTCGCCACATGGGGCGTCAAGGCGTAGATGGGTATGCCGGAGCTGATCCGCGACATCCACAAGGGCGTGGAACCGGATTCGGTCAAGGAGGCGATGGCACGCACCCCCAAATGGTTGGCGGTGTACATGGCGGCCATGGCGATGGCCTCGTCGGTGCGGCCGAAACGGGTATTCAAACGGTGATCGGACACCATCGCGATCGGCTGCTTCTCGGCCTCGCGGCAGATACGGTCCATGGCCGCCACCGCCTTGACCGGGTATTTGCCAGCCGCGGTCTCCGCCGAGAGCATGACCGCGTCGGTGCCATCCAGTACCGCGTTGGCGACATCGAACACTTCGGCGCGAGTCGGGATGGGGTTTTCGATCATGGACTCCATCATCTGGGTGGCGGTGATCACCACCCGGTTCATGGAGCGGGCCAGGCGAATGATGTTTTTTTGCACCGCCGGCAATTCCGCGTCGCCGATCTCCACGCCGAGATCACCGCGGGCGACCATCACCGCGTCGGTGGCGGCGAGGATTTCCTCAATGGCCTGTACCGCCTCGGCTCGCTCAATCTTGGCGACGATATCGCCCTGACCGCCGGCCTCGCGCAATAATTTTCGCGCCAAGTGAATATCGTCGGCGCAACGCGGGAATGAAACTGCGAGGTAATCAGCCTCCAAGGCCGCCGCGGTTTTGATATCGGCCATGTCCTTGTCGGTGAGCGCCGCCGCCGACAGACCGCCGCCTTGGCGGTTGATACCTTTATTGTTGGAGAGCTTGCCGCTGACCATCACTTTGCAAACGATCTCGCCCGCTTCCACCTTCTCCACCCACAATACGATACGGCCGTCGTCGAGCAACAGGGTATCGCCGCGATTCACATCGTTGGGCAGTTCTTTATAGGTAAGGCCGACCCGTTCCCGGTTGCCTTCGGTGGCGGGCCAATTGGCGTCCAACACGAACTGGTCGCCTTCGGCCAGAATGACCGAGCCGTCCTTGAAACGGTCGATACGGATCTTGGGACCTTGCAAATCCGCCAGTACGCCCACCTGGCGACCGTGGGCGCGGGCGCGGTTACGCACCGCCTCCACCCGCCGCTGATGCTCGGCCGGCTCACCGTGGGAAAAATTGATGCGCACCACGTCGACGCCCGCCTGAATGATGCCGTCCAAGACCTTGGGGTCGTCGGTGGCGGGCCCAAGGGTGGCCACTATTTTCGTTCTTCTCAACATAGATATGTCACTGTCGCGGACAGCGCCTCGCACGAGTACGCCTTTTCACCGCTAGTGAGCTGCCTCCTGAATAGTAATGGTAATGACGCGAACGTCCTCTTTAAGCCTTGGCGCGCTCTTTCAAGATCGCCACCGCGGGCAACTCTTTGCCTTCCAGAAATTCCAGGAAGGCGCCGCCGCCCGTAGAAATATAAGAAATTTTGTCGGCGATGCCGTATTTGGCCACCGCCGCCAGGGTGTCGCCGCCGCCGGCGATGGAAAATGCCGGGCTGTCGGCGATGGCCTGGGCCAAGGACTTGGTGCCTTCACCGAATTGATCGAACTCGAACACGCCGACCGGGCCGTTCCAGACGATGGTGCCGGCGTTCTTCAGAATCCTGGCGAATGCTTTGGAAGTCTCGGGGCCGACATCGAAGATCATGTCGTCGGCAGTCACTTCGCTGACCTTCTTCAGTTCGGCGCGCGCCGATTCGGAAAATTCTTTGCCGCATACCACATCGGTCGGCACCGGGATGTCGCCGCCGCGCGCCCGCGCCTGCTCGGTGAGTTTCCGCGCCTGGGGAATCAGATCATTTTCGCACAGCGATTTGCCGACTTTATTGCCGGCCGCGGCGATAAAGGTATTGGCGATGCCGCCACCCACGATCAACCGATCGACGACTTTCGACAGCGATTCGAGCACGGTGAGTTTGGTCGAGACCTTGGAGCCGCCGACGATGGCCACCAGCGGACGTTTGGGATTTTCCAACGCGCTCGCGAGGGCCTCCAGCTCGGCCGCCAGCAACGGACCGGCGCAGGCCACCGGCGCGAACTTGGCGACGCCGTGGGTCGAGGCTTCGGCGCGATGGGCGGTGCCGAAGGCATCCATCACGAACACGTCGCACAGCGCGGCGTATTGTTTGGCCAAGTCGTCGCTGTTTTTCTTCTCGCCTTTGTTGAAGCGCACGTTCTCGAACATCACCACTTCGCCGGCGGCGACGTCGACGCCGTTGAGATAATCCTTCACCACGCGCACGGGCTGGCCCAGCAGCTTCGACAGATGCACTGCAACAGGCTGCACCGAATTCTCCTCGCTGTACACGCCCTCGTCGGGACGCCCAAGATGCGACATCACCATCACCTTGGCGCCGGCCTTGACCGCGCGCTGGATCGTCGGCAACGCGGCGCGAATACGGGTATCGTCACCGACCTGCCCGTTTTTCAGCGGTACATTGAGGTCTTCGCGCATCAACACGCGTTTGCCGGCGAGGTCGAGCTCGGTCATTTTAATTACGGACATGGATGATAACTCCTGCTATTTTTAAAAGAAATTTGGCGAAAGCGGTCTCTCGGCAAATATCTCTCGTCATAAAAATGTAGGTGGGTTAGTGATGCACCGGCATCGTCTAACCCACCACACCGCGCCGCCAGGCGGCAGCTTATCTCGTCGCATGCAGGGTGCGCTTATGCGCGCGCCTGGCGGATTATGCCGCAAAAAACGCGGCTAACCCGCCCTGCATTTTTACTTCGCTACGTGCTGCACCATACGCATCATATTGCAGGTGTAGCCGTATTCATTGTCGTACCAGGACACTACTTTGACGAAGGTGCTGTCGAGCGCGATACCGGCTTCGGCATCGAAGATCGACGGGGTGCTGACACCACGGAAGTCGGTGGACACCACCTTCTCCTCGGTGTAACCCAGGACGCCTTTCAATTCGCCTTGCGAGGCGGCCTTCATGGCGGCGCAGATATCTTTATAGGTCGTCGCCGTGTTCAACTCAACGGTCAAATCGACCACCGATACATCGGAGGTCGGTACACGGAAGGCCATACCGGTCAGCTTGCCGTTCAACTCGGGCAGCACGACACCGACGGCCTTGGCCGCGCCGGTGGATGACGGAATGATGTTTTCGAGGATAC
>JAHFRV010000002.1:87522-119328 GCA_023266095.1 Gammaproteobacteria bacterium | reverse complement strand
GGCGTTGATGCGGAAATAAGTGGACAGCTCCATCGGGCAACGCACGCCCTTTGGAATGTAGACGAAAGAGCCGTCGCTGAACACGGCCGAGTTGAGCGCCGCATAAAAATTATCGCCGGTCGGCACCACCGTGCCGAGGTATTGTTTGATCAAGTCGGGGTACTCGCGCACCGCCTCGGAGAAAGAGCAGAAGATCACGCCCTTCTCGGCCAGCTTGCCCTTGAACGTAGTAGCAACCGAGACGCTGTCGAACACCGCGTCCACCGCCACGCCGGCGAGGCGGGCGCGCTCGTGGAGCGGGATACCGAGCTTTTCGTAGGTCTCCAGTAGCTGCGGATCGACTTCGTCCAGGCTTTTGGGACCGTCTTTTTTGGATTTGGGAGCGGAGTAATAACTCAGCGCCTGATAATCAATCGGCGGATAGTGGACATGGGCCCAGCTCGGGGTCGCCATGGTCAGCCAATGGCGAAAGGCGTTGAGCCGCCATTCCAGCAGGAATTCCGGCTCGTTCTTTATCGCCGAGAGGGCGCGGATGATGTCTTCATTCAAACCCGGCGGCAGGCTGTCGGACTCGATGTCGGTAATGAAACCGGCCGTGTATTCCCGTTTGACCAGGGCGTCGATGGATTGATTTGCCATAACTAAACTCCGTCTATCTCGCGGGCCACCCGGCCGGGCAGCGTCCCCGGCGTCACGAAACGCACGGGTTGTTGGGCCGGCCGCGCCAATTCCGCCAGCGAGACTTGCTCCAGGGCGTCACGCACCGCGCGATTGATTCGTTGCCAATTGGTCCGCACCGAACACAGCGGCTCCTGCTCACACTCCCCCGCCGCATCGCTGCACTCGGTGAGCGCGATCGGCCCCTCGATGGCGGCGATGATTTGCGCCACCGAAATCTCCTCCGGCGCCAGGGCCAGGCTGTAACCGCCCTTGACGCCGCGGTGAGAGACCAAAAGACCGTTTTGCACCAAGGCTTTGAGTAACTTGCTGACCGTGGGCAAGGCCAGCCCCAATTGGGCGGCGATCTCGTTGGCACTGTGCAACTGCTTAGGTTCGCGAGCCAAATAGGTCATGACGACCGTGCCGTAATCGGTTAGTTTGCCTACACGTAGCACCTAGCGTACCTCGAAATCACAATGGGGACTATTTTGGTACTATTTATAGACAGTGTCAACTTGCTCATTGATATTAGATTTATTGAAGAGCAGCATAAAAAAAGCGCCATCCCTCGGGGATGGCGCTCATTTAATCACGTGTTTTGTATCCTTTAGGCCGCCGTTTGCCAGCTCGAAGCAATTACCGGCGCCAACGCATCCTGCAACTCGGGTTGCAAGGTCAACTGCCCGGCGGCCGGCGGTGCGAAAGCCGCCATGGCGTCTACTAACTGTTGCACCTGGCTCTGTAAGAGCATAGAGCCATCGGCCGCTCGAAACTCCTCCACCTGATAATGGGTACCGGAGTACCAATTCTCGATAGTGATGGAATCCGACGTACCAATTATGCTTACCTTCAAATTATTGCTGTTACGAGTAAACCATAATTGATCGGCCGCAACTTCTTGACCAAATTGAACGCGATCTTTGGTTGTCCCACTGGTCTGTGCATCGTCATAGTCATAGTCCGACACGATATCCTGTCCATCCCCTCTAGCAAAAAGATAGGTATCGTTACCACGACCACCCTGCAGAGAGTCGTTACCTGAACCACCATTTAGGACATCATTCCCTTCATTTCCATAGAGGGTATCGCTACCCGCACCTCCGATGATGGTGTCGTTGCCCGCTGCGCCGGTCACGGTGTCATAGCCCACTCCCGCGTCGATTTGGCTGATGTTGAGGAGCACGGTGCCGCTGAGGTCTATGGTGTTTCCACCGTTAGTTCCCGCGATCACGTTGACGCCCCCACCACCATCGATCAGTTCTACCGTGTCGGTACCGCTGTAGTTGCTGATCCGGACGGTGTCGTCTCCCGCACCGCCTAAGACGCGGTCGTATCCCACCCCGCCGTTGAAGGTGTCGGCGCCCGTGTCCGTGCCATAAATCAGGAAGGTGTCGTCGCCTTCACCTCCCAATAAGGTGTCGCTGCCCGTACCTCCGATGATGACGTCGTTGCCCGCTGTGCCGGTCACGGTGTCGTTGCCCGAAGTTCCTGTAATCACTTCTCCCGTCACACCCTCGACATTAATCGTCAAGGTTGTCGATGTCGATGCGCCGCCGCTGTCAACAGCGGTGAGCTTGATCACCAGCTCGCCCACATTCTGACTGTTTGGCGTTCCTGAAATAATTCCCTCGGCGGCATCAAATATCAACCATGCCGGTAAGGCCGCGCCATTTTCCAACGAAGCGGAAATACTGAGCTGATCCCCGATATCAACGTCAAGGAAAGTGTTATCTGGGATGGCATAATTAAATGCACTTCCCGCATGTGCGCTTTGAGAAGCCAAAAGAGTAGCGACGGTTGGCGTATCATTGGTGTTCTCAACATTCAATCCAAACACATCGAATACGACACCACCGCGACCATCAATCACTGTAACTTTTACTTCCAACTCGCCTACATCTTGATTTAAAGGCGCACCGCTAAACGTCCTGGTTTCGGCGTCGAATTGCAGCCACGCCGGCAAAGCCGAACTATCGGTTAACCGCGCACTGAATTGCAAACTATCGCCCGTGTCGGCATCAGAAAATGCATTCGCCGGCACTTGGTAGCTGAAAGTTTGATCCTCGATAGCCAATTGATCATCTAATGCATCGGCCAAGATAGGCGCATGATTCGCTTCCTCCACCTTGAGCGTGAAAGAATCGCGAGCCTGCCCCATGTGAATATTTATTGTTACAGCACCAATATCTTGACTGCTGGGCGTACCCGACAATATTCGGGTTTCCGGATCGAAACTCAGCCAGTCGGGCAACGATAAATCCCCATATTCCAATGGGGTCCCATTTCTTGAAATGAATTGGTCTGACGCCAATTGAAGCTGGAATAATTCTCCCGCGATCGCGGTTTGCATAAACATGGGGTTATTCAACAAGACCGCAGGCTCATGTTGAAGCGGATAAAGGCCACCACCAGAGAATATCACCGTTCCGGGTTCGCCCAGCGCCACAATATCTTGTAGTGATAATATCTCGCCCGCATCAAAAACAAATTGCTCTATCATTCCATTGATGCCTTCAGTATTTCTGATGATGATCGTATCGGCTGTTCCCTCAATATTAATGGATATATTCACTATGATTGGTTCATCAGTCCACTCATCCTCGTAGGTTTCAACAATGACATTAATATCCGTAGATAAAATTCCGGCGCCAAATCTCAAGACATCCATGTCATCGACTGTGGCGGCATTGGTGAAAGCAAGACTAGCATGCGAATGAGCATGATCGGCAATAACGTCGACACCATAACCGCGTTCAAAGTAATACGTATCACTCCCGTAGCCGCCGGACAAATTATCGTTACCGGTGCCACCGTCCAAATACTCATTACCGTACCCGCCCAGCAGCAAATCATGCCCAGCCCCGCCGTATAGAACATCGCTCCCATCAGGGGGAGAATGCAGTGTGGGATATATAGCGTTTTGCCCGAACCCATCCCCCTGGTCATATGCACCGCCGACAAGATAGTCGTTTCCATCGCCGCCAACTAGCGTGTCCGCGCCTTCATACCCCCACAGCCAATCATTCCCTTTCAGACCGGTAATCGTGTCATCCCCAACACCACCATTGAGAAAATCATACTGATCCGTTCCGACAATCTCCTGATTCACAGGTGTGATAAACAAATTAAAGCCGCTCGAGGTTGAAAAGCCTTCAAGGTCCGTAACGATGATCGAAATCGCATAAACACCTTCGTGCTCCGCGCCCGGCGTGAGGGTAAACGAGACCGGATTCTCATCGAAGCCAAGCCAAGCGGGTAATTGCGAACCATCGGCCAAAGTCGCTGAATAGGTCAGCTTATCGCCGAGGTCAGTATCTGAAAAAGCGAATTGTGAAATCCAGAACTCTGATGTTACTCCACTATAAAAATGCTGGTACGGTATCGGCGCATTTCCTACAGGAGCGGAATTGTCCGGCAAACGACCACCGGAATTTAAAATCCCCTGGACATCAACCGGCGCCAGCGTACGCCCGTTAGCGAATTCAATACCGTCGAGCTGATAGGCATTGCCGAGAAACCAATCTTTGATGCGCACTTGATCCGTGGTATCTACCACGGACAAAACAAGATCGACGCCCTCTTGTTCGAATTCAACAGCGTTCGGGGCGATATTTTCTCCAAGAGTGAGCTTATCCAACTCAACTACAGGTTGATAAACGCCGTTTACGCTATACAAATAGTCAATCCAGATACCGGAGTATCCTTGTAAATCAATGTTGGGATATTGAATACTGTTATACCCGCCAGTGAGCGTAATCACATCTTGCGCATCGCCACCCTCATAACTACTGGAAGCGGCGACATAATTAAAAATGACATCCTGCCCGCCTCCCAACTCAAAGACGTAGGTATCATTTCCTTGGCCACCGGCTAATTGGTCGTAACCCGTGCCGCCGGATAACACGTCATTACCGAAGCCACCGGAGAGGCTGTCATCGCCGCGGGAACCGGAAAGCTGATCATCCCCAAGATCGCCATTAAGAATGTCATTGCGATCCGTGCCCACCAGGTTGTCATTTGAGACCGAGCCGACATACGACTCACCCTCACCGGCTTCCCAACCTTCAACCGAGCTCAGAGTGCCAGTCGCAAACTTGATCAACTCGATTTCGTTCCTGTTAAAACTTACCGCGCCGCCACTAGCAAACGAAAACGTAACGATATCGCTTATGGGATTAGTTGAATATCCGGTAGGCGTGGCGCCGGCGGCGAATGCCAAGGTATCGACACCTGACGTATCAGAAATGGATACCATGCCACCCGCGTCAATATAAGTGTAGGTATCGCGCCCCTCATCACCATTCAGACTATCGACATCGGCGCCACCGATTAACTGATCGTCTCCAGCGCCGCCATAGAGGACGTCATTGCCGGCCCCGCCATCGAGGTAATCTTCCCCCTCACTACCGTGCAGAACATCATCACCATCACCGCCAAGCAGGACGTCATTGTCGCCACCACCATTTAGGGTATCGTTCCCAGTACCGCCGTCTAGGGAATCATTACCTTCGTCGCCGAATAAAAGGTCGTTATCGGCGCCGCCAACAATAAGGTCGCTGCCATAACCTCCTTGGATTTCATCGTCGCCCGCTTCGCCATCGAGCACATCCACACCATCTTCACCGAACAGACGATCATCGCCGTCACCGCCCAAGAGGATGTCATCCTCAGTGCCGCCCACTAAACTGTCATTACCAGCACCACCGCTTAAGGAATCGTTACCCTGGTCGCCGAACAAAAGATCATCATCGGCACCGCCAACGATAATGTCGTTGCCATCACCCCCCTGGATTTCCTCGTTCCCAGCTCCGCCATCGAGCACATCAGCGCCATCTCCACCGAGAAGCACATCGTTGCCGGCTTCACCATTGATTACATCCGCATCTTCTCCACCGAAAGTAAGATCATCACCATCACCACCGAGGATAATGTCATTACCAATCCCGCCCTGAATTTCATCGTTGCCCGCTCCGCCATTGAGCGTATCCGCGCCATCCTCACCGAAAATAACATCATCACCGTCACCGCCGAAAATAGTGTCATTGCCGATCCCGCCCTGAATTTCATCCCGGCCGGCTTCACCATAGAGCGTATCCGCGCCTTCTTCACCTAAAATAAGATCATCACCGTCACCGCCGAAGGCGATATCACCGTTATCGCCACCCTGGATCAGATCACTGTCGGCACCGCCAATAATTAAATCAGCACCTTCTCCACCAAATAAAGCATCGCGCCCTTCGCCCCCCACCAACACATCATCACCGGCTCCGGCATAAATCGCGTCATTTCCATTGCCACCGAACAGGCCGTCATCTCCCGCCTGCCCATATAAGGCATCGTTGCCTTCGCCACCGTCAAGCGTATCGTGACCCATGGCGCCTATCACAATATCGTTGCCTGACCCGCCGTCGATATATTTATTGTCCGCGACAGTGTCAATACCCAAAGGGATGTGGTCATACGCTAACGCGCCGGCGGAGGAATTTAGAAATTCTGTAGTGAAATGCTGAGTCCCAAGTAGATTGCGCGTGGGAAGGTTTTCAATCACGAGCCCCTCAACAGGATTAGTGACATAAGGTACGATTCTGGGTGGCTCGTAAAAAGTATAAAGCTCAACTGCGGCTGATATATAGCCACCAAACAATAGGTCATCCCCTGCACCACCATATATAACATCACGTCCTAGACCACCAACGACCACATCCTGTCCATCACCACCATTTACATAATCATCGCCATCATCAGCTAAAATAGTATCATTCCCCATTCCACCATCTATATAATCATTGTCGGTGGAATTTTCAGGCACAGGCTCATAAGTCCAACGCTTTCCCGCTCTAATTAAATCGTCACCGTCCCCGCCATAAATAGTGTCGTCTCCAACCCATGCGTTAATGAAGTCCGCGCCAGCACCTCCATCTAAATAATCATTTCCAGTACTAGTAAGCAAAGTATCATCACCTTCGCCACCATACATGGTAGCGAATCCAAGATAATTCATCAGGAGATCGTCGCCATCTTGGCCATACATAACATCGATACTTTCCACGGCTGGATAACCGAGATCGTGGCTACTACCGATGAGAACATCATCACCATTGCCGCCATCAAGCACGTTTACGCCGGCACCACCAAGCAAAAGATCATTGCCGTCTTCTCCGAACAACCAGTCATTGCCAAAGCCACCTTCGAGACCATCACTGCCTCCGCCACCATGCAGTTCATCGTTATCATTGTCTCCAAAAAAATGGTTGTCGTCAGAATCGCCTACAATATAATCATCTCCGCCTCCACCGTGGAACGACCCGCCATTATTGTAATATTCAGCTAAATCCAGCGTTGGATAGTAACCGGCCTCATCGTTCCACTGTCTCCCATCAGAAACATCGATGCGGCCATTCACCACCGGTGGCGGAGACATAGTCAAAGGAGTTACCGTAGGTGCTAAAGGTGCGGCCTGTGTAAGAGTGATCGAAAATCTATTTTTTTCTGCAATATTATTGTCATATCCAATGACTTTTCGTATTTCGTATAAGTCTTTGTATAGTTCCCACTCGTAGGGAATCGTTCCAGGCAATACTGGACCTAGATCTGGAATACTTGGTAGGTTTGCAACCTCCAATACCTGGTCAACAAACTCCACGCAATCATTCCATCCCATAATCCACTCACCTGGATTTAGGCGCACATAACTCACGTAATTCCTGATGTCGTTGTACTGCGCCTCCGTAATCTCATACGTTGGCGACGACCAATCTGGATTTCTATCGTCATCTCTCTGTAACTCTCCTGGCGCAGGGTCTGGCACATAAGGAATATTCTCACCCGAGTTAGAGATAGGATAATATCCCCATTGCTCTGAAGTACCATCTGGCCTGAAAACCTCAATCCATGTATGGCCTAGCGAGATGTTTGATAAATCCATTGAATCCACATGCACTCTAACTCCAAAACCTGACATACAAGACCCTCCTTAAGGTTTAACAATTCTAATTATCAATGTCTGTCGATCACGGTCGTAAACATTCAATATTACTTTGTCCTTTATTGTCATGCCTTCACCACAACCAAAGGATCTCCAGTTTGATTTATTGTTCGGATGCTTCTTCCATTCCAGCAACATTTCCTCATCATTCTTATCACTGATTAAGGGATTTGCCAGGTAGTGGCAGGGATGGCGAATAGCCTCAAGAACACCGCTAATCACCTTCGGCTGATCTATAGCGCCTATAGGTAAAGACAAAGCCACACAGTTTTGCAGCAAGTAATGGGCACACCCTACCCCTCCGTCATTACCGACCATACGCTCTACCCCTAATTTATCCATCGCATTATTCGCCATATTTGCATAGGCGTTCGACCTAGCCTGAGACATGACCCCTGCCTCAATGACACAAGCGACGTAAAACAGTAGTGACAAGACTACAAAAAACGTCATCATTGTAGAGTGAGCATTAAAAAAACGTTTTATAAATTGCATAAATCTTTCCAATATTCATAAATACGCAGTCCGTAGGTTGGACTGAATGAAATGAAGCCCAACACATCACCGCTCGTCATAACATGGCGCCTTAGTATCCACATACCCACCCCAATCGGGGATCACTATTTCCCGCTCGATGTACCCGTGTAAGGTTGAATGAGGTCAATCCACAGCAAGTAGCCCGGGTTGAGCGGAAGCGAAAACCCGGGATTCACAGCCTCCAATCAAAAGACCCCGGGTTTCGCAAGCAACGCTCAACCCCGCAGGCTACTCGCTTGCTTTCTCTTCCAAGACCTTGATCCGTTGCTGTAGCGCCTTGATGGTCTTGGTATGTTCGCCATAAGCACGCGTCAGTTGCTTGGTGATATCGGCCAGGTTCTTTATGGCTGCAGTCAGATCGTCCTTGCGCGCATGCACGGCGTCGATATGTAGCAGCACCAGGCTGGCGAGTTCGTTGGGGTCCTTGATGGTACGTTGCCGGCGCGCGCCGGCGGCCGGACCCGCCGCGCCGTTGGTTTTTTTCTCCGCTTGCACGACAGGCGTGGGGTTTTCTTTATTCACGTTCTGGGGTTCGTTAATTTTCTTGTCCGCTGTCATACCGCTCTCTCCTGGTTTAAAGATAATGATTAACGTTCTTTGGCGCTCTGGTCCGCATACTCCATCACGGGGCTGAGCACATATTCAATCAACTTGCGCTTACCGGTCTTGATCTCGGCGGTGACCGCCATACCGGGGCTGAGATTGATGTCTTTGTCACCGACATTGATGGTCGCTTGTTCGATGCGTACTTTAGTTTTGTACAGTAACCCCAGCTTTTCGTCGGGGACGGCGTCGCTGGACACATGCACCACGCTGCCCTTGAGCGTGCCGTACTTGGTGAAAGGAAAGGCCTCGACCTTCACCTCGGCGCGTTGCCCCGCTTCCACAAAACCGATGTCCTTGTTGGCCAGCCAGGTTTCGACTTCCAATGAATGGGACTCGGGCACGATGATCATCAGCGCTTGCGCGGGAGTCACCACCCCGCCGAGGGTGTGCACTTCGCGTAGGCAAGGTTGCCGTAATCATGGCCATTAACACGCACAAGGTCGTAATAGCCTGCGGCATCGCCAGCGTTTTTGTATGCTTCAAGTTGTACAACAACTTCCGGTGTAAGACTCATTTTTGTTCTCCTAGTTTTTCCTTGATTTCAAATTGGCGAAGCAGATTAACAACACCCTTATCTATGGAAGCCCAGTCGGACAGGTATTTTTTTGCGAAGGCATAGTCGATATACGTGTAATCAGAATAATTGAGTGTAGTGCTACAATGGGGAAACTTGTACTCGCCTTCGGGGGCGCAGGTTACCCAGTAAAAACCCCCGTCCGGCAGTGAACCGATGAAAAATTCCTTCCCGGGTGACCAGGTGATTCCGTAAATCCTAGTAAGCCCAAATTGAGCTGGTTTCGTAGTTATGTCTCGTCCTAGCGATAACTGCTTATAATTTTCTAATCGCGAAATAGTAATTTTATTTTTTGCATAAGCATCACTTTGTTTTAGTACTAAATTAATTTTACGATTCCACCCCAGCTTCTCAAATTCATGTCGACTTGCTTCAGTATAAGGTTCAAAGTTAGGTAAGAGGGCTTGAAGGTTGACTCCCTGGACCTTACCTCCCTTCCAATCTTCGCGCGACCAGATATGATTCTGGGGTATGGCAAACACCTTGTCGCCAATCTCCAGCCTCACCAGCCGTGGGCTCGTCGAGACGCCATAACCAATATCCAACCGCTTTCCCGTTTCATACGATGCCCAAATGCCGAAGCCAAAGATGAGGACAATAATCGCGAGCAGGATTCCACCCAGGATAAAGAACCATTTAAGGAACTTCTTCACATAATCTCCCTTTCAATCACGCGTCACGCGAATCACCCGGCTTGGCGCAGGCAAGTCGATTTTCTTCATATCCGTACCGTCGCTGTTCATCACCATGAAATCCTTCTCAAGGTTACGCATCTTATGCTTCTGCTCTACGGTGAACGCTACGCCGGGACGCTCCTTCTGAGAGAAAAACACCACCCGGCTCCCGTCGGGAGAAAGACTTCCTTGCGTTATCACCGACTCAAGCTTGGTCAGGCGTGTAATGCCATCGGGTGTTTTTAGGAAAAGGTCGAAATTAAAGTATTCTCCATTAGAATTATCGAGATCGTTGGACCTTGAGAGAAACAAGATTTTCGTCCCATAGGCACTAATACTTGGCGAACTGGAATGGTCGCCTCGGGTAAACGCCGGTTTCAGATCGCGGTTCGTTTTGCTCATGACAAAAATGGTATTTTGCTGAAATTGTTCCCGGTATGCCTGGAAGTTTCTCAGCGGCTCCGCGGAAAAGATGAACCGCTCCCCGTCGGGGAGATATGCCGGAGGGTTAGCTGAAAAAAATCCAAACTCCGTGAGTCGTGTCTCTTGCTTGCTGGCGATATCGAGTTCGTAGATATCGTAATCGGCAAAGCGCGTCTTCCCGGAAGTTCTCTCCTGTCCCGCCTTGGCGAACAAGAGGCGTTTGCCGTCGGGGGAGAAGCTAGGAGTGCCCTTGCGATCTTGAGTAGATGTCAGCACGCGAGAGCCGGTACCGTCGAGATTGACGGTTGCAATCTGCGTGACCACGTCGTCGCCGAGACCGACAACAAACACGATCTGCTTCCCGTCCGCGGAAAACGTTCCCATCCCCCATTCCTCTCCTGGCGGTGGCTGAAAGACCGACAAGAGCCCGGTGTCGAACTCATACAAGGCCAGGGTACGCGGCGAGCGAGGGAGGCCATACATCAAAAGCAGTGTTTTGTTGTCCGGCGAACGACGAGCCAAGGAGAGCAAAGCGAGGGCGAGGAGCCCGCGGTAGACGCGAAGCGGCGTCAGCCATTGTTGTAGCCATGGGGTGCTGCGCAGTAGCGCGTCGTGGCGGACGCAGGGCGGCCGGGGCGAAAGGAATCAACGTCGCGAGACCGAGGTCGATTCGCACACGGAGGTGCGAATCGTTTCCTGAGGGCCGCGACACATCGAAATTCGGTTCAGCCAAATAGAGACGATCTTCTTGGGGCTCCGTAAGAGCACATCCGACAAGTAAAAACAGCAGACAAAAAACAAGCCCATACTGCGCAGGTCTTGCTCGCGACCATAGCGGTGGCACGTTGACTGGCTGAGACTGGCATTGTTTCATTTCTTATTCTTCATTTCGTATAACGTTCACGCCGCACTTCGAACTGGCATTCACCGGAAGATTGAAGCTTAATATATCCCTACCGCGAATCCTCGCTACGCTAACCCGGGGCGTGAACAGGTTATTGGGAATATCTATTATTTTCTTAATGAGTACAGCAGGAGATTTACAATGTCGTTACCCTTGACCGGCCGTATGATTGCCTTGCCGGAGACCCGCGAGCTCGACCTCTTCGCCCAGATGCTGGAAAGCCGCGGCGCCGCCACCTTGCGTTGCCCACTGGTGAGCATCCTCGATGCCCCCGATCCCACGCCGGTGCTCGCATGGTTGCGACGCTTCATCAACGGCGAGATGGATGACTTGATTCTGTTCACCGGCGAAGGCCTGCGCCGCCTGCTCGGTTTCGCCGACCGGGCGGGCCTCAAACAGGCGTTCATTGATCGGCTCGGCGAGGTTCGCAAGCTCACTCGCGGCCCCAAACCGGCCAAGGCCCTGCGCGACATCGGTTTGCGCAGTGACCTCGCCGCCGAGCAAGCGACCACCGACGGCCTCATCGCCACCCTCGCCACGCTGAACCTCCACGGCCGCCGCATCGGCGTGCAGCTCTATGGCAGCGAACCCAGTCTCAAGCTCATCGATGTCATCAAGCAGGCCGGCGCCATACCTTATCCGGTCGCGCCGTACATCTACGCCGACCAGGCCGATGACGGCAAAGTGATCGCGCTCATTCAGAAGCTGGCGCTGGGCGGCATCGACGTCATCGCCTTCACCAGCACGCAACAAGTTACGCGTCTGCGCGACGTCGCCAAAGGAAACCAGCTTGAAGAAACGCTCAAAAAGGGTTTGGCGCAAGTCAAGGTCGCCGCCGTCGGGCCCATCGTCGCCGACGGCTTGAAAAATATCGGCGCGCGCGTGGATATGATGCCCGAGGAAAGTTTTTTCATGAAACCGCTGGTGAATGAGATCGTCGCGGCGCTGGGACGGTGATCCCCTAGCCGGTGCGCGCGGGCGGCGTTGCCTGCTGAGTGAACAAGCTCTTCACTTCCTGCAATTCTTCACGCGCCGCATCGAGGGTGGCGATAGTCTCGGCGGGGGTGAGTCCCAACTTGGCAAACGCCGGAATATCGTTCCAATCCATTTTGGTCAAGCGATGCTCGCCGCCGAGATGGCTGTGGAGATTGGCGACGATCACCACATCGACATAGGTGATCTCCGAACCTTCATTGCGCCAGAGGTCTTCATGTTGTGAAGTCACCGCCACCAGCTCGGCGGAGAAGCCCCATTCATCCAAAATGAACGGGCCGATGAGGGTGTGCAGATGTTGGATCACTTCTTCCAGCGCAGCCGGATCGCCGGCCAGCTGCGGATAAGTCTCGGCGTGGTGCAGTATGGGCAACACGCCGATATCGTGTATCAAACCGGCCAGCATGGCTTGATCGGGTTGCAAGCGGGTAAAACGTTTGGCGATGACGAGACTCAGCGCGGCCACCTTGGCGCTGTGCGCCCATAATTCCTTGAGCCGTTGTTTGGTGCGTTGAGTCCCCTTGGCTTGATAGAGTTGTTGCATCACCAGCGTGGTGACCAGATTGCGCAGTTGCACCGCACCGAGCCGCGTCACCGCGCTTTGGACATTTTCGATCTTCTCCTGTGCGCGCAAGGCCGGGCTGTTGATGACTTTGAGCAAACGCGCCGACAAGGCCGGGTCGGCGCTGATCAAACGCGAGATTTGCCGGGTGGTGGTCTTGGGGCTGTTGACCAGATTACGCACTTGCACGGCCACTTCGGGCAACGTGGGCAACACCACCCGATTGCGATTGAGATCGTCGAGAAACGCGGAGAGAAATTGTTTTTCGATCTTCACCGATGGTGTCCGCCGCTACACAACCTAATCTTGTCTATCGGCCATTCAGCGTTTTACTACACCCCAATACGCCGAGCGGCCTCAACGGTGTAAAGCGCGTCCCGCCACCGCCAAGGCTGCCTCGTGCATGGCCTCCGACAGGGTGGGATGGGCATGCACGGTACGGGCGATGTCTTCCGCCGCGCCGCCGAACTCCATCACCGTCACCGCCTCGCTGATCAGTTCCGACGCCAAGGGCCCGATGATGTGCACGCCCAGCACCCGGTCGGTCTTGGCGTCGCTCAAGATCTTCACCAAACCGCCCGCGTCGCCCATGGCGTGGGCGCGACCGTTGCCCATGAAGGGAAATACGCCGCTGCGAAAGTCGCTGTTGGCGTCGCGCAATTGCTGGGTGGTCTTGCCGACCCAGGCGATCTCCGGCCAGGTGTAAATGACCCACGGTATCGTCGCGTAATTCACATGCCCGGCCTGACCGGCGATGTGCTCGGCCACCATCACACCTTCCTCGGAGGCCTTGTGCGCCAGCATGGGGCCGCGTACCACGTCGCCGATGGCGTAGACGCCGGGCAGTTGGGTGCGGCAGTGTTCGTCCACCATGATGAAGCCGCGTTTGTCCAAGTTCAGGCCGGCACCCTCGGCATTCAAGCCCACGGTGTTCGGCGCGCGGCCGGTGGCGACCAGCACGCGATCGACTTTCAGTATCTCGTCGCCTTGATCATCGTGGATTTGCAGGCTCACCTGTTTTTTATTGAGCGTGAGTTTGGTCAGCTGCGCGCCGAGGCGGATGTCCATGCCCTGCACGCTCAATTGGCGGTAGGCCTCTTTGCTCAAATCTTCGTCCACTTTCGAGAGCAGTGTCTTGCCACGATTGAGTACTACGACTTCGGCGCCCAGTCGCCGCCACACGCTGCCCAGCTCCAAACCGACGACGCCGCCGCCAATCACCGCCAAGCGCTTCGGAACTTCGCTGAAGCCCAAGGCGCCGGTGGAATCGACGATGCGCTCGCCATCGAACGGCGCGTGCGCCAGCGGCACGGGGCTGGAGCCGGTGGCGATGATGAGGTGTTTGCCTTGCACCACCTGGGTCGCGCCGTCGTGGCCGCGCACTTCGACCTGCCGCTCGCCCAACAAACGGCCGCGCCCGCGCAGCCAGGTGATTTTGTGTTTGAGAAATAAGGCCTCGATCCCGCCGGTGAGGGTGCGCACCACTTTTTGTTTGCGCGCCTGCATCACGCCGATATCGAGCTGCACACCTTGGACGGTGATGCCGTGAGCTGGCAGCTGATGTTGCAGGTGTTCGTAATGATGAGAGGAATCCAGCAAGGCTTTGGACGGGATGCAGCCGACATTGAGGCAGGCACCGCCCAGCGCGGGCTTACCGTCCTCGTTGCGCCAGTCATCGGCGCAGGCGGTCTTCAGTCCCAATTGCGCGCAGCGGATGGCCGCCACATAACCGCCCGGTCCGCCGCCGATCACCACTACGTCGAAGCTATCCATACCACATCCTCGTTTACTCAGTCAGCAGGGGACACGGGGTGAGCGCCGACGATTCGAATTCACCCGTTTGGATATCCAGAGAGCACTCATACAATCGCGAATCATGCCGCGCGCTTCACCACCCCGCCCCTGCGGGGCACCCCTCCTCGATGAGGAGGGGAGAAACCAAGTCATTCGCTCAGACAGGGAAAACGGAGCGCTTCGCACCACTGGCGTACAAAGAAACGCAACACCTCGTCTCACTAACTAGGACAGAAACAAAACGCCGTGGCCGAAAATTTCAGGCCATGTGTTTTCAACACCTCGCCTCACTAACCGGGACAGAAACAAAACTCCCCTCCTTGAATAAGGAGGGGTGGCGGCGCACGCCGCCGGGGTGGTCGAGCCGCGAAACGCGATCGGGATAATGTGCTTCATCAATACCGCTCCGAGCTATCCGCTGTTATTTGCTTCGCCCGCTCTCCTCACACCTGCAACAACAGGCGTGCCGGGTCTTCCAGCATGTCTTTGATGGTCACCAGAAACCGCACGGCGTCGTGGCCGTCCACCAGACGGTGATCGTAAGACAGCGCGAGATACATCATGGGCCGCGCCACGATCTGGCCGTCCTCGACCATCGCCCGCTCGGCGATCTTGTGCATGCCGAGGATGGCGCTCTGCGGCGGATTGAGTATGGGTGTGGACAATAACGAGCCGAACACGCCGCCGTTGGTGATGGTGAAGGTGCCGCCGGTCAATTCTTCCAGGGTGAGTTTGCCTTCGCGGCCGCGGTTGGCGTAGTCCACTACGGTCTGCTCCAGCTCGGCGAAGGACAATACATCGGCGTCGCGGATGATGGGCACCACCAGACCGCGCGCGGTACTCACCGCCACGCCGATGTCGAAGTAGTTGTGATAAAGCACATCGCCGCCGTCGATGGAGGCATTGACCACCGGATATTGTTTGAGCGCCTCCACCGCGGCTTTGATGAAAAAGGACATGAAACCCAGCTTGCTGCCGTGCTTCTTTTGAAACTCGTCCTGGTAACGCTTACGCAAATTCATCACCGGCTGCATGTTCACCTCGTTGAAGGTGGTGAGCATGGCGGCGGTGTGTTGCGCCTCGACCAACCGTTCGGCGATGCGCGCCCGCAAGCGGGTCATCGGCACCCGCTGTTCGTTACGCCCGCCGCGCGGCGGCGCGGCGGCGAGACTCGGCGCCGGGGATGGCGCGGCGGGCTGTTCCAGATGACGGATCACATCGCCCTTGGTGACTCGGCCACCTTTGCCGCTGCCGGAAATCTGCGCGGGATTCAGCGCCTGTTCCGCCACCAGTTTGCGCACCGCGGGAGACAACGGCGGCGCGCCGCTCTCCGCTGCCGCAACGGGTACGGCGGCCGGCGCGGGTGCGCTGGCTATCGCGGCCGGCCCGGCCGCCACACCGTCGGTGTCGATCACCGCCACTGTCTCGCCGCTCTTCACCACCGTACCGTCAGGTTGTTTGATTTCGGCGAGCACACCGTCCTGCGGCGCGACGATTTCCAGCATCACCTTATCGGTTTCGAGATCCACCAGGTTTTCATCGCGGCGCACGCGTTGCCCCGCTTGCTTGTGCCATTTGGCGAGGGTGGCGTCAGCCACCGACTCGGGTAAGGCCGGTATTTTTACTTCGATGCGCATGATGTTTTCCCTTTACCCTTTTGCGATCCGCACGTCGCTTTTACGCGCCTGACTCTCCGACCCCAAGGCCTCAAGCACTAAAGCCGCCTGGCCCGCCTGATGCCTGATCAATGAACCTTCGGCGGGCGCGGCATAAGCCGGCCGTCCCGCGTAACTCAAGGTCTGGCCGTTGTTCAAATCCGCCTGCAACAGCGGTTGCATGAAGCGCCAGGCGCCCTGGTTTTCCGGTTCTTCCTGACACCAGACGATGTCCTTGGCCTTTTTGTAACGCGACAGCTCCGCCGCCAGCGCCTCGTGCGGGTAGGGATTGAGTTGTTCGACGCGGATGAGGGCGACGTCTTTGCGTTGATCGGCGCGGCGCTGTTCGAGCAAATCGAAATACACCTTGCCGCTGCACAAGACCACGCGGCGTACCTCGCCGTCTTTCAGCGGGTCCACTTCGCCGATCACCAATTGGAACCGTCCATCGCTGAGGTCGGCGAGCGCCGACACCGACCAGCGGTGGCGCAGCAGACTCTTCGGCGTCATCACGATCAGCGGCTTGCGGTATTTGCGCAAGGCCTGGCGACGCAACATGTGAAACATCTGCGCGGGTAAAGTCGGCACGCAGACTTGCATGTTGTCGCCGACGCACAATTGTAGGTAACGCTCGAGCCGCGCCGAGGAATGTTCCGGGCCTTGGCCGTCATAACCGTGCGGCAGCAGACAGACCAGACCGGCCAGGCGATTCCATTTGGCTTCGCCGGAACTGATGAACTGATCGATGACCACTTGCGCGTTATTGGCGAAATCGCCGAACTGCGCTTCCCATATCACCAATCCTTCCGGCGCGGCGGTGGAATAGCCGTATTCAAACGCCAGTACCGCCTCCTCGGAGAGCAGTGAATCGATGACATTGAAGCGCGGCTGACCTTCGAACAGATGTTGCAGCGGGATGTAATTGCCCACCTCTTTTTGATTGTGCACCACCGCGTGGCGGTGAAAGAACGTACCGCGGCCGCTGTCTTGGCCCGACAGACGCACCGGATAGCCGTCGTGCAGCAAACTGGCGTAGGCCAGGGTCTCGGCGTACCCCCAGTCCAGCGGCTGGTTGCCGGCGGCCATGGCGCGGCGCGCCTCGTGGATCTTAACCACCTGCGGATGCAGCTCGAAACGGGCGGGCATGGCGCTGAGCCGCGCCGTATAATCGCGGAGCAGTTCGGCGGACACGACGGTGTTCACCGTTTCCGTCCACACCCCGCCGACATAGGGGGCCCAGCCGCGCGCGTATTTGCCGTCGGCATCCTTCACGATATGGCGCGCCACGGTCACGCCTTCATCCAGGGCGGCGTGATAACGCTTGACCATGGCCTCGGCCTCCTCCGACGCGATGACTTTATCGGCGATCAAGCGCTCGGCGTAGATGCGGGTGGCGCGCGGATGTTGGCGGATGGCCTGGTACATCTGCGGCTGGGTGACCGCGGGTTCGTCGGCCTCGCTGTGGCCGTGGCGGCGATAACACACCAGGTCGATCACCACGTCGCTCTTGAACTCCATGCGGAAATCCAGTGCCAGTTGGGTGACCCACACCACCGCCTCGGGGTCGTCGCCGTTGACGTGGAAGATCGGCGCTTGGACCATGCGCGCGACCTCGGTGCAGTAAAACGTCGAACGGGCGTCGAGCGGATTGCTGGTGGTGAAACCGATCTGATTATTGATGACGATGTGCACCGTGCCGTGGGTCTTGAAACCACGGGCCTGCGACATATTGAAAGTTTCCATCACCACGCCCTGGCCGGCGAAAGCCGCGTCGCCGTGGATCACCACCGGCAGCACTTGTTTACCTTCGCCGTCGCCGCGCCGGTCCTGGCGGGCACGCACCGATCCTTCCACCACCGGGTTGATGATCTCCAGATGCGAAGGATTGAAACCCAAAGCCAGATGCACCAACCCGCCCGGAGTTTGAATATCGGAGGAAAAACCTTGGTGATATTTGACGTCACCGCCGCCGCTGCCGCTCAGCTCCATCTTGCCTTCGAATTCCTTGAAGAGATGCTTGGGCGCCTTGCCCAACACGTTGATCAGCACATTGAGCCGGCCGCGGTGGGCCATGCCCAGCACGATCTCCTGCACTTTGCGCGTACCGGCGCGGCGGATCAATTCATCCAACAAGGGAATGAGGCTTTCGCCGCCTTCCAGGGAAAAACGCTTTTGCCCGACGTATTTGCTGTGCAGGTATTGTTCCAAACCCTCGGCGGCGATGATCCGATCCAGAATCTGGCGGCGGAATTCCGGTGAAAACGGCGGCGTGGTCCGCGCCCCTTCCAGGTAACGCTGGATCCAGCGCTTTTGACCGGTGTCGGTGATGTGCATGTATTCCGCGCCCACCCGCCCGCAATACACTTCGCGCAGGGCGGCCAGAATGTCCCGCAAGCTCGCCTGGGGAGGTTCGGCCAGGGAGCCGGTGCTGAATACCGTGTCGAGGTCGACGTCGGTGAGGCCGTGAAAAGCCGGGTCGAGTTCGGCGATGGGCGATTGCTCCTGCAAACCTAAGGGATCGAGCCGCGCCTGCTGGTGGCCCCGGAAACGGTAGGCGTTGATGAGCTGCAAGACTGCGATCTGCTTGGTCGCGACCCCGGCATCGCCGATCGGCGGCGCGGCGACGCGCGCCCGGCCCTGCCGCAGCTCGGCGGCCAGCGCCGCCTGAATCGTCAGGTGATCCGCCTCTTGCACGCCACCGGACCATTGTTCGAAATAACGCCGCCACTCCTCGCTCACCGAGTCCGGCCGTTGCAAAAAACGCTGGTACAGTTCTTCGAGAAAGGAGGCGTTGCCGCCGTAAAGAGGACTCTCTTGTTGCTCAGCCATGCTTCGTCCAAGCCGCCTTGATTATTGATTCCTTGTCCTATTTGTCGCCCAAAGCGATGACAACTTTAGACCGCCGCCGACGTCAGGCCCACTCCTGAAACGGGCGAACCCTTGCCGCGGCCATGCCGACAGGAATACTACTAAGTGCCGGCAAGGTCAACGCCCGTCCCGACCCCGCCAACGGCGTTTCGCGCCCCGCGGGACCAGGCTGATCCAGCCACGGCGGACCACGAAAAAAATTCTTTTTGCAGCTTACCGTCCAAGTCATCCTGATTTTGTGCAAAAATAGCCGGTCATTAAACTACTACTATCGCCTCGGCGCTGGCCCGACCGTGTTTATTTTAAGCCGCCCTCACCACGCCAAAAAATCCGGAATTATTAGCAGTTACATGAATCGACCCACTCAAAAGCTCATCATCGAAGGTATTCGTGAAGACGGCAGCCAGTTCCGGCCCAGCGACTGGATCGAACGCATCTCCGCCACCTTGGCCACCTTCGGCCCCGACCACCGCCTGCGTTACGCGCGCGGCGTGCAGCCCAAAATCATCCACGGCCGCAAGTGTCTGGTAGTAGACCTGATGCTGCGCCAGGAAAACCCGGCCGCCTACGAATACGTGCTGGCCTTCGCCAAGGCCAATCAACTGCGCATGCAAGAGATCGCGGCCGACGATGGCGACGACGACGCGGCATGAACTCCGGGCCGTACCCACCGCGCTAATCTCCACCTTTCGCGCCTGGCCAGGCAATGCGTAAATACCATGGCACGCTGATTCACCGTTCGCGCGACGAGCACGGCAGCCTGGAAATCGTCGACGACATCCTGACCCGTAGCCTGCATTTCGGCAACCACATCCGCCAAAGCGCCATGGTCCACCAGTTCCCCGACCACCTGGCGCTCGCCTACACCTGCGCCATGATGAGTGGCCTGCTGTTTCAACCGGCGCCGAAACAGGCCCTGCTCATCGGTTTAGGCGGCGGTTCGCTGGCCAAGTTTCTGCTCCGCCATTTTCCCGAATGTGAAGTGCACGCGGTGGAACACCGGGCCGCGGTGGCCAAGTTGGCCTTCGGTTATTTTCAACTCCCGGATGTGCCGCGCCTGCACGTCCATATCGAAGACGGCGGACACTACATCCACAGGCCGGCCAGCCAACCCGACGACCTGATTCTGCTCGACGCCTACGATGAACGGGGCATGGCGCCGGACCTGGACGAGCCGGCTTTTCTCGAAGCCTGCCGGGAACGGCTCGCCCCGCGAGGCCTGCTGATCACCAATCTCTGGAGCCGGGAACGGGTCCGCTACAAACACACGCTCGCCAATCTGCAGCGGTGCTTCGGCATGTCTCCCTTACAGCTCCCGTCCGAAGGCACCACCAATGTCATCACCTTGAGTGCCCGCTATGCCCTGCCCAAGCCCGGCGCACGCCCGCTGCCGGCGGCATTGGTCAGCCTGGAAGAACGCAGCGGCCTCCCGCTCGGCAAACTCGCCCGCCGCCTCCATAAACACAACGGCCCGTGGTGGGGGCGCCTGCTGCCCTGAGCCGGAAGAACATCAAATTTAAGGAACCGCTAATTTATTCAGAGGGTCCTGCGGCACATAGCGTTACCGCCATTTTCAGCGGCGAACCGCCAAGCCATACAAAAAATCACATCGGGTCTCACAGACTCACGCTTGCTACCGATAACATGAACGGACACCAAAAAAACGACCTTTATCCCATGACTACCTCTACCAGCGAACCAAGCTTGATCACCGCGGTAATGAATAAAAATATCGTTTGCGTCGGACCGGACACGTTGATGATAGACGTGATCCATAAAATGCGCGACAACCGCTACTCCTGCATGGTGGTGGCCGAGAATAACAGCCCAGTCGGCATCATCACCGAGCGCGACATGGTGCGTATTCTGTCGGATATATTCGCGCAGAAAACCGTCGACGCGGATAGGCGCGCCGAACAATGTATGTCTTATCCACCCATCGTGATCAAGGAATCGGCCAGCCTGTTCGAGGCCCTGGTGGTCGCACGGGCGCGGGGCATCCGTCACCTGCCGGTGGTGAACGAACAGGATCAGCTGTGTGGCCTGATCACCCAGTCCGACATGATGCGGGCGCATCTGGTCTTGATCGAGCAACAACGCGAACTCATCGAAAAACTGGTCAACGAACGGACCGAGGAACTGGAAAAGGCCAATGAGAGACTGCGGACTCTCTCGCTGGAGGACGGCTTACTCGGCATCGGCAACCGGCGCGCCATGGAAGCGGATCTCGAACACACCCACGCCACCGCCCAGCGTTACAAACGGCCTTACTCCGTGGCCTTATTCGACATCGACTTCTTCAAAAAATATAACGATCATTATGGTCATCCCGCCGGCGACCGGGCCCTCATTCAAATTTGCCGCTTCATTCAAAGCCGCATCCGTACCGCCGACCGGCTCTACCGTTACGGCGGTGAAGAGTTCCTGCTGCTGTTGCCGGAAACCACTGCGGAAGGCGCGCGGATCATGGCCGAACGCCTGGTGACGGGGCTCGCCGAATTGCAGGTCCCGCACGAGGCCAATCCCCACCGCTACGTCACCATGAGCGGAGGCATCGCGCATCTGCAAGGCGACGTCCGTTGCGCGAACTGGCAAGACCTCGCATCACAAGCCGATCAGGCGCTTTATCAAGCCAAGCAAGCCGGGCGCAACCAGGTGCAACTCATACTCGACTGTTGTGTCACGACGCCGCTGGCCAAACCGGCCGCACACGAACAGCGGACCGCTTCAAGCAAAAACCGCTGACAGGGACAATCTTCGCCGCAAAAGCCAGTCCCTTGAAGCATGCCCACCAAAACACGGGCTGCATTACATTCATGCGGAACGGGCTTGCTCGCTTACGCAGCCCTCGATAAAAACCGGCAAGCGTAGCTCGGCCAGATCCTCTTCCCTCATGAATTGTGGTTTCCGGCCGACAATAAAGAGTAACTCGCCCTGTAACCCCTGGGCATGCCATTGGCAAGACAGCATCGGAATAGCGGCTGTTTGTATCACTTCATGGAGAGCAACCACCGGATCGCTGCGCAGGCACGGATGAGGGCTACAGCCTTCCCCGACGTATTGAGGTAGAAAATGTACCACGGTCATATTGTGTCACCTGACCACGCCCTCCAGCCTCCCACCCGTCATCTCCTGTGGATCAGCGTGATGCTTGCGGCCCTCTTGGTAGCGATGCCGCCCAGCGCCCGCGCGGATTTCGCCTTCAACTGGCAGCGCGACAGCACCATGACGTCCATAACCACGAGCGAAGCTTTTCCCATGGTCTGCGGTGCCGGCAGAACCCAGGTCAACGGCGCTGCTTGTTCGGGAGGGGATATCAATAATGCCAACAATGGCACCCAGCCCTGGGTCAACGAACATGTCACGGATGCCAAAGGCAACCGGTATTTTCACATGATCGTAGGCCTCCCCACCGATGCCTTCAAACAAGAGACCTACATCCGCATCGGAGCAACCAACTTTAGCTGGAGCGACGGCGAAACCCGCGCACCCTCGGACTCGGGCGGTGATCTTGGGATCGGCGCTAGCAGAACCCCCGATTTAGGGGCTGGCTCCGACCCCTTGGGCAAGACCCACACCACTACCTTTAGCGGCGCCGGCTCCGGCAACCCCAAGCATGTGCTCATGAAGCAGGTGCTTGAAAGCGACACCAGCGCCAATACCAATACCAACGTCGCGACCCACGGAAATTTCTACCAGGAATTCAACAAGAGCGCACCCTACTACACGGGTACCGATCTTGACGCCCACAAACCCAAGATCATCCAAACCCTGAGCAAGACCGATGCAGTACAAGGTGATGTCACCATGAACTTCATGGCGGATATGAGCGGGATTACCCACAGCGACACGAACAGTCCGCTCGCGGTCAGCAACAGCATGGCCGCCAGCGGTGTTTTCGTGAACACCCTAACGCTCACCGCGGCCGGTGTGTCCGCCAGCGACGTCAATTTCGACATGAGCACGGACACTCAAGCGGGAGAGTCCTCGATTAACGCGGGTCGTTATACGTTCACGCCAGGGGTGGGCTACGCGGGCGGCGGCATAGGCTGGCTCAACACCACCACTTACAACAAAGGCACATACGTCTATCTCAATGCTAGTTATGATCAGTCGGCGGTCAACTACTCCAAGTTCTGTGATCCATCCCAGATTAAATCCTACGGGGCGGGCGCTGATAATTACGGTTGTTAATGACAGAGCCGTGACGACCCGGCGCACCCTAAACGCGCCGACTATCACTCCGCTGGCTGGACGTTCTTGAAACAGTGCACCCAGGTCATCGACGCACTGGGCACGCAGCGGCGCCTATAGCCATTCCTATGGCATTCAGGATGCGACGTCGCACGTCGCCAACGGCATAACGGCGGCCAGCGTCTCGCGGATACCCGGGATATTCCGTGAACAAAGCGTATTCTGGCCGCGTTTCATAGCAGATTGTTCCCCGCGTTTTGGCGGAAATGATGAGCGACGGCGCGCCGCAAAGCAGCAAAATCCGCTCTTGAGGTATTGGGCGGAAGGCAAGCCCCCCGCATGACAAAACTCCAGCAAAGCAAAGGAAACATGGCAACAAGCTTGACGGCGTGCCGCAGCAGGCCCAGCCGCCCTGACAGCGCCGTTGTTTGCCGCCTTTCTTCAACGTGGATATGACCAAGCGGCGAATTGTGCTAAAAAAGAGTTCTTCAGGCGTGGCCCAACATCCGCCGCCGTTGCGCGCCGCACGGGGCGACACCGCCGTTCGCCTACAAAAGAATAGCAACCGGAGAAGCACATGGCCCTTGACTTCGATATCACCCGCGATCCGCCTTCACCTGCCGTGATCACCAGCGAACGCCAACAAGCCGCGCAAGCGCGCGCCGTCATAGCAAAAAAAACGATACGCTTTTTAGCCTTCGCCCTGGTAATAGCTGTGTGTATCCTCTGTTTTCAATTCCTGGTTGCCGTTCCCGCGGTACGGGATGAAAGCTCGAACCCGAGCTGGGTGGCCATACTCGCGCTTTATACGCCCTATTTGATCGGCGCGTTTTTTTTCACCAGCCTCACTTTGTACAACAAAATGATCGAAAACCCCGCCAAGAAACAGGACACCACCCTCACCGCGCTGCAAGAAGTCACGGCGGAGGAACTCGCGGAAATCAGCCTTTTCGAGCCACTCCCTGATGAAATCACCGTTTATCAGAAGAAGGTCGCGGACCAGGGACGCTCGCTGGTGCGGGCGGAAATCGATGCCATGCAACGCTGGCTCGCTGCACGCAAACCGGCCGAATAGCCCTACCGAACCGACTAGGAAAATTTCCGCGCAATGGCCGAGCCGCTAAAAAACCACTTCGGGCCCACTATCCCCCGCAAGATCGCCGCGATGATGTCCACGGCCTACCCTCGTTTTGCCGCGGAGTCCTTTCTCAAAGACGCCCTCAAAGGTTACCAAGCCCTCGCCCTGCTGCCGCGCGGCCGGCATATCGCCAGAACGCTGCGCCGCCATTTGCCCGATGAGTATGCGCAAGCAATCAAGGTTCTCATCGCCTCGCTGGGTTCCAAACTCGACGAGACCGACAATCTCGGCATGGCGCCCTTTCTCTATCTTCCCCATGTTTTGTTCGTCGCCGAATATGGACTCGACCATTTCGAAGATTCGATGGAGGCGCAATACGAACTGACTCAACGCTTCACCGCCGAATTCAGCATCCGCCCTTTTCTGGTCCGCCACCCCCAGCAAACGCTGGCGCGTCTCAAGAACTGGGCCGGCGACCCCAGCGCCCATGTCCGCCGCCTGGTCTCCGAAGGGACGCGCCCGCGCCTGCCCTGGGCACCGCGTCTGCGCGCCTTTCAGCAAGACCCTCGGCCGGTGCTCGCGCTGCTCGAACTACTGAAAGACGATCCCGCGCTGTATGTGCGGCGCTCGGTCGCCAACAACCTCAACGACATCGGTAAAGATCATCCGGACTTACTGGTGGCGACGGCCCGGCGCTGGATGAAGAACTCCAGCGAGGAACGACGCTGGCTGATCCGGCATGGCCTCCGTTCGGCGGTGAAACGCAGCGAAACCGCCGCGTTGGACTTATTGGGCTACGGCGGCACGGCACGCGCGGCCATCCAAAAAGTGGTCATCACACCCGAGCGTGCCCGCCTCGGCGACGCGCTGACCATCGCCTTCGACCTCACCAACACCGGCACGCGGCGGCAAGCCCTGCTGGTGGATTTCCGCATTCACTTCGTGAAGGCCAACGGCAAGACCAATCCCAAGGTGTTCAAACTGAAAACCGTCGAGCTGGCCCCGCGGGAAACCGTGCGGCTTGGCAAAGGCGTTTCACTGAAGGAAATGACCACGCGCAAACACTATTCCGGCACACATCGAGTGGAGGTCGTATTAAACGGCCGGGCGCAAATGCTGGGCTCATTCGAATTGATCAAGTCTTAACGCCACTCACGCTCGTCATCCACAGCGGCGGACGGACGTTCGGTAGTTACACCGACGTCGTGAAAAACAGTTCGGCGATCAACCGCGCTTGAAAACAGGGCGCGCCGGACGCGCGCCCTGCGTAATGTGATCATCGTGAGAGCGATATAGCAAAACCCGCTGATTTAACGCTTGCCGGCGCGGACAGGGGTTCTGCGCCGGGCAGTCGCCGCTTCTTCGTCATCCTCGACGGCATCCTTTTCGGAGAGACCCATTTCCTCTTGCAGCTCTTGTTTTCGCTCCAGCATTTTTTCACCCAATGCCTCGAGGTCGAGCTTGGCCTTTTTCACTTGGGGAAAGAGTTGATTCTGTTCTTCCTTGACGTGATGGTCGATGTATTCATTCAATACCGTAACCTTGGCGTCATACAAATCATCACCGGCTTGCATCGTCTCCAGTTGCGCGACCAACTCCTTGGCGGTGGCGTGCTCGACTTCGGCCTCGTCCAGCAAATCTTCATTCTCGACGGCCTGGCGGGCCGCTGGATAGAAAATTTCCTCTTCGATGGTGGCGTGGATGGTCAATTCGGCGCAGATCATTTCAACCAACGCTTGTTTACTCTCCATGTCGTCCGCGTCCGAGAGCTTTTCAAATTCCTGGAAAAGTTTCTGAACCTTTTTATGATCCTCGGTCAGCAGGGCGATGGCATCAACGGAACTTGTTTTTGCTCGGCTGTGCTGTTTCTGTGTCATTTCGCGACTCCTGTCAGCTAATATAATGAATGTGGGAAACAGGAAGGAGCAACTGTTGTGCCACGCATGAGCGCTGTTTACCACGCGCCGAACGCCGACAAAGCGCATGTTTAACAAAAATATTTTTTCCAATATTTTATTGCACCGGGGAAGACACGGATTCGTCGCGACAATTTTGATGTACTTCTTACATCCGGTTGTAAACTTGGCTAGCCGGGAAGCCGTTTTAAACCGACCGCCCATGATGCCCTTAATATGTCCAGCATGCGTCTACGTTAATAAAGATCATAGGCGGGGGGGGGAACGCAAAACCAATTCGGGTGTCTTGCGAATCCGGGCATGGCCGACTACGTCATGCCGCGAGGCCGCGCGCTTTTGAAGTCCAAACTCGCCGAATTGGAACGAAAGCGTGCACGCGCGCAAGCCGAGTTCGGCGACGGTGCGGAACGCAAACGACAGCTGACCGCGCTGGGCACGCGGCTGGCTGATATCAAAACACGCATCGCCGGCGCACAACTCGTCGTATCCCATCCCGAGCCGCGGCATGGCGTTCGGTTCGTGGTCCCGGTGACGCTCCGCATCCTGACTGGAAAACCTTCGGGTGTAGAGCACCGTTACACCGGGGTGGGCGTGAACGAAGCGGCGGCGGCCGAAGGGCGCATTGCCTTCACCGCGCCCATTGCACGCGCCATTCTGGGGAAACGAGTCGGCGATAAAACCACGCCGCACACGGCTCACGGCGAGAATGAGCTGGAGATCACGGCCCTGGATTACGAAGCAGAGAATGGAGCGTCTTAACCGACTTAATTCATGAAAATCAAGCGAGCGGCGGCGGCATGAACCTTGCACCTGGCATTATGGACCCACCGATCGACCCCCATTCACAGCAGGTGGCACCTCAACCTCACCGTTTCCAAAAAATGGAACATGCCTTGCATCCACCATTCATGTAAATACGCCGGCTACCGCAGATTCAGACCGAGCCCTCGCTCGGCGATGAAGGCGGCGGCGATCTACCGCCATAATGCCGCGTTACTCGGCCAGGGTGTCCGGCCGATTATCATAAATTGCGGCCCCGCCAACTGAGAACCCGGCTTCACTTAAGTCCATTCGTTGGACGGTCGTTATACCCAATAAGGCGCGGCATTGCGCCCGATTGGCGGAAGTGGATCTATGGAAACGAGGAGAACTGGCCATGTTTAACTTCTTGGTGGAAGCTGTAGTGGTTGCATTCGCGTTGGGCGGAGTAGTCGGCGCTGTTGTCACACTGCATCTGTCTAATCCCAAAAAGGCAGCGGAGAAAGCCTCGCAAGAGGCGATGGAACCGTAACTCGGGCCGGGCAGTTAGCGACTCTTTGCTGAATTGCCACCGTTTTGTCGAAGTCGACCTTGGCGGCGCCCAGGTTGATCGCGACGGCATAGCCTTGCAGCATTGCGTCGGCGCCGGGTCCGATTACATGACAGCCCACCACCCGCTCGCTCGGACCCACGATCACCAGCTTCATCGCCGTGCGCGGCTTATGGCGGATGAGCGCATGATAGAGCGGCGTGAAACGCGTTTGATAAATCCGCACGCTGTCGCCGTATTCGGCCCGCGCGTCGCCTTCGTTCATGCCCACCGTGTCGATGGGCGGATGAGAAAACACCACCGTGGGAATCGCTGCATAATTTAACCGGCTGTTGCTGCCCCCGCAACATGCCTGCTAATTTCACCGCTATGTAGCCGACGCGACGCGGCGAGGCCGCTGCCGAAAGCGAAGATGTCTCTAGTGCGTCATCTCAAGAGACCTCCCGCGCCGCCGATAGGACGGGTATTATTGATGGCAGTCGTATCACAAGCGGATTCATAGCGGAGAACCTCGGTGGATATTAGCACGTTCATTTTCCTGGCCCTGACCGCCGCCTTGCTGATCTACGGCGTAATGATTTACAACAACTTGGTCAACCTCAAACACAATGTGGCCAAGGCCTGGTCGAATATCGATATACTGTTGAAACAACGTCACGATGAATTGCCAAAACTGGTGGAGACCTGTAAGCGTTACATGACCTATGAGCAGGAGACCTTGGAGAAGGTGTTGCGCGCCCGCGGGGCGGTGGCTTCCGCCCGCGAACAGCACAATGTCCCGGCGCTGGGCCAGGCCGAGACCCAATTGCGGCTGGGGCTGGGCCAGCTGTTCGCGGTGGCCGAGGCCTATCCCGAACTCAAGGCCAATGAAAGTTTCCAGCACCTGCAAGGCCGCATCACCGGCTTGGAGAACGCCATCGCCGACCGCCGCGAGTTATACAACGAAAGTGTGAATCTCAATAACGTGCGCATCGAACAGTTCCCCGACGTGGTGGTGGCGCGCTTCTTCAAATTCGGCCCGCACGCCTTGCTGGACTTCGGCGAGGAAGAAAAACGGGACGTCTCGCTCAAACAATTGTTCGATTAAGCGGCCCCAACCATGTCCGGTCTTGCCTATTGGCTGGCGTGGCCGCAGCGGCTCGACCCCCCGGCCTTCTGGTTTTTCTGCGGCGTGGCGCTGTTCGCCGCCATTGCGAGTTTCGCAGGAGTTTTTTTATATCTGCACCGCGCACGTTTGATAGAAGACACCCCCACCTCCAAGCTCCGCTCCGCCGCACAAGGTTATGTGGAGTTAGAGGGCGATGCGGCGGTGATGGACGGTCCGCCCATCGTCGCGCCGCTCACCCATACGCCTTGCGCCTGGTTTCAATTCCGCGTGGAAGAAAAGGAATCCGATAACGGCGGCCGCCATCACAACGGCCGCTGGCGAGTGATTTCCCGCGGTCGCAGCGACGGTCTGTTTTTATTACGCGACGACACCGGCCAGTGCGTCGTCGACCCCGATGGTGCGCTGGTAACCCCGAGTGTGACGCAAGTGTGGTATGGCAACACGCCCACCCCGCCGCCGGGCATGATAGGCCCTCGCGAGCGGCGCTGGTTCGGCACCGGCGCCTATCGTTACCGCGAAGAACGCCTCCACCCCGGTGATTATCTCTACGCCATCGGCGACCTGCGCAGCGCAGGCGGCGGTGTGGAAGGCCCGACTCGCGCGGAGACGGTGCGTGAACTGCTGGCGAGCTGGAAGCGCGACCAGCCCCGTCTGCTGGCCCGCTTCGACCGCAACGGCGACGGCGCCATCGACGCGGCGGAATGGGAACAGGCGCGCGACGCGGCGGAGCACGAGGCGGTGGCCGAACTGGGGCGGCGCCTCAGCGAGCCGGGCGTGCTGCTCTTGTCTCGCCCTCCCGACGGACAGCGGCCCTTTTTGCTGTCCAGCGAGCCACCCCATCGCCTGACCCGTCGCTACCAAATTTACGCTGCCGGGCTGTTCGGCCTGTTTTTGCTGGCCGGCGTGGTGGCGCTGTGGTTTATCAACACCCGCACCGGATGAACCGCGCCCACCGCGCTTTTTGTTATCCTATCGGCCGAGATCGTTTCCCCGCCGTTGCCACCGTGAGGTTTGAGGCCATGACCAATCCCCTGCTGACCCTGAGCGGCCTGCCGCCGTTTTCCGCCATCCGCCCCGAGCATATCGAACCCGCCATCGACCGGATCCTGGCGGACAGCCGCGCCGAACTCGCGCGCCTCTTGGACGCCAACCGGACCTACAGCTGGGCCAATCTGATCGCGCCGCTCGAAGAACTGGGCGACCGCCTGCGCCGCGCCTGGTCGCCGGTGGGGCATATGAACGCGGTGGTCAACAGCCCGGAACTGCGCGCCGCCTACAACGCCTGCCTGCCCAAACTCAGCGACTACGCCACCGAGCTGGGACATAACGAACGCTTGTATCAGGCCTATCAAGCCATCGCCGATGGACCGGAGTTCGCCCGGCTCGACACCGCGCAGAAAAAAATCATCAGCAACGCGTTGCGCGACTTTCGTCTGTCCGGCGTGGCGCTGCCCGCCGGCAAAAAGGCCCGCTTCAAGGACCTCATGCAAGAGCTGTCCAACCTCAACGCCAAGTTCGAGGAAAACCTGCTGGACGCCACCAACGCCTGGCACAAACAGATCAGCGACGTGAACCAGCTGGCCGGCCTGCCGCCCAGCGCGCTGGCCCTGCTGGCGCAGCTGGCCCAACAACGCGACCTGCAAGGCTGGGTGGTGACCTTGGAGTTCCCTTCTTACATTCCGGTGATCACTTACGCCGACAATCGCGCGCTGCGCCGCGAGGTATATGAGGCCTATGTCACCCGCGCCTCCGACGCCGGCCCCCATGCCGGCCAGTGGGACAATACGCCGGTGATGGAAAAAATCCTCGCCGCCCGCCACGAAGTCGCGCAACTGCTGGGTTTCGACAATTACGCGGAATATTCCGTCGAACCCAAGATGGCGCGCTCCACCGACCAAGTGCTGGGTTTTCTCAACGACCTCGCCGGCCGCTCCCTCGCCATGGCGCGCAGCGAACTCGACGAGGTGCGCGCCTACGCCCGCGAACAACACGGCGCCGACCAGCTCGAAGCCTGGGACATCACCTATTACGCGGAAAAACTCCGCACTCACCGCTATGCGATTTCCAAGGAAGACCTCAAGCCCTACTTCCCCGAATCGCGCGCGGTCACCGGCATGTTTCAAGTGGTGCAGCGACTGTATGGTTTGCAAATACACGAACGCCAGGACGTGGACGTGTGGCACCCCAGCGTGCGCTTCTTCGAAATCCACGACGTGCAGGGTGAACTGCGCGGCCAGTTTTATCTCGACTTGTACGCCCGCCAGCACAAACGCGGCGGCGCGTGGATGGACGACTGCATGACGCGCAAACGCGGCGAATCCGGCGTGCAGACCCCGGTGGCCTATCTCACCTGCAATTTCTCGCCGCCGGTCGGCACCGATCCGGCGCTGTTCACCCACGATGAAGTACTGACCCTGTTCCACGAATTCGGCCATGGCCTGCATCACATGCTCACCAAAGTGGACTATCCGGGCGTGGCGGGCATCGCCGGCGTGCCGTGGGACGCGGTGGAACTGCCCAGCCAATTCATGGAAAACTGGTGCTGGCATCGTGAGGCGCTGGACCTCATCGCCGCGCATTATCAGACCGGCGCGCCGCTGCCCGACGCGCTGTACCAAAAAATGCTGGCGGCGAAGAACTTCCAATCCGGCATGCAGATGGTGAGACAGTTGGAATTCTCGATTTTCGATTTCCGCCTGCATCTCGAATACGATCCGGCCAAGGGCGCCCGCGTCTACGAGATACTCGATGAAGTGCGCGAACAGGTGGCGGTGATGAAGCCGCCCTCCTTCAATCGCTTCCCGCACAGCTTCTCGCACATCTTCGCCGGCGGTTACGCGGCGGGCTATTACAGCTACAAATGGGCCGAGGTCCTCTCTTCCGATGCCTTCGGCGCCTTCGAAGAAGCGGGCATCTTCGACCGCACCACCGGCCTGCGCTTCTTGAGCAGCGTACTCGAACAAGGC
>JAHFRV010000002.1:3971-87512 GCA_023266095.1 Gammaproteobacteria bacterium | reverse complement strand
AAGGCGGCTCGCGCGAACCGATGGAACTGTTCGTGGAATTCCGCGGCCGGGAACCGACCATCGACGCGCTGCTACGTCATAGCGGCATTGCGGCATGAGCTATTTCAAGGCAAAGCCGCCAAAACGCAAAGCACCGCAAAGTTTTGTTCTTTTCTTTACGCCTTCTCGTCTTCGCGTGGTGTTGTGGCCTTGAAAATCGCCAGCTGGAATGTCAATTCACTGAAGGTGCGCCTGCCGCAGGTACTGGACTGGCTGGCGGCGCGGCAGCCGGACCTGCTGTGTCTGCAAGAAACCAAGTGCATCGATGAGCATTTTCCTTTGGCGGCACTTGCGGCGACGGGTTATCACATGGTGTTTTCCGGGCAGAAGACCTATAACGGTGTCGCGATCCTAAGTAAAACGGCGGGCGTCGATGTCGTGAAAGACATTCCCGATCTCGACGACCAGCAGCGCCGTGTGCTGGCCGCCACCTACGGCGAGGTGCGCGTGCTCAATCTGTACGTGCCCAACGGCGAGAGCGTGGAATCGGACAAGTACCAATACAAACTCCACTGGCTGAGCAAACTCAACAATTTCGTCGAGGCCGAGCTGGCGCGCCATCCCAAGCTGGTGGTGCTCGGCGATTTCAATATCGCGCCCGAGCCGCGCGATGTGCACGATCCGGCGGCATGGGAGGGCAAGGTCTTGTTCAGCATCCCCGAACGGGACGCCTTCACTAAACTGCTGGCCAGCGGTTTGTGCGACACCTTCCGTCTGTTCGAGCAGGAAGAAAAAATCTTCAGCTGGTGGGATTACCGCATGAACGCCTTTCGCCGCAATCTGGGCCTGCGCATCGATCACGTGTTGGCGAGCAAGGCCCTCTGCGAGAAATGCACGGCCAGCTACATCGACAAAGAAGTTCGCAAACACGAGCGACCGTCGGATCACGCACCGGCGGTGGCGGAGTTCGCAACATAAAAAATGCGGAGCCCCGCGCGGGCTCCGCGCCGTGTCACTTTATCTCCATGGGATCTTGGTGGATCATCAGGTGCGCATAGGGCGTGCCGTCGAACATCACATAAGCGCCAAACTTCTTATGAGGCAGGGACGGCAACCCGCTGGCCTTGGCATTCACCGGCCAGAACAACATCCAATGCGGGGGCTCTTTCACCAGTTTGGCGCCCGGTTCATCCTTCATCAATATCTTGCCATTCTTCTCCCAGTGCCAGCCGCCCTTGGCCATGTAGGCGATGCCGGGTTGGGTATTGCCGGGTTTCTCCGCGCCGGCCATGTAGTCATTGGCCCATTGCCACGAGGCAGCGTCGCCGCACAAAGGGTCGGGTTCCGCCAGCCCGTCAATGTCAGGGACGCAGCTAAACCCGTTGCTGCCCTGACGCGCTTCCAGCATTTTGCCGTCGGGACCGGGGATCAGAATAGTGGCATCTTTGGCGATATGGGATGGTGCGGCGCTCATGGCCAGTTCGATCAGCTCTTGCCGTGACATCTTGGCGATGGGGCTGGTGTCGGCGGCGTGGCTCGCCGCGTTCGCCAGCAATCCCCAAGCCAGGGCGACTACAATGACTACTGCCTGGTTGATGCTTGTGTTTTTCATGGTGTAGTCCTCATGATGAGTGGAAACCATCACGGGTGATGGGCAGCGTCGGTGGCCGCTGCAAGCCTAAGTATAGTGTTCGCTTTCATTCTTGGTGGCCGGAATCTCGTGGAGGCGCGCAGGCTCCTTTGCTATGCTGGGCACATCTTTTCGAAACGTGGGAGTACAGTGGTGAAATTATACGGTTCCTTGACTTCCCCCTATGTGCGCAAAGTGCGCGCCTGCGCCATCGAGCAGGGCATCGCCTTGGAGTTCATCGCCGAGGGCGCCAATGACCCCGCCGGCAATGTGGCGCGCTTGAATCCGCTGGGCAAGATTCCGGTGTTGGAACGCGACGACGGCGAGGCGCTCTTCGATTCGCCGCTGATCGTCGAATACCTCGACAGCATCGGCAAGATGCAATTGATCCCGCCCTCCGGCGAACTGCGCTGGCAGGCGCAACGCTGGCATGCCTTGAGCCAAGGCGTGCTCGACGCAGTGGTGACGCGTTTGATGGAAACTCGCCGCGCGCCGGAAAAAGTAGATAGCGGCGGCGTCGCCAAACAAGAGGGCAAGGTGGCGGCGGCGCTGAAATACGCCGACCAGCATTATCAAGGCGGCGCCTATTTATTGGATCAAGGTCTCACCATCGCCGACCTCGCCTGGGCCGTGGCCTTGGAGTACATCGACCTGCGTTATGCCCACGATTGGCGCGCGACTCACCCTCGGCTTGCCGCCTGGCATGGCACCATCAAGGACAGCGCTTCGCTGCGGGAAACGCGTCCGCAGTGAACCTTAAGCGGTTTTGAACAGCCCTATCACATGCCCTTCGGGGTCGGCGAACATCGCCATCGCACCCATATTGGGGATGGGCATGGGCGGGACGATGGTTTTGCCGCCCAATTGTTGGGCTTTATCGAGGTAGGCTTGTAAATCGTCCACCTGGATATAAAAGGTCACATAAGGCGGCATGGTTTTTTGATCGGTTTGGAAAATACCGCCGCCGATACCCGCGCCGCCGGTGTCCACCATGCGGTAGTTCAGCGCCGTGTTGTGATCGATGCGCCAGCCGAACAACTCGCCGTAAAAAGCGCCCATCTTGGCCGCGTCTTTGGCGCCGATCTCCCAATGCACTACGGGGTTGGTCATGCCAGTGTCCTCCTGTTTGGTGGTATGTATTGCAAGTATAGCCTCGCGTTATAACGTCGCTAGTGGGGGTAACCCCGCCCTGTTATCATGCCGCCATGAAATACCACGACCTCCGCGATTTCATCACCCAACTCGAACGCCTCGGCGAACTCAAACGCATCACCACCACAGTAGATCCCAAGCTGGAGATGACCGAGATCTGCGACCGCACCTTGCGGCGCGAGGGTCCGGCGCTGTTGTTCGAGAAACCCACGGGCCACACCATGCCGGTGCTCGGTAATCTGTTCGGCACGCCCAAGCGCGTGGCGCTGGGTATGGGGCAGGAGTCGGTGAGCGCGCTGCGCGACGTCGGCAAGTTGCTCGCGTATCTAAAAGAACCCGAACCGCCCAAGGGCTTTCGCGACGCCTGGGAGAAATGGCCGGTGCTGAAGCAGGTGTTGAATATGGCGCCCAAGGTGGTGAGTCGCGCCGCCTGCCAAGAAAACGTGATCGAGAAGGACGATGTCGATCTCGCGAGCATTCCGATTCAAACCTGCTGGCCCGAGGACGCGGGCCCGCTCATCACCTGGGCGCTGGTGGTGACTAAGGGACCGCACAAAGAGCGGCAGAACATGGGCATTTACCGCCAGCAGCTGATAGGCCGCAACAAACTCATCATGCGCTGGCTGGCGCATCGCGGCGGCGCGCTGGATTATCGCGACTGGTGCGAGGCGCATCCCGGCCAGCCCTTTCCCGTCGCCGTCGCGCTCGGCGCGGACCCGGCGACGATACTCGCGGCGGTGACGCCGGTGCCGGATGCGCTGTCGGAATATGCCTTCGCCGGTTTGCTGCGCGGCTCGAAGACCGAGCTGGTGCAGTGCAAGAGTCACGACTTGCAGGTGCCCGCCAATGCCGAGATCGTGCTGGAAGGTTTTATCCACCCGGGCGAGACCGCGCCAGAAGGTCCGTTCGGCGATCACACCGGTTATTACAATGAAGTCGAGACCTTTCCGGTGTTCACCGTCGAGCGCATCACGCTGCGCGACAATCCCATTTATCACAGCACCTACACCGGCCGCCCGCCCGACGAACCGGCGGTGCTGGGGGTGGCGCTCAACGAGGTGTTCGTGCCGATACTGCAAAAACAGTTTCCCGAGATCACCGACTTTTATCTACCGCCCGAGGGCTGCTCCTATCGCATGGCCTGCGTCAGCATGAAGAAACAATATCCCGGCCACGCCAAGCGGGTGATGTTCGGCGTGTGGAGTTTTCTGCGCCAGTTCATGTACACCAAGTTCGTCATCGTCACCGACGACGATGTGAACGTGCGCGACTGGAAGGACGTGATCTGGGCCATGACCACGCGCATGGACCCGGCGCGCGACACGCTGATCGTGGAGAACACGCCCATCGACTACCTCGACTTCGCCTCGCCGGTGTCGGGCCTCGGCGGCAAAATCGGCTTCGACGCCACCAACAAATGGCCCGGCGAGACCAGCCGCGAGTGGGGACGGACTATCCGCATGAGCGACGAGGTGAAAAAACGCGTCGATGCGTTGTGGGATGAGTTGGGGCTGAATTGAGGGGGCCATCCCTTGCATTGCCTTCGTTCCCCCCACCCTCGCCCCCGGCGGCAGCGCGCTCGGGAAGGGGATAATTTCGCGATTGAAGAATATAATCCCCGCACCTATTCGTTGAAGGAGTTTCCATGCGGTCCATCGTGCTGCTCAACGCCAAAGGCGGCTGCGGCAAAACCACCCTCACCACCAACCTGGCGGGTTATTACGCCGCGCGGGGCAAGTCCGTTCTGCTCGCCGACTTCGACCCGCAAGGCAGCAGCATCGACTGGCTGGCGGCGCGCCCCGCCGACCGGCCGCCCATCGAAGGCGTCAAGGCCTGGCGCGAACCGGTGCGCGCCGCCCAGCGCCCCGACTATTTCCTCATCGATGCGCCGGCGCGGGTAGCGGGCCGCGAGCTCAGTCATCTGGTGCGCCACGCCGAGGCGGTGATCGTGCCGGTGTTGCCCTCGCCCATCGACATCCGCGCCGCCACCCACTTCATCCGCGAACTGCTGCTCACCTGCCACGCCCTCCGCCACGAAGGCCGGCTGGCGGTAGTCGCCAACCGCGTGCGCGAGCATACCCTCATCTACCAAGACCTCGAACGTTTTTTGAAAAGCCTCGACATCCCCTTCGTCGCCACCTTGCGCGAAACACAGAACTACATCCGCGCCGTGCAACAGGGCCTGGGAATTTTTGAATTGCCCGGCGGACAGGCCGCGCAAGATATGGAGCAGTGGCGGCCGTTGTTGGATTGGCTGGAGCGGCGCGATGAGGTAAAGCTGCGGGAGAGGGAAACGGCGAGCGAGATGGCGCAAGCCTAGCGGGTAGGGGATACCGATCACGGTTATCCCCGTTTAGACCAACCGACGAATTTCTAAGAACCTGTTCATGATCTCGATCAAGGGATGCAGCGCAAGGCGAAATCGACCGAAAAAGCGCAGCATACACAGAGCATATTGAGGGCGATTTTAACGCCGCAATGCGCCCTTCAGCGAGATCATTAACAGGTTCTAATGCCCCTTGGCGGGTTCCATCAAGCGGTTGGTATACGCCATCGCCATCGCCGACAAGACGAAAGCCATGTGGATGATCACCTGCCACATCATGGTCTGTTCGGTCAGGTTCGGCGCTTCAATAAAAGTTTTCAAGAGATGAATGGATGAAATGCCGATCAAGGCCATTGATAACTTGACCTTCATGGTGCCGGCGTTGACGTGCTCCAGCCACTCGGGCTGATCGGCGTGATTTTCCAGATACAGACGCGACACGAAGGTTTCGTAGCCGCCGACGATCACCATCAATAACAGATTGGCGATCATAACCACGTCGATCAAGCCCAGCACCACCAGCATAATCTCGGTTTCGCCGATGGTATGCGCGTGTTGCACCAGGTGTATTAATTCATTTACAAAGAGGTAGACATACACCCCTTGCGCGATGATTAGGCCTAAATAGAGCGGGGCTTGCAGCCAGCGGCTGGCGAATACGATATTCGCCAAAAGCCTGACCGTGCTGTTTTGATATTTCGTTTCCATATTTCAACTTCTGTTGCGGGTGAGTCAAGCGGCCGGGATTATAAACGTCCATCAGTGGCGCCGGCAATGGCGGTCCGCGGTCAAGCCGCCATCAATGCGCCGGTTTTTGAGCTTAATTAGATTATCAAGTATTGGCAGCGCACTGGAGAACCTAGAGTCATCAGCAACTCGGCTATCGAGCATGGGAAGAATAAACGTCTCCCTTCGGAAAAGCCATTCCTATTCAATAGGCCGTTCACTGCACATAGTCGAACCTGGCCACGCAACAAGGCTTAGGTTTTGAATGGCCCGGTGGGCAGTCCGCACAAGATGTAGAAGAGTGGCGGCTGTTATTGACTGGGCTGAAGCACCCTCACCTCCCCATACAGCTGGCTTGTCAAAGCACAATACAGCGAGCTATAGCGTGCGCTGTGCGCACGAACAATAAAAGCCGTTGCAATATTCCCTGCGTTGACCGTGCGCATAATGCACGCTACGCCCACTGCGTTCATTATTCGCGCCAATGCGATCCTTGATTTCTTCAGTCAACTTGAAGTACCGGAAGAAAGGATCCATCAGCTATCGATGATAGTTACTCGGATGAGGTGACGGAGCCAAGCACCGCAGTCGTCGGTCTGAACAAATCTATTTGCGCCATGGCCTCCTTTTCCTTGTCACGGCATTATTCCGCATTCCCGCTTCAGCCAATTTCGCTGTCTCCCCGTTCGCCGGCGGATAGTTTATGTCCACGCCGTGCCGTTGTTGGGCCGCGATGACATACAGCACGGCGATCGCTGTCACATTCATAAACGAGGAGACAATATCATGAAGAGCATCAAGTACCGTGTATTCGGCATCATCGGTCTTGGCTTGTTGGGACTGGTTGCGCAGCCGGCGTACGCCCAACCGCCCACCGGGGTGACCAACTTGACCGGGACGTGGACCAACGTCAATCCCACTACCGGCGGCGTCGTAAAAATCACCATCACCAATGACCTGGCTGGTTTTCAGATTCACACCTATGGTGCGTGCAGCCCGACGCCCTGCGACCATGGCGCGGTCGCCGCGTCGTCGTTCAGCAAGAGCGTGTCTTCTTCAGTCGCCTATGGGTTGAGTGGTCAATACAACTTTGGTTTTTCGACCATGCTGGTGACCGCAAAGCGCGCCTATGAATATGACGGCGGCAATTTTCTGGAAGTGGAAACCCGCACCAAGTTTGCGGCGGGCGATACCCGTTATGACTACACGCGCACCGAGCTTTTCCGTAAGTAGGTTATCAGTGGGCGCGCTTCGCAGCGATATCGCCATAGTGCATCATATTTATAACCTGGCAATGTAATGCGATAGGCGCGCCCCCATTTCACCGGCGAAACGGAAATAAACTGTATCAATCATTACCAGCTGATGAGATACCTCTTCAGTCTAGGGGAAGGGGATGCGTGGAGTGGCTGGGTTAATGGTCCTTATACGTAATGCGTTAACCGGACCTTCAATTACAAGGAATAGCGCTGTGAACTATCGACAACTAGCTTGGGGGGCGGGCGCCGGGTGTTTATTGCTCGCCGCGATATTCCAGCCGTGGCATCACACCGACACCACCATCACGACGCGCGGCATCGACGGCGATCCGGCGCAACACACGCCGGACGGTCAAGGCGCCGCGCGCATCGTTATAGGCCAATCTCACGCCGCCATACCCGCAGCGGATACGCCGCCGTCAATATCGCCGGCCGCGGAGACCGATATCGATCTTAACCTGGTTTACACGGAGCTGTTCAACGCTGATCCGCAAACGCGCGGCGACACCTTGGCTATTATTGCGCAACGTCCGGAAGTTTTTTCTAACGAAGATCGATTCGCCCTCCGTCTTGAAGAGATGACCGAGGATCATGAACCGGCAGTGGCGGAGCAAGCGGCGCTGGTATTGGTACAACTAATGGGCGCGCGTGTCGAAGATGAAATTCCGCCTAGCAGCGCGGCTTGGGTGGCCGCCCGCACCACTTTTCCGGAAACGGCCGTTACCGTCGCGCCGGATTACCAATCGGAGGCGCCCATTGATGCCGACCCGACACGTGAGGCCGTGCCCTTGTCGGATACTCGCCAAGCCACGATACCCGACCACACGCGTATGACCATGGCCGCCGACGCCGCCGTTGCGCCGTAACGCTTCACATGCACCGCGCGTGTAGCGAAGGACACGCCGCCACGCAACGGTAAACCCGTCGGCAATCACGCCGCAATTTTCCGCATACAATAAAAGCGGGCACAACGGCCCGCTTATTTACGCGATGAGATGAGCGGCGCATCGAGCGCACCACTGCTCACTGAATCAAAATAAACAAGGCCTCATCGCCGCGGCGCAGATTGATAAGCAAGCGGCGCTGAGCGATTTTGCCAATCTGTTTCAACACGTCCAAATTGGGTACCGGCTGACGATTGATCGAAACGATTACGTCGTCTTTGCGTAATCCCGCCCGCCACGCCGGTGAACCCGATTCGACCTTGGTCACCAGCACGCCCTCGATGCGGCCGTAAGTGGGGCTGCCTTCTTCGATGGTACTGAAGGTCGCGCCCTGTAAAACGGGGCTGACCTGCCCGCCTTCCAGTGACTCGCGCACCGGTTCGGCGATAGTCACCCGGAGCGTGCGCGGCTTGCTGTCACGGATCACCTCCACCACCGCGACCTCACCGATCTGCAGTAAACCGAACATATTGCGCAGCTCCGCTGAGGAATTCACCGGCTTACCGTTGATCGATACCACCACGTCGCCAATCTTCAAGCCGGCTTTTTCAGCGGGGGAATCTTTCAAGGTCTTGGCGATGACCGCGCCGCGGGTTTCTTTAATGCCAAAAGCTTTGGCGAGATCAGCGGTGAGGTCCTGCGCGGAGATACCGATCCGGCCGCGCCGCACCTCGCCGTGGGTCACCAGCTGGTTCATGAGCGTGCGCACCATATTCACGGGGATGGCGAAACCGATGCCAATGTTGCCGCCGCCCGGCGCCAGGATGGCGGTGTTCACCCCGACCAGCTCACCGCGCAGATTGACCAGCGCACCGCCGGAATTACCGGGGTTGATCGACGCGTCGGTTTGGATGAAATCCTCATAACCCTCGATACCCAAACCGCTGCGCCCTTTGGCGCTGACGATGCCCGACGTGACCGTCTGCCCCAAACCGAAGGGGTTGCCGATCGCCACCACGAAGTCCCCGACCCGCACCCGGTCCGAATCGGTCAGCGTCACCGCCACCAGTTTTTCCGCGGGAATTTGAATCACCGCGACGTCGGCTTCCGGATCTTTGCCTATCAGCGTGGCCGTTAGACTGCGGCCGTCTTTGAGCGTCACGCTGATTTCGTCGGCCTTGTCGATGACGTGATTATTGGTCAGTACATAGCCGTTTTTGGCATCGACGATCACGCCGGAGCCCAGACTTTGGGTGGCCCGCTCGCGGGGTTGATCCGGCACACCGAAAAAGCGGCGGAAAAACGGATCTTGCATCAGCGGATTATCGGCTACCCTAACCCGCCCGCGAGTGGAGATGTTCACTACCGCGGGCAGAACCTGCTCCAGCATTGGGGCCAAACTGGGCAGGGGCTGGCCCTGGCCATCACTGACCGGCAAGGCGGCCCGTAACGGCTGACTCGTGGCCAGCCCAACCAAAACCACGAAAATAAATCGCAAACCAGGTTTGATGTTCATCAAGCGTCATATCCTTTCAAATACGGATGGTCGTCGCTGAAAGCGGTGACAATACGAACGGCGTTATCGCTCGCCTTATTTCACGGGCTGTTAGAGGTTTGCCCTAGAGAGTGGTTCACCCCCGGTTCCAACGAGCATGACAACGGCCTTTATCGTAATCCGCATCCGCGACTTGGTCTTTTTCCCCAACAATTACAGACACAACATATTGTGGCCGCGATTTTGCTTAGCTCCTTCGGTGACACCACGCGAATACAGTAAATTTAACTTAAAATAAATTTAAATATATGTTTTATATTAATTAAAAAAAGTTTCAGCAAAATGATTGACAGCCTCCGCCGCTCAGCCTAATCTTTGCCGGCACCCCATATCTTGTGTTTCATCCAGATCCCAGATACTCGGGGGAAAGCCTATAATAATTAGGCATTGTAAGGATAATCACGCTTGTAGCTATGGAGGGGAACTCACCCAATGAAGGCCGCGCATTTGAAAGCCGTATCGGTCATGGTTTCTGATATCCCTTATCAACCGGCGTCTCAGGATATCTGGGACAAAAAATACCGCCTGAAAGCTAAAGACGGCACGGTGGTCGATCAAACCATGGACCACACTTATCAGCGGGTCGCTCGCGCCTTGTCTGACGTGGAAGCCACCCCCGAAAAACGCGAGCAGCATTATGACGAATTTCTGTGGGCGCTGCGCCATGGCGCCATCCCCGCCGGCCGCATCACCTCCAACGCCGGCGCGCTAGCCTACAAACCCGCCACCTCGACCATCAACTGCACCGTCTCCGGCGCGATACGCGACTCCATGGACGACATCCTGCAGAAGGTCCACGAGGCGGGACTCACCCTCAAGGCCGGCTGCGGCATCGGTTATGAATTCTCCACCCTGCGCCCCAAGGGCGCCTATGTCTCCGGCGCCGGCGCCTACACGTCCGGCCCGCTGTCCTTCATGGATATCTACGACAAGATGTGTTTCACCGTCTCCAGCGCCGGTGGCCGCCGCGGCGCACAGATGGGCACCTTCGACGTCGGTCACCCGGACGTGGCGGATTTCGTCCGCGCCAAACGGGAAAACGGCCGGCTGCGCCAGTTCAACCTCTCGCTGCTCATCACCCAGGATTTCATGGAAGCGGTGAAACATGACCGCGACTGGAAGCTGGCCTTTCCCATCAGCCGCAAGGAAGCCGACGCGGACCAACTCGATCTCGACGATCCCACCAAGGTGGTCTGGCGCGAGTGGCCGATCCAAGAGGGGTACATCAGCGACGCCGCCGGGCTGGTGGCCTGCAAGGTCTATAAGACCATCCGCGCCAAACGGCTGTGGGACGTGATCATGTCCTCCACCTACGATTTCGCCGAACCGGGCTTCATCCTCATCGACAAGGTCAATGAGATGAACAACAACTGGTTCTGCGAAACCATCCGCGCCACCAACCCCTGCGGCGAACAACCGCTGCCGCCCTACGGCTCCTGCCTGCTGGGATCGGTCAACCTCACCACCTTCGTGCGCGACCCTTTCACCGAGCGCGTCCGTTTCGATTGGGAGGAATACCGCAAGGTGGTGGCGATCTTCACCCGCATGCTGGACAACGTGGTGGAGATCAATGGTCTGCCCCTCGAAGGGCAGCGCCAAGAAATTCTGCGCAAGCGCCGCCACGGCATGGGTTATCTCGGCCTGGGCTCCACCCTCACTATGCTGCGCATGAAATACGGTTCGTCCGAGTCGGTGGAATTCACCGAACGGGTCACCCGCGAAATGGCGGTGGAAGGCTGGCAAGCCGCGCTGCAACTCGCTCAGGAAAAAGGCCCGGCGCCGATCATGGAAGAAGACTTCACCGTCAACCAAGAAATGCTGCGCAAGCGACCCGAAATGACGCGTGACGGCTGGAAAGTAGGCGATGTCATCAAAGGTAAAGTGCTGCACGCCAGATACAGTCGGTATATGCAGCGGGTGGCGGGTGTCGCGCCGCAACTGGTGGAAAAACTCGCCGAAGTCGGCGCGCGTTTCACTCACCACACCTCCATCGCGCCCACCGGTACCATCTCGCTGTCGCTGGCCAACAACGCCAGCAACGGCATCGAACCCAGCTTCGCCCATCACTATTTCCGCAACGTGATCCGCGAAGGCAAAAAGAGTAAAGAGAAGATCGACGTGTTTTCCTTCGAACTGCTCGCCTACCGGGAATTGATCAATCCCAAGGCCGTGCCGTTTTCGGAGAAAGAAGAAGAGTTGCTCCCCGACTACTTCATCACCGCCGAGGACATCAGCCCGAAAGAACACGTGGACATCCAGGCCGCGGCGCAGATCTGGGTGGACTCCTCCATCTCGAAAACCGCCAACGTACCCACGGATTATCCCTACGAGAAGTTCAAGGACATTTATCTATACGCCTATCAGCAAGGACTGAAAGGCTGCACCACCTTCCGCTTCAACCCCGAAGCCTTCCAAGGCGTGCTGGTCAAAGAGAGCGATCTCGCCAACACCACTTATAAATTCACCTTGGAGGACGGCACGGTGATCGAGGCCAAGGGCAACGAGGATATTGAATACGACGGCGAGATGCACAGCGCCGCCAATCTCTACGATGCATTGAAAGAAGGCTATTACGGAAAATTCTGAGGATAGATATCCAGCAGCCGCGGAACACATCTCAGCGTTCGCTGTGGCCGATAGACGGAGCAAGTTATGACCATCAAGATCGACAAGAAGATCGTCAAGTACAACGTGGTGAGTGAAGAGGACAAGGCCGCCGCCGAAGTTGCCGCGCGCAGCGCGGCCGACGCCAACGTCATTCACATGCACGAGAAGATCGAGCGTCCCGACATGCTGGTCGGCTCCACCTACAAGGTGAAGACGCCGCTGTCGGAACATGCCCTCTATGTCACGATCAACGACGTGGTGCTTAATCCCGGCACGCCCCACGAATTGCGCCGCCCCTTCGAGATATTCATCAACTCGAAGAACATGGATCACTTCCAGTGGATCGTCGCGCTCACCCGCATCATTTCGGCGGTGTTCCGCAAAGGTGGCGACGTCACCTTTCTGGTGGAAGAGCTCAAAGCGGTGTTCGATCCGCGCGGGGGCTATTTCAAAAAAGGCGGTAAATACATGCCGTCGCTGGTGGCGGAGATCGGCGACGCCATCGAGAATCACCTGCGGATGATCGGCCTGATCAAAAACGACGGCCCCGACGAACACCAGAAAAAACTCATTAAGGAAAAACGCGCCCAATACGACAAAGCCCAGGCCGAGGGCGCCCATCACCACAGCGGCTTTCCCGACGGAGCGCAGCTGTGCGGCAAATGCCACACTAAAGCCGCCATCATCATGGACGGTTGCCTGACCTGCCTCAATTGCGGCGATTCCAAATGCGGCTGAGCTGAGAACGGCGGATTGCCGAAGCCTAGCGCACGGCACGGCGTAACTGGCCGTGCGCTTTTCAATCAGCGTCACTTGCTCATCTTTCCAAGCCAGCGAAATCGTCGCTGGCGCAAGTTTCAGGTTAAAGCTCTCAGTCCGGCCGCCGATAATTTTGACAGACCCGCCGCATCAGGGCGGCGTCTCTCAATGGACGTCTTGTATCCAGCGGCGGGCAAAATCCACATGATGAACATGACCCAAAAAACGCGCGGTTTCACTTTGGTAGAGCTGGTGATTGTGGTAGCTATCATCGCCATCCTCGGCATGATTGCCATCCCGGCCTATCAGGATTCGATGCGGAAAAGCCGCCGCGGCGACGCCATGACCAGCCTGCTGCATCTCCAGACCCTGCAGGAAAGATGGCGGGCCAATAACACGGCTTACAGTAGCAGCCTGAGCAGTCTGGGCTGGAGCGGCAGTGATTCCTCGGAAGGTTATTACACCATTGCCATTTCGGCCGCCGCCGCCAATACCTTCACCGCCACCGCTACACCGAAATCCAGCGGTCCGCAGGCAAGCGATCCCTGCGGTGCGCTCAGCATTACCAACAACGGCCCGGTGGTCACCACCGCCGCACAACGCCAGTGTTGGAATAAATAACGCCCAAACCAAGCGCCTCCCCGGCAGCGCCGCCTATCGTCGAAATCCTTAAGTCACGGGTCATGCATTTCCACAAAGTGCCGACATTGTAATTAAAAGAGGCGGTTTGTTCGCCCCTAAGCTAAGGCAATAGAGTGAGTGCAGGCCATGGCGAATACGGTACAACTTCCAGGGCCATCCAACAAAACCGGTCTGCTATTGGCGGGCGGCGGCGCTCGGGCCGCTTATCAAGTCGGTATCCTCAAAGCCATCTCCGTGTTATTGCCGCGCCATGTTTCCAATCCTTTTCCGGTGATCAGCGGCACGTCGGCCGGCGCGATTAATGGCGCCACCCTCGCCATTCATGCCGCCGACTTTCACTTAGGCGTCGATCGTTTGGTAAATGTGTGGGAGAACTTTCACGCACAGCAGGTCTTCCGCACCGACGCCTTGGGCGTGCTCGCCACCGGCGCGCAATGGCTGGCAGCGATGGTGCTCGGCGGCCTGGGCAAACACAATCCTCACGCCCTCCTCGACCGCACCCCTTTATCGGAATTACTGAGCGCCAAACTCGCCTTCAAACACATTCAACACGCGGTGGACGAAGGCCACTTACACGCGTTAGGTATCACCTGTTCCGGCTACACGTCTGGGCAATCGGTGACGTTCTATCAGGGGCGGCAGGATATCACCCCCTGGCGGCGCGCCCGCCGTATCGGCTGCCCCACGCAAATCGGCATCGAACACCTGATGGCCTCGTCCGCCATCCCCCTGGTCTTCCAGGCCGTCATGATTCATCGCGAATATTTCGGCGACGGCTCGATGCGCCAGATCGCCCCGATCAGCCCGTCACTGCACATGGGCGCCGACCGGCTATTTATCGTCGGCGCGCGCAACCAACCCTATGAAACGACGGAACGGGTCAAGACCGAGGAATATCCCTCGGTGGCGCGCATCGCCGGCCATGTGCTCAGCAGTATATTTCTCGACACCCTGGAAGCGGACTTGGAACGTCTGCGCCGCATCAACCGCACCATCAGCCTGATCCCACCCAGCGAACGTTCGGAGGGCGGGGTAACCCTGCGCCATGTCGAAGCCTTCGTGATCGCACCCAGCGAAGAACTGGAAAATATCGCGGCCCGTCACGCCAAGCTGCTGCCGCGCACCATCCGTTTCATGCTCGAACGGATCGGCGCTCTCAGCGCCAACGGTTCCAATTTGCTGAGCTACCTTTTATTCGAGCAGGACTACTGCCGCGAACTCATCGCACTGGGCTATCAAGACGCCATGGCGCGACGCGATGAAATCGTAAAGTTTCTTGAAGTGAACCCTGCGCTGGAAATGCGCGGCAACGCCGCTTGAAGTTTTAGCGCATGAAGCAACGGAATAGGTCCAAAGTCCGTGAACGAGTGAAGCCGCCTTGCAGGCGGCGTGCTTCAGCGAGATGGTGAATGGGTGCTTACAGCTTCGCCCGCAGATCCCGCCACCCGAAGCCGAGCAGCGGTTGGTCAATGCCGCGGGTGAGCGCCATCACTTTGAACAGCTCGCCCATTTCGTGGGGCAGAGTGAGCTTCTTCACTTCTTGCGCGCGCCGCAACTGCTCATCCGCATCGGCGGCGGCCAGCTGTTCGGTAATACCGGTGGCTAATAAAAACGCGCCTTGCGTGGTGTAACCGGCCACCGTCAAATCCGCCTCCAGCGCCGCCTCGGCCAAGGCGGTGAAATCCAGATGGGCGGTGATGTCCTGCAAACCCAGCATTAGCAAAGGATCGCCATGCGCGCGATGGCGGTAGTGACACATCAGCGTCCCGCTCGCGCGCTGCGGATGATAATACTCACGGCGCGGGAAACCATAATCGATCAGCAAGATCGCGCCAGCCTCCACTACGTCCGCCATGCTGCGCAGCCAGTCCTCGGCGGCGAGATTGATCTCGGAGGTGTAGCCCGCTGCCAAACTCTCTTCACCCAGCGCTTGTTGTATCGCGTCAATGCGCGCCTTCAAGCGCGCGTCGGACAGCGGCGCGGCGCGCCAGTGCAATGACCCGCCGTGCTCGCCGACGAACAACTCTTCTGCCCCTGTCTCGCTGATGGTGAACAGGTGCACGGGCAGCGCATCCAGCAACTCATTGGCGAGCACCACCCCGCGGAACGGCGCGGCGGGCAGGCGGTCCAGCCAGACTACCCGCGACCACCACTGCGGCGCTCTCTCGCGCAGCAGGCTCTGCTGACGCTCGCGTAAATCCGCACTGAGTTCGAGTATGAAATAACGGGCGGGCAAGCAATCCAGCTCCGCCAAAGCCGCCAGTAAATCCACGGCCAACGCGCCCGAACCCGCGCCCGCTTCCAAGACGTCGCCCTGCCTCAACTCGCCCAGCACTTGCGCGCATTGGCGCGCCAGACAACGGGCGAACAAAGGCGACAATTCCGGCGCAGTGATGAAGTCGCCTTCCGCGCCGAACTTCCGGGCGCCGGCGCTGTAATAACCCAGGCCCGGCGCGTACAAGGCCAGTTCCATGAAGCGCGCGAAGGAAATCGCGCCGCCCGCGGCGGCGATCTCCGCCACGATCCGCTGGTGCAAACGCGCGCTATGCGCCTCCGCCTCCGCGCCGGGCGGCGGCAGGTCCGCCGTCGGGTTATTCGATCGTTCACTCATGACTGAATTTCGTTTTGCCGCCGCTTTGGGGTAGAGTGAAATATATGGACACGCATCATACACTCACCGACTCGGTGGCGCTCATTACCGGCGCCGCGCAGCGGGTGGGCGCGGTCATCGCCCGCCACCTGCATCAGCACGGCATGCGGGTGATGATTCATTATCGCAATTCGGCACGAGACGCCGCCGCCTTGCGCGATGAATTGCTCCAGCAACGACCCGACTCCGCGGCGATCATCCAAGCCGATCTCCTCGACACCGCCACCCTGCCCGCGCTGATCGAACAAAGTCACGCCCGCTGGGGCCGGCTCGACGCCTTGATCAACAATGCCTCGAGTTTTTATCCCACCCCGCTGGGCGCCATCGGCGAACAACAGTGGGATGATTTGCTCGGCACCAATCTCAAGGCGCCGTTGTTTTTATCACAAGCGGCAGCGCCCTTGCTGGCGACGCAACAAGGTTGCATCGTCAACATCGCCGACATCCATGCCGACCGGCCGCTCAAAGGGTATCCGGTATATTGCATCGCCAAGGCCGGCCTGGTGATGCTCACCAAAAGCCTCGCCCGCGAACTGGCGCCCGCGGTCCGGGTCAACGCGGTGGCCCCCGGCGCCATCCTCTGGCCGGAACACGCCGCCGCAGCTAGCCGTGAACATATCCTCAAGCGCATCGCCCTCAAGCGGCAAGGCGAGCCGCGCGACATCGCCGGCGCGGTGCGCTTTCTCATCGCCGAGGCGGAGTACATGACCGGTCAGGTGTTGACCGTGGACGGCGGGCGTTCGCTCAGCAATTAGCCGCGGTTTTTAATCAAACAAACTTGAACCGCCAAGACGCCAAGAAAAAATCCTTGGCGTCTTGGCGGCTTATCCACTTTTCAGGGCAGTCTTAAGCGATCTCCACCGCCGCCGGCCACATCGGTTGCGCGTCTTTATCGGCGAAGTCCCGCCACAGTTCCGCATAGCTCCGCCCACTCAGCGGATGACGCTCGGTGCCGGCGATCTCCGCCAGCGGGCCCAGCACGAAGGCGTAGCGGGTGATCTCGTCGCGCGGCAGTTGCAGGGCGCCGTCGTTCACCACTGCATCGTCGTAAAGCAGCAAATCCAGATCCAGGGTGCGCGGACTGAAACGCGGGGCGCGGCGGTCGCGGGCGTGTTGTTGTTCGATGTCGCGCAGCGAGGCCGCGACTACCCGCACCGACTGCTCGGTGTCGAAACCCGCCACCAGATTGTAAAAATGATCGCCCGTGAAACCTACCGCCTCGCTTTCGTATACCCGCGACAAGGACACTCTCCCATAGTGTTCGCGCAAGGCCGTCACCCCAGCGTGGATGTAGTAATCGCGATCGATATTGCTGCCCATGCTGACATAGACCCGCGCCATCTCAATCCCGCATCCCGCGCTCGATCACCACGCCCACATCCCGCGCGCCGCGCACCGCGCCTTGCTTATTGAGCCGCAGCCGCAGCCAGGGCACACCGAACTCGCTCAATATCAATTCGGCGACACGCTCGGCGAGGGTCTCCACCAGCTGATATTCACTGTGTTCGACGAAGTCGATCACCCGCTTGGCGACGGCCTTGTAGTTCAAGGTGTCGGCCAGGTCGTCGGAAGCGGCGGCCCGACGGATATCGCTGCCCATGTCCAAATCGAGGATCAGGGTCTGCTTGACCCGGCGCTCCCAATCGAAGACGCCGATCACGGTGTCGATCCTAAGATCGTGTAGATATATAATGTCCATCTCTGCAAGGGTTTTGAAAACACCCACTATAATTGGATTGGCCCGCCGATTAAAGCGCGGCCGCGCCACTGTCCCCATCAACGAGTCCGACATTCCCGCATGACCACCGCCCTTTTGCTCACCCTCGGCGCCTATTTAATGGGTTCGCTGTCCACCGCCATCATCACCTGCAAATTACTCGGCCTGCCCGACCCCCGTACCCAGGGCTCACGCAACCCCGGTGCCACCAATGTGTTGCGCATCGCCGGCAAAAAGGTCGCGGCCGTGGTCCTAGTCGGCGATGCGGTCAAAGGCATGATCCCCGTGCTCCTCGCCCGCGCCTTGCAAGTGGACGACAACGTGCTGGCGGCGGTGGGCATGGCCGCCTTTCTCGGTCATCTTTATCCTCTGTATTTCGGTTTTCACGGCGGCAAAGGCGTGGCCACCGCCTTCGGCGTGTTATTGGGCGCGGCGTGGCCGGTGGCGGTGACGGTGCTCATCATCTGGCTGCTGGTGGCCAAAGTACTGCGTATCTCCTCGCTGGCCGCGGTCAGCGCCGCCTGCCTGGCCCCATTGATTGCCTGGTATATCCACAGCGGCTATTTCCTGGTGATGATGACCGGTGCCATGAGCGTGCTGTTGCTATGGCGCCACCGCGGCAATATCCATCGCTTGATGAGCGGCGCAGAAGGCCGCATCAGCTCCTAACATTCAAGGGGCAAGGCGCATTGCACCGCCTTTTCACATACCCAGCGGGCACTGCTTAGTGGTCTTCCATGCAAGCCTCGCTACCGAATAGCGAGCTGATTCTTTCTTTAAATTAACGGGCGTGAGCGACTTTCAGGAAAGAGAAAGCAGTCATTAGACAGAAGGACGTTACAGCTACCCTGTGCTGTTGTCAGATGATGAGCACCATAGCGATTTGCCTTTTTGGGTCCAATTGGAGGGGAATGTATCAGATGAAGCGGCAATGATTGCTGCTGCCGATCAGATGGTCCGCACTCGCTTTGTTCCCGCGGGCTTTCGCGTAGCGCGCATTTTGAATTTTGGCCAAAATGATGAGCGGCGGGTGGATTATGCATAACAGCGCGGTAGGATACAGTGAGCATTGGGAACCGCATCGTTCGCGATTGGTGCGGCTCGCCCATCTCACCACAAGGCGCTTTGTTCGGTGAAGACATAGAACGCATTTTTCTGGACGCCGCGTTCCGTATTTGAGGCCCGCCGTGCCGGCGGTCAGTCTTTGCGCAACCAGTCGGCCACCCGGTCGGCGTAATAAGTGAGTATGCCGTCGGCCCCGGCGCGTTTGAACGCCAGCAGGGATTCCATCACTACCGCCCGCTCATTGAGCCAACCGTTTTGCGCCGCGGCGGCGAGCATGGCGTATTCGCCACTCACTTGATAGGCGAAGGTCGGCACTTTGAATTCATCCTTCACCCGCCGTACGATGTCGAGATAGGGCATGCCAGGTTTGACCATTACCATATCGGCGCCTTCGGCGAGATCGAGGGCCACTTCGTGGAGGGCCTCGTCGGAATTGGCCGGGTCCATTTGATAGCTGTATTTATTACCGCCGCCCAAATTGGCCGCGGAGCCCACCGCGTCGCGGAAAGGTCCGTAGAAACTGGAGGCGTATTTGGCGGCGTAGGCGAGAATGCGGGTGTGGATATGCCCGGTGGATTCCAGCGCGGCGCGGATGGCGCCGATACGGCCGTCCATCATGTCCGAGGGCGCCACCACGTCGGCGCCCGCCTCGGCATGGGACAGCGCCTGCATGACCAGCACCGCAACGGTTTCGTCGTTAAGCACGTACCCGCCGGCGTCGATCAAACCATCCTGGCCGTGGGTAGTGAAGGGATCGAGGGCTACGTCGGTAATGACTCCCAATTCGGGATAGGCCTGTTTCAAGGCCCGCACCGCGCGCTGGGCCAAGCCGTGCGGGTTATAGGCTTCGCGGGCGTCCTCGGACTTGGCCTCGGGCGGCGTCACCGGAAACAAGGCCACCGCCGGCACGCCGGCGGCAACCACGCCGGCGAGGTGTTCCACCAAGACATCGATGCTGCGCCGCTCGACGCCGGGCATGGAAGCGATCACTTCGCGCCGCCCCTGTCCTTCCAAGACGAACACCGGATAAATCAGATCATCCACGCTGAGACGATGCTCGCGCATCATGCGCCGCGAAAAGGCGTCCCGCCGCATGCGCCGCATCCGGCGGGCGGGGAAAGCGGCATTGAACAATTGTTTATCAGACACGCTCAATCAACTCCTGGGACCGCTGCTATTAATGACATCCCTTTCCGCGGCAGCGGGAAGGGGAGCACAACCCGTGAGGAAAAAACATTATTTGATCAGCATCCCCCTCACGCTGGAAGAGGGGGATGCTGTGACCAAACTTAATTGATGCCGGGTAATGAGTCGGCAATGAATTAGATTCACGCTCTGCGCTTGGCGGCTGCCTTCTTTTTAGCGGGAGCCTTTTTCGCCCCGCCTTTTTTAGCCGCCGCCTTTTTCACCACCGCCTTCTTAGCCGACGCCTTTTTCTTGTTCACGACTTTTTTCACGGCGGGTTTCTTTTTACCCGCGCTCTTCTTCACCGCCACCTTTTTCGCAGCGGCTTTTTTCACAACCGGTTTTTTGGCGGTGGCCTTGCGTTTGATCACGGCTTTTTTGGCGCCGCCCTTCTTCACCGCCGCTTTTTTCTTACCCGCGGTTTTCTTGGCCGCGGCCTTTTTGACGGCGGGCTTCTTCTTGGCAGCGGGCTTTTTAGCCGCCACCTTTTTCACTGTGACTTTTTTCGCGGCAGCCTTTTTAGCGGGCGCTTTTTCGGTCGGCGAGGGCTCAGCGGTCGGCGCGGCCGCCGCCTTCACGGCGGGAGGCTGGGCGGCGGGCTTTTTAGCCGGCGCCTTCTTCGGAGCGGCCGGCTGTTCCTTGGCGGGAGTGCCGGCTGCGGCGGCCATGACCTTTTTCTGCAGATCTTCCAAGGAAGGTTTTTCCTCGGCCGACGCCGCATCGGCCGGGCGGGCGGCGGCCGGTGCGCCGGAGGGAAGTTTGCGCAACAACTTTTCGATCTCGGCGAAAATACCGGCGATGTCGCCCTCGCCGTTCACCGTCTTGAGCTTGTCCTGAGTGCGATAGTAAGAGATCAAGGGTGAAGTCTGCTGGTCATACACCCGCAAACGATTGCTGATGGTCTCTTCGTTGTCGTCGGCACGGTGACGCAAGTTGCCGCCGCACTTGTCGCAGCGATCGTCGAGACGGGGCGGCGAAGTGTAAACGTTGTACATCTGGCCGCAGGATTCGCAGGTACGCCGGCCGGTGAGCCGCTCGATGAGGACTTCCACCTCCACGTTGATGAGCACCGCCGCCTGTAAAGGCGTGCCGCGCTCGACCAGCATAGTGTCGAGGGCCTCGGCTTGCGCGATGTTGCGGGGGAAGCCGTCGAGGATGAACCCCTTGGCGGCGTCGCGTTCGCCGAGGCGTTCGCCGATGATGCCCAAGACGATCTCGTCGGAAACCAGTTGCCCCGCATCCATCGCCGCCTTGGCCTGCCGTCCCAAGGCCGTGCCCGCGGACACCGCCGCCCGCAACAGGTCACCCGTGGATATCTGCGGGATATGGTGTTTAGACGACAGCAACTTGCCCTGGGTACCTTTTCCGGAACCGGGCGCTCCCAACAAAACAATTCTCATGGCGGTGTCCTCGCGCAAAGCGGTAAATGATGTGACTGGGGTTTCTGAGCCGTGATCTCAGTTTTTCTGCGGCGGCACTGCCCACGACGCCGTGCCGGGCCCCTCCTGGCCGTGGCCCGCTTAACCTACTCTGAGTCACGCGACCGAGTCAACGGAAACAGGACCATGTACTATCAATTCATCGACGCGGATTATGCAATGATCCGGCTTCACCACCCAGCACGAGGAAAACCCATGACGAAACGGAATGCCTTTTATGCCCAGTCCGGCGGCGTGACGGCGGTGATCAACGCCACCGCCTGCGGCCTGATCGAGACCGCCCGCCGCCATCGCGACCGGATCGGCAAGGTCTACGCCGGACGCAACGGCATACTCGGCGCCCTGCGTGAAGAGCTGATCGACACCGGCAAGGAATCCCCCGCCGCCATCCGCGCCTTGCGCCACACCCCCGGCGGCGCCTTCGGTTCGGCGCGTTATAAGTTAAAAGGCCTGGAGGAGAGCCGTCCCGAATACCAGCGGCTGATCGAGGTGTTCCGCGCCCACGACATCGGCTACTTCTTCTACAACGGCGGCAACGATTCGCAGGACACCGCCTATAAACTGTCCCAGCTCGGCGAGAAAATGGGCTATCCGCTCACCTGCATCGGCATTCCCAAGACCGTCGACAACGACCTGCCCATCACCGACACCTGCCCCGGCTTCGGCTCGGCCGCCAAATACGTCGCCGTCTCCATCCGCGAGGCCGGCTACGACGTCGCCTCCATGGCCGAGACCTCTACCCGGGTCTTCATCCTCGAAGTCATGGGCCGCCACGCCGGCTGGATTGCCGCTGCCACAGGCCTAGCCTCTGCAGCGGCGGGCGACGCGCCGCACATTATTCTGTTCCCCGAGATCGTTTTCGACGAGGCCGCCTTCCTCGCCCGGGTGAACAAGACCGTCATGCAATACGGCCACTGCGTCATCGCCGTCTCCGAGGGCATCAAGCATCCGGACGGCCGTTTCCTCTCCGAGAGCGCGGCCCGTGACGCCTTCGGCCATGCGCAACTGGGCGGGGTGGCGCCGCATCTGGCGCAACTCATCAAAGACCGGCTCGACCTCAAACACCACTGGGCGGTGGCGGACTATTTACAACGCGCCGCCCGCCACATCGCCTCTAAAACCGACGTCGAACAAGCCTACGCCGTGGGCAAGGCGGCGGTGGAACTGGCGCTGCAAGGCCACAACGCGGTGATGCCCACCATCGTCCGCAAATCGGATCGGCCTTATCGCTGGACCATCGGCGTCGCGCCGCTGGCCAAGGTGGCCAACGTCGAAAAGAAAATGCCGCGCCACTTCATCAGCCGCGACGGCTTCCACATCACCGCGGCCTGCCGCCGCTATCTGCAACCGCTCATCGCCGGCGAAGACTATCCGCCGTTTACAAACGGCCTGCCCCACTACGTGCGGCTGAAAAACCTAGCGGTGGCGAAGAAATTGAAGACCACGTTCGACGTGAAGAAGTGAGGCGTGGCGGTATGAGTTAAATAGCACCCCGTCAGAGCCATTAATCTTCAACAAATTGTCGGCAATCAGTGATAATTCCGTGGCCGTACTCAGCTACGCCTTCTTTACAAATTCCGATTTCAACTGCATTGCACCAATGCCGTCAATTTTGCAGTCAATATCATGGTCTCCCTCGACGAGACGGATGCTTTTTACTTTGGTTCCGACTTTAACGACTAATGATGAGCCTTTTATCTTCAAATCTTTGATCACTGTGACTGTGTCGCCATCGTTGAGCACGTTGCCATAGGCATCACGCACGACGCGTTTTTCATCAGCGCTCTCTACCACCGCATCCTTCGCCCATTCATGCGCGCACTCCGGACAAACAAACATGCTTCCGTCTTGGTAAGTGTATTCGGAACTGCATTTTGGACATTTAGGCAAACTGCTCATGCTGCACCCTGTTTCTGATTGGCTAACGGTTAATCAAGCGCCCCCCCGGGTCGGGACAGTCATTAATATCGAGACGGCGGTCATGTGATCTTATCGCTTCGCGTTTTGACCCTATTTTGTTTTACAGGTCCGGTTATATTAAATGCCGGCGCCTGCCAGACAGATTACACCCCGGTTTTTTTCCGTCAACTAGTCGAGCCAAGCTCATGGGATTCCACTTCATGGCGCCGCCCACGGCTAAGGCAAAACCGGCCGACCCGACTGATAATGCACTATGATTGCGGCCAGGGTGTCGGAGTGGCCTTGATGGTGGGGTTGCGGAAAAGGCGACAGATTTATTTTCTGGCTGTGGCGCACCAATCTGGCCTTCCATAACCATATCCACGGAAGAGCCGAGTCGTATTGCCGAATTATCCGCACCACGTAGTAGAGCTCAGACGTGTATCCGATTTCTGTTCGTCGACTCGTCGTTTTACACTCCGTTGCTGCCCAGCCCACTCGCCACACTCGCGGCCGTTCGCGACTTACTCATCACCGCTCACCCTTCCAACAACACCCCGCGGCGTTGCGCTTGCCTTCGGCTAGTCGTTATGATCGTTAACCTGATTAACGCTGAATTCTCCGACAGGGGACTTACACTCCCTATGTTCATTCCCATGCTGGGCGTACCCACGTCGCCTGGTGGTATTTCCACTTTCCCACTCCGCGCTCCCAACCGAACTGGTGGTGGATAAAGGCCGGAACTGTTGTGCCAAATGGGCTGGTCATCACGCGGGATACAACGAACCCGAAAACTGGCATCACTCACGACACGATTTGTCCAGCAGAGGACATGCTTTTGACGGTCTACACATCTCAAATGTGCAACCTCCTGAGTGGGACAAAATTTCCTATCCAAGATAGCCATCCTGCGTGGTGGCCGTTGGATTAACGAGTGAGCACAAGAATATGGAATGGTCAGAAATCAATTGCATCATCTCGGCGCTAGAGGTTCTGATTGAAAAACACAAGGCGTCACTTAAGAGCGGCGCGCCAAGTGAAGACGATCGATCGGACGTAAACAACGACCTTGCGTATGCAGAAATACTGATCGGGAAATACAATGCAATGCGCGAAAAGGCAGCTCTGGGCTGATGACTGGTGTTATGCAGCCGCTACAAGATAGGCATGACTGTCTTTCAAGGCAGCCGCAAGCATAGGACGTTCCACGCACCAATACATGAGTTAATAAAACCGCCTATGTCTGAATACCGACGCGTCAATACGCAAGGAAGAACTTAGTTCTTTACTGTAATGCGCGTAATGCGCCCTACCCGAACTGGATGACAAGGACAGCACCAAGATGAAGACAGTCACGGCGTGATTCAAGTCATCAAAAGTGACCGCCACAGTCCGAATGAAACGCAAGATCGACCCCGCCCTCGGCAAGGCCATTTACAGCCGGCGCGTCGGGACCGTCGAAAAAATATTGGACACTGTTTGACAGTTCCAGGAAATTTCACTGCCCAGAATGACGTTTTCAGCAGGCAGTAAATGGTATCCTTCTCCACAATTTTGTTGGCTTCTATCTCGTTGCACCTGCGTGGCGGCGGTTAATAATGTAGCGGTCTGGGTAATACGTTGGGGGGTATTTCGTGGTGCTCAAATCATGCCGTGAGTTATGGGTGATGGCGGTTGTGGGTGTTTTGTCGGGTTTGATAGGGGCATGTGGGGGGGCAAAGGAGTCTCCTGGCAAGGGAGTTGCCGGCAATACTCAAACATCCGCGCCGGCACCGGAAGGTGCCCCGGCGTTAACTGTTGAGCTAACGACACCCCAGCGTGTTGAATGGCCGCAGGTCATTTCGGCCAATGGCAATATCGCTGCCTGGCAGGAGGCGGCGATAGGTGCGGAGATCAGCGGCGCCTCGCTCACCGATGTGCTGGTCAATGTCGGGGATGAGGTCAAGAAGGGGCAATTACTCGCACGCGTGGACAGTGACCGGGTGCTCACGGAACTGGCGCAATCGAAAGCGGCCGTCATCGAGGCGGAAGCGGAGTTGGCGGAGGCGCGTTTGAACGCTGACCGTGCGCGAAAAATGGAGATCACGGGCAGTTTGAGCGCTCAACAGATCAACCAGTATATAACCAGGGAACAAACCGCTTTGGCGCATGTGAACGCCGAAAAGGCGCGAAGGGCGGCTGATGAACTGCATCTGGCGCAAACCCGTATCGTTGCCCCGGACAACGGTGTGATCTCTGCGCGAACGGCGACGGTGGGGTCACTGGTGCAGCCGGGGCAGGAGCTGTTCCGGCTGATTCGCGGCAATCGCTTGGAGTGGCGCGCCGAGGTGACCGCCTCTGAACTGGGGCGGATTAGACCGGGGATGAAGGCGTCCATCGTTTTGCCTAATGGCCAATCGACCTCAGGCACGGTACGAATGATCGCCCCCACCGTGGACGTACAAACCCGGAATGCCATCGTCTATGTCGATCTACCTCATCACCGTGAGACACGCGCCGGTATGTATGCGCATGGCGAATTTGATCTGGGTGCGAGCGGTGCATTGACACTGCCGCAATCGGCTGTCTTGGCGCGCGATGGCTTTAACTATGTTTATCGTCTTGATAAAGAGAACCGGGTGGTGGAGCTCAAGGTCACGGTGGGGCGGCGGCTGGGGAGTCGTATCGAAATTACCGGCGGTTGTGATGACAAGACCGCGGTTGTGGCGAGCGGGGTCGGCTTCCTGACCGATGGCGATAAGGTGCGGGTGGTTGAAGCACCGCCCTAACACGATGGCGCCGCTCACTTGATGACCGCCGCGCGCCGGCTGCGCAACGTGCGGCCTTCCAAAACCATGATCAACCGGTATATCTCACAGCCTTAACACTGGATTTGCTTCCATGAACGTTTCCGCCTGGTCGATCCGTAACCCGATTCCCGCCGTCCTGCTGTTTGTGATGCTCACCTTTGTGGGGTTGGCCTCATTCAAAGCGATGAAGATTCAGAACTTCCCAGATATCGATGTGCCCATTATCTCGGTGACGGCCATGTTGCCGGGGGCTGCTCCGCCGCAACTCGAGGCGGAGGTGGCGCGCAAAATCGAGAATTCAGTGGCGACCCTGCAAGGGGTGAAACACATCTACGCCAACGTGCAAGATGGCACAGCCACGGTCTCGGTCGAGTTCAGACTGGAGAAGCCGACGCAAGAAGCGCTCGATGATGTGCGTGATGCGGTGTCACGCATTCGCTCGGATCTCCCGGCCGATATGCGTGATCCGATCATCTCCAAGCTCAATTTCGCGGGCACACCGATCCTGGCCTATACCGCCGCCTCTGATCGCCTGGATGAAGAAGCCCTCTCCTGGTTTGTGGACAACACAATCGCCAAACGCCTGCTCACCGTGCGCGGTGTCGGCGCCGTTTCCCGAGTCGGCGGGATAGAGCGCGAAGTCCGTGTCGAACTGGATCCCGTGCGTCTATTGGCGCTGGGCGCGACAGCGGCCGATATCTCACGTCAGTTGCGACAGATTCAGCAAGAGGCCTCCGGTGGTCGCATCGACATCGGCGACGCTCAACAAGCCGTACGCACCATCGCCACCATGCACTCGGCTGACGATCTGGCAGGCATGGATATTTTTCTCAGCGATGGTCGCCGTATCAGGCTCGATCAAGTGGCCAGCGTCAGCGATACGGTGAAAGAACAGCGTTCTGCCGCGCTGATTAATGGCAAGCCCGCGGTTGGCTTCGAGATCGTGCGCAGTCTGGGTGCCAGTGAGGTGGAGGTGGCGGCCGGCGTGCGCGAAAAACTCGCCGAGCTTAAAGGTGAGCATTCCGACTTAGAGCTCACTGAAGCCTTTAATTTCGTCGCCCCCGTGCAAGAGAATTATGAAGGCTCAATGTGGCTGCTGTTCGAAGGGGCGTTGCTGGCCGTCATCGTCGTCTGGTTCTTCTTGCGCGATTGGCGCGCCACGCTGGTGACAACGGTGGCGCTACCGCTCTCGGTTATCCCCGCTTTCGCGGCCATGTACCTCTTCGGATTTTCGATCAACATAGTCACCTTGCTGAGTCTGTCACTGGTGATCGGTATTCTGGTCGATGATGCGATTGTCGAGATCGAAAACATCCTGCGTCACTTGCGGATGGGCAAAACGCCCTACCAGGCGGCCATGGAGGCGGCGGATGAGATCGGGCTTGCCGTCATCGCCACCACTTTCACACTGATCGCGGTCTTTTTACCGACCGCCTTTATGAGTGGTATAGCAGGAAAGTTTTTTGTGCAGTTCGGCTGGAGCGCCGCTATTGCCGTGTTCTTCTCACTGGTGGCCGCACGCATGCTGACCCCGATGATGGCCGCCTATTTCCTCAAAGCGCCCAGCAAGCAATACAGCGAACCCCGGTGGCTCAAGCTCTATCTGAAATGCGCCACGTGGTGCATTCAGCACCGCATCCTGACCATGGTCGGGGCCGCGATATTTTTCGTTGGCTCCTTTGCCCTGGTCCCGCTGCTGGCAAAAGGATTTATTCCCCCCGATGACCTTTCACAGACCCAGGTTTATATTAGCCCCCCCCCGGCAGCACCTTCAAACAGACCTACGCGATAGCGGAAAAGGCGCGCGCGATCGTGCAGCAACATCCGCATGTAAAAATGGTCTACACCACCGTCGGCGGCGGCGCCGCGGGCAGCGATCCCTCCAACTTCGGTGATGCCGCTGAGGTGCGCAAGGCGACGTTGACCATCAATATGACACCACGTGAGAGGCGTAGCGGCATCAGAAAACAACAGATCGAACGCGAGTTACGCGCGGCGCTGGCGGTGCTGCCCGGCGTGCGCATCAATGTCGGATTCGGCGGCTCCAACGAAAAGTATATCCTGGTGCTGGCCAGCGAAAATGGCCCGGCATTATCCAGTCATGCGCGCGTGGTAGAACGCGAGCTGCGCACCATTCCCGGCATCGGCAACGTCACCACCACGGCCAGTCTGGTACGCCCCGAACTGGTGATCCGGCCCGATTTCGCCAAGGCCGCCGATTTAGGGGTGACGGCAGCGGCTATCGCCGACACCTTACGCATCGCCACTTCAGGTGATTATGATCAAGCACTGCCCAAGCTCAACCTTGCGCAACGACAAGTCCCCATCGTGGTCAAACTGCCGCTGGAAGCGCGTCAGGATCTAGCTCTGCTGGAGCGCCTGACCGTGCCCGGAAAACATGGCCCGGTGATGTTGAGCAATATTGCACGGATCAGCATCGAAGGCGGCCCCGCCAAAATCAGCCGTTTCGATAGACAACGCAATGTGAATTTCGAAATCGAGTTGAATCAGCAACCGTTGGGGCTGGTCGAGCAGCAGGTGAAAAATCTACCCAGCTTGCGCAAGCTGCCACCCGGGGTGTCTCAAACCACTACCGGGGATGCAGAAGCGATGAACGATCTATTCGCCAGCTTTGGCTTGGCGATGCTGACGGGTATTCTCTGCATCTACATTGTATTGGTACTGCTATTCAAAAGTTTCATGCAACCGGCGACCATATTAGCGGCGCTGGTGCTGTCCATCCCCGGCGCGTTCCTCGCGCTGTTCATCACCCATACAGCTCTATCGATGCCCTCCATGATCGGACTCATCATGTTGATGGGCGTCGCCACCAAAAACTCTATTCTGCTCATCGATTACGTTGTTTTGGCACGACGTGATCATGGCCTGAACCGGTGGGAAGCCCTGCTCGACGCCTGCCGTAAACGCGCGCGCCCGATAGTGATGACCACCGTGGCAATGGGTGCCGGTATGTTGCCCATAGCGCTGGGGTTGGGGACCGATCCGAGCTTTCGCGCGCCGATGGCGATCGTGGTCATTGGCGGCCTGATCACCTCGACATTCTTAAGCCTGTTGGTGATTCCAGTGGTATTCACCTATGTTGATGACCTCATCAACATTTTTCAGCGTATACGGCAACGCAAGGTAACCGCGCCGGTGGCTCACAGCCCTCATTAGGGCTGACTTTCTTAGAGCCTAGCGGATGCGGGTTCCCTGCCAGAGGGCTTACATTCATTCGTTCTCCATCGCGGCTGTGTATTTGCCTTGCGCGGCTGCGCTAGTTAAACGCGCTCGCCGGTGCAGCGCCCGCTGCGCAATCGACTTGTTCGCGGTTTCACCGCGCCAAGCCCGGAGCACGGATGCCTGCAACGCGCGCCCGTACGAAAAGCTCAAGACCCACGGCTGTTTCTCAACCGTGGCGTTCAAGGCATGAAGGTTGGCGGTGGCCGTTGCCTCGCTCTGACCGCCGGAGAGGAAGTTGATTCCGGGCACCGCCGCGGGCACCGTGCGCCGCAGGCAGGTCAGCGTCGCCTGCGCCACTTGTTGCGGCGTGACTGGCTCGGGACATGCGCTGCCAGGCACCACCATATTGGGTTTCAAGAGCATGCACTCAAGCGCGACGCGTTGCTGGTGCAGTGCGTGAAACACCGCGTGTAGTACTTCCTCCGTGACGCGCGCACAGGTCGCGAGCGGGTGATCGCCGTCCATTAATACCTCGGGCTCGACGATCGGCACTACGCCCTGTTCCTGGCAAATAGCCGCATAACACGCCAAGGCATGGGCATTGGCGGCAATCGCCTGCGGCGTCGGCAAACCTGTGCCGATAGCTATCACCGCGCGCCACTTGGCAAAACGCGCGCCCAGCTGTCTGTATTCACTCAAGCGTTGCGCCAGACCATCTAGGCCCTGCGTCACTTTCTCTTCGGGAAAACCCGGCAGCGGCATCGTACCCTTGTCCACCTTGATGCCGGGCACGATACCCTGTGCCTTCAGTAACTCTGGCAAAGTCACGCCTGCGGCACTCTTCTGTTTGAGGGTCTCCTCGAACAGAATGACGCCGCTGATGAATTCGCCGAGACCGGGCGTGGAAAACAACAGCTCGCGGTATTCGCGCCGGGTTTGCTCCGTGCTCGCGACATTCACCGCCTTGAGCCGCTTTTCAATGGTGCCCGCGCTCTCATCGGCCGCCAGAATCCCTTTACCCGGCGCCGTTAGCTCCGCTACCGTCTTTGCCAAGTCTGGTATGGACATCGACATAGAACCTCCATCAGTTCGTACCTGGGCGATAGTTTGAACAGCGGCGCTATGCGTGCCGCGCGTCGTTGAGTAGGCGGATGACCGGCTCATCCAAACCATGATCATAGCCCAGGGTATTCACAGAGGCCGTCGCAAGAAAGAAGCGACGGGCTTCCAGAGCGGGCAGTGCGATCCAGCGCGCAATGAGGATGCGCAATATGTCCCGGTGCGCGAAGACCAGCACATCACTCTCCAATGCACGGATCCGCGCAATGACACGCTCCGCACGCTCGCTCACCTCTACCAACGTTTCCCCGCCCGGGCAGCCGTCCTCGAATAAACCCCAGCCGGGGTGGTCGGCCCGAATATCTACAGTACGCCGGCCTTCGTAATCACCGTAGTCCCATTCCATCAGATCGGGATCAACCTCCGCGTATTCACCGAAACCCGCTAACTCGCCAGTCCGCCGCGCCCGTTGCAGTGGGCTGGTAAGCACTTTTATGAAGTTCATGTCTTTCAACCGCGCGCGCAACGCATACGCCTCGCGTTCGCCCCGCTCGGTAAGTGGAATGTCCGTGCGGCCGGTGTGCTGCCCGCTGATCGTCCAAACGGTCTCGCCATGCCGGACGAGATAGACCTTCGGAAGTGCGCCATTCATTGGCGCGCGGGGGATGTCTTCCCCGTTTCCCTGCCACCCCATTTCCAATCGCGGATCTCCGGCATGTCCTCACCGTATTGGCGGATGTAGCGATTGTGGTCGATGAGCTTGTCGCGGATGAGTTGGGTGAGGTAGGCGGCGCGCGATCCCAAACTCGGCACCCGATCCACGACGTCCTTGACCAAATGGAAGCGGTCGATGTCGTTGAGCACCGCCATGTCGAAGGGGGTGGTGATCGTTCCCTCTTCCTTGTAGCCACGCACGTGCAGATTATTATGGTTGGTGCGCCGATAGGTCAGGCGGTGGATCAGCCAAGGATAGCCGTGATAGGCGAAAATGATGGGTTTGTCCTTGGTGAACAGAACGTCGAAATCCTTGTCGCTCAAACCGTGGGGATGCTCGGTCTGCGGCTGCAGCGCCATCAAGTCCACCACGTTGATGACGCGGATCTTCAATTCCGGGAAGTGCTGTCGCAGCATATCCACCGCGGCCAGCGTCTCCAGGGTCGGCACATCGCCGGCGCAGGCCATCACCACGTCGGGCTCGCCGCCCGCGTCGTTGCTGGCCCACTCCCAGATGCCCAGCCCGGCGGTGCAGTGCTTGATGGCGGACGCCATGTCCAGCCATTGCGGCGCCGGCTGTTTACCGGCGACGATGACGTTGACGTAATGGCGGCTGCGCAAGCAATGATCGGTCACCGACAGCAAGGTGTTGGCATCCGGCGGCAGATACACGCGGATGATGTCGGCCTTTTTGTTCACCACGTGATCGATGAAGCCGGGATCCTGATGGCTGAAGCCGTTGTTATCCTGCCGCCACACGTGTGAGGTCAGTAGATAGGTCAGCGAGGCGATGGGCCGCCGCCAGCGAATCTGGCGCGAAACCTTCAGCCACTTAGCGTGCTGATTGAACATGGAGTCCACGATATGGATGAAGGCCTCATAGCAGGAGAAAAATCCGTGGCGGCCGGTGAGCAGATAGCCTTCCAGCCAGCCCTGACAGAGATGTTCACTTAGCACTTCCATGACGCGCCCGTCGGGCGAGAGTTGGGTGTCGCTCTCCAGAATCTCGCCGGTGAAGGCACGGTCGGTGACTTCGAATAAATCCGCCAAACGATTCGACGCCGTCTCGTCCGGACCGAAGACCCGGAAGTTGCGTTGCGTACTATTGAGCTTCATCACGTCGCGCAGGAAGGCGCCCATAACGCGGGTGGCCTCGGCCGTTACCGAACCGGGACTGGTGACATCGACTGCATAATCCCGAAAATCGGGCAGCTGCAAATCGCGCAGAAGCAAACCGCCGTTGGCATGCGGGTTCGCCCCCATGCGGCGATCGCCCGACGGCGCCAGTTCGGCGAGTTCCGGGATGAGCTTGCCCGCCTCGTCGAATAATTCCTCGGGCCGGTAACTCTTCATCCACGTTTCCAGCACCTCCAGATGCTGGGGATGCTCGGCCAGGTTGGCCAAGGGTACCTGATGCGAACGCCAGGAACCTTCGGTCTTCAGGCCATCCACTTCTTTGGGGCCGGTCCAGCCTTTCGGCGTGCGCAGAATGATCATGGGCCAAGCGGGGCGCTTGTTGAAACCTTGGCTGCGCGCCTCGGATTGGATCTGACCGATCTCCTCGACGATGTGATCGAGCGTTCCGGCCATGAGCAGGTGAACGTTTTCCGGATCGTCGCCTTCGACGAAATAGGGCTTATAGCCGTAACCACGGAACAACGCTTCCAGTTCCTCGCGGCTGATTCTGTCCAAGATCGTCGGGCTGGCGATCTTGTAGCCGTTCAAGTGCAGGATGGGCAGCACCGCCCCGTCATGGACAGGATTGAGAAATTTGTTGGAGTGCCAACTGGTGGCCAACGCGCCGGTCTCCGCTTCGCCATCACCCACCACGCAGGCGACCAGCAAATCGGGGTTATCGAACACAGCGCCATAGGCGTGGGCCAAGGAATAACCGAGCTCGCCGCCTTCGTTGATCGACCCCGGCGTTTCCGCGGCGGTGTGACTGGGAATGCCGCCGGGAAAGGAGAACTGGGTGAACAGTTTTTTCATACCCTGCTCGTCTTGCGAAATGTGCGGATACAGCTCGCTGTAGCTTCCCTCCAAATAGGTGTTGGCCACCAACCCCGGTCCGCCGTGTCCCGGTCCGGTGACATAGAGCATATTGAGATCATATTGCTTGATGATGCGATTGAGATGCACGTAGATGAAGTTCAACCCCGGCGTAGTGCCCCAATGGCCCAGCAGCCGCGGCTTCACATGTTCCAGCGTCAACGGTTTTTTGAGCAGCGGATTGTCATACAGATAAATCTGGCCGACCGACAGGTAGTTGGCGGCGCGCCAGTAGGCGTTCATCTTGCGTAACACTTCCGGGGACAGAGGTTTATTCATAGGGCGGCTCCTTTGTGTTCGTCAGCTTCCATATTCATTTGGTAGAAGTAGCACGAGTCAATACGAAAATCTAAGGCTCAGCAGCAAGCCCGGTACGACCCGCACGAAGTGCCGGGAAACTTCTGCAGCCTCTACTCCCCGCACCCAGGAGCCGCTCGATCAAGCAGGGCAGAAGCGCAAGTGCGACGCTAAAGCCGACCGACTCCGTGAAGACGTCAAGTATAAGCGCGGCCAGGGTGGCGCGGGGGATGCCGAGTGAGCGCGGCGTGGTAGCCGTCACGCCGGCACCTGCGCCGCAACAGCCGCCGCTCTGTCAGGCCGACGGATGCCTGCCAGCTGGGTGCGCTTCAACATCAGCGCATTGATCGCCACCACCGCTGAACTCCCCGACATCGACAGCGCGGCGATCTCGGGGCTCAACACGAACGGATAGAAGATGCCCGCGGCGAGCGGGAACGCGATCACGTTGTAGCCGACCGCCCACCACAGATTCTGGTGCATCTTGCGCAAGGTGGCGCGCGAGAGCTCGATCGCCGCGACGATGTCATAGGGGTCACTCTTCATCAGCACCACGTCGGCACTTTCCATCGCGACGTCGGTGCCGGCGCCGATGGCAAAGCCGACATCAGCCTGGGTCAGCGCCGGCGCGTCGTTGACACCATCACCCACCATGCCGACCTTCTTGCCCGTGGCTTGCAGCTCCTTGACCTTGTCGGCCTTCTGGGCCGGTAGCACGTCGGCCAACACGCTGTCGATGCCGAGATCCGCGGCGATGCGCTTGGCCGTGGCCGTGTTGTCGCCGGTCAGCATTACCACTTCGATGCCGCGTTCGCGCAACTTGGCCACCGCCGCCTTGGATGTCGGCCTGATCGCATCGGCAATGGCGATGAGACCAATCACGCGACCGTTCTGCGCTACGTGGACGACGGTGCGGCCATCACCCTGCAGGCGAGCGGCAGCGGCCTCCAATGAACCGAGTGCAAGCTTTTGTGTATCCATCAACAGGCGGTTACCGAGGAACACCGTTCCGCCGGCCGTTTCGGCGCGCGCACCCATGCCGTCGAGGCTGTCGAATCCGGTCGGCGCCGCGACGGTGAGATGCGCCGCCCGGCGCAGGATGGCCTGCGCCAGCGGATGGTCGGATCCTTGTTCAGCTGCGGCGGCGGCGGTCAGTACCCCATCCTCGGTGACCCCTTCCGCCGTCACCATCTCCACGACCTCCGGCTGGCCAACGGTGAGTGTACCGGTCTTGTCGAAGACGATGACGGTGAGCTTGGTGGCGTCTTCGAGCGCCGAGGCGTTCTTGAACAGGATGCCATTCATAGCACCGAGACCTGTACCCACCATCACCGCCATGGGCGTGGCGAGCCCCAAGGCATCCGGGCAGGCGATCACGAACACCGTGACGGTGAGTGTCACGGCAAACAATAGCGGCTGTCCGATCCACCAGAACCACAGGGCAAAGGTCGCAAGACCGACGACGATCGCGGCAATCACCAGCCATTGCGCGGCCTTGTCCGCCAGGAGTTGCGCCGGCGCTTTCGAATTCTGCGCCTCTTGCACCAGTTTTACGATCTGCGCCAGCGCGGTGTCGGCTCCGACCTTCGTCGCCTGGTAGCGAAAGCTGCCGCTCTTGTTGATGGTCGCACCAATCACCTTAGCGCCCGGCCCCTTTTGAACCGGCATCGACTCGCCGGTGAGCATCGACTCGTCGACCAGTGATTCACCGGTTTCCACCATGCCGTCGACCGGGATCTTGTTGCCCGGCCGGATCACGACCATGTCGCCCGCTAACACCTCGGCAGTCGGCACTTCGACCTCGACGCCGTTACGGATAACAGCCGCCTTCGCTGGAGCAAGATCCATCAGGGCTGTAATAGCCGCCGAAGCGCCGGCACGGGCGCGCATTTCCAGCCAGTGGCCGAGCAGGATGAAAACCAGCAGCACGGCCACGGCTTCGTAGAACTGCTCGCCCTTGAAAAAAAAGGTCGCGCCGACGCTGAAGAGATACCCGGTGCCGACGCTCAAGGCGATCAGCACCGCCATGCTCAGGGTGCCGGTCTTGAGCGCGCGCCAGGCGGCGACGAAGAACGGCCAGACCGGGTAAAGAATCGCGGCGCTGGCCAGGAAGAACAGCCACAGGTTGAGTGCCAGCCCGAACGGCGGAGTCGGCGGCTGGAAGAAGCCGCCCATCGGGGCGTAGACAAAGATGGGCACGGTGAAGCACAGGCAGATCCAGAAACGCTTGCGCATGTCGCGGACCATGGCCTGCATGTCCGTACCGGCGCCGTGGCCCATCTCGTGCGCCATCGCCGACGTCTTGCCCGCTGGCGCGGCAGGTACGACGTGGACGGTATCACCTTCGTGCCCGTGCCCGGCATGGACCGCAGGCGCGACTGCGGCGGCCGGCGGGTCCTCGGGCACGCACACATGCCTCGGCAGCAGCTCGCCGCGGCAGTGGTAACCACACTCGTGCACCCTGGCCTTGATGGTGTCGAGATCGGTGACGATTTCATCGTAGACCACGGTCGCGCTGCCGGCGACGTAGTTGACCTCGATCCGCTGCACGCCAGGCAGCATAGCGAGCTGTTTTTCCACGCCGAGTGCGCTCAATACCGACAGCAGATCGCCGACTTCGATAGTGACCGTTTTCATGGCATACCCCCGGTTCATTCTTTATCTACAGTGGAAGGATTTCAGAATAACAACCACGCATACCACGGCAAACGACGACCCTGGGCTGTGAGCATCGCTGGCATCACCATGTCTCCATGCAAACACGGCAATCCCCGGCGCGGGCCGACCAAGCTCCGCGCCATCAGCGCCGACTCAAAGTGCCCAGCGATCCAAAACAACACTAGAAGGCACTCCGCTGGTGACAGGATATTTCTGCCGCTTCCTGACGGGCCGCGCCCATTACCGGCGCTGCCACTCCTTCACCTCAAGACAGGATTGATTTATTGACCTCAGTCTCGGCTTGAAGCCAATCCTCTACCTCGCCGCCGGGCGTGAAGCCGCGCGCCTCGGCGCGATAATAGGCGGCCTCGGCAATGAGACGAATGCGTTCATCCGCGGCGCGCGGCGCGCGGCGCAGGGCTAAGCTTAGATCCGGCCGCCGTGTCAGTGGATGCAGGGCGGCCCGCTGCATCATATTTAATTGATTTTTTGCCTGAGGTATCAACATTAGTTTGTTTCATATTAAGTTTCCTTTCATCAATACCGCCGGTAAACCCGCCGGCCCGGGAATCGATCGCTGATGCTATGCCCCTTAGTCATGCAAGTGCCGTTCGCCGTACCAGCGCGGGATAAACGCGGGAGTATTTGCGGCGTAACGCGCGTATTCATCGCCGAACTCCGCGCGCACTTCCGTCTCCTCGCGCCGCGCCAGGCGCACATACATGTAGACCAGCACCGGAAACATGAGCAGCGTGAGGAGCGTCGGCCACTGCAACAGGAAGCCGAACATGATCATGATGAACGCTGCATATTGCGGATGACGTATCCGCCTATAAGGCCCGCTCGCCGCCAATGTATGGGTCTGCTGTGCCGCATACAGCACTTTCCACGCTGCGGCGAGCAGCCAGAAACCGCCGCCGATGAACACCATGCTCAGGATATGAAACGGCCCCAGGTGCGGATGGGCGCGCCAGCCGAACAGCATCTCCAGCAGGTGTCCGGCATCGTGGGAAAGCCAGTTCACCTCTGGATAATTGCTCTGCAACCAGCCGGAAAGGAAATAGATGGTCAGCGGAATGCCGTACATCTCGGTGAACAGCGCTACCAGAAACGCCGAGAAGGCGCTGAAGGAACGCCAGTCGCGTTTAGTCTGTGGCTTGAAGAAACTAAAGGCGAAGAAAATGAACACCGCAGAGTTGATGATCACCAAGGACCACAATCCGTAGGCGGGTGCGGTATCAGTCATGCTTATGCCCCCCATCATGACCGCGATGCATGAAGATATGCATCAGCGGGCAGGCAAGCAGCAGCAGAAACGGCAAGACGCCCAGCGCATGGGCGCGGTGTTCGCTGAAAAGAAAAAAGGCGGCGATAGCGAGAAAGCCGATCAGCACCCAATTGATCCTGGCCTTGCCATGGCGCGGGAGATGGTGTTCGTGTGTATCAGGCATAGTGTTATCTCTCCGGTTGATGAGTGCTGAAAACCGTGGTTGTGTGCTATGCACGCTTGGTGGGTTACGCTGCGAAAAAACCCGCAGCTAACCCACCCTACATTTATGGTTGACTTCGCTTGGAGTAGCGAAGAATTAAGATGTAGGGTGGGCACGTGGTTTGTGCCCGCCCAGCGTGCGTAGCACACAACTGGTTTTTTGATGAGTACGTCACGGCACGGCCAGCGGCTTCACGGCCACCCAAAAACTCAGCAATTTTATCCAGCGCCCCCGCGTCATCACGGGGTTGAATCCGGCGGTTTGCAAAAAAACTGGAATCTCGCCGCGCAGATTGCTGGCGGTCATGGGCATGAGCAGCAGCGGCCAGACGATCAACCACACCCACCAGGTTGCCGGGTGATCGACATCGACAATCACGAATCGACCGCCGGGTTTGAGCACACGGTACACCTCGGCGAGTCCGGCGCGTTTCACCGCTGGCGGCAAGTGGTGCAATATGCAACTCGAGAACACAACATCGAAACGTCCACTTTCGAACGGCAAGGCTTCGATGGCGGCGACCTTGAAGCTCGCGCGGCTCGCTTCGGTGTTTGCATTACGGCGGGCGACTTGCAGCATGGCCGGAGATGGATCGATCCCTACCGTTTCGCCTTTATCGCTCACCGCGAGCGCCGCGAGTCGTGTCAGCACGCCGGTGCCGCAACCGACATCCAGCACATGCTGCCCCGGCCGCAGTTCGGCATGGCGCAGGGTCTCGCGGCGGAATTCTGCGCCGAGTCCCAGCAGCGGACAGTAAAAATCATAAACCGGCGCGGCATAATTCATGGTCATGCCATGGGTGTGGACCGCCGGTTCGTCGAGGGCGGCCAACGCCCGCCGCGACAGCCACCAACCGTAAAACATCACGGCGGGACAGGACAGGGCGATGGCAACAATCAACAGCGTGTAGGGGGTAACGCCCCATACGCGCAGCACCAAGACGGCAAACACCACCATCGCGATCGCGCACAACTTGCCCACGATGTGCCGGTGCGGCGGTCGTTCCCGGCGTCGTGCTTCCCGCGACGCTGGTAGAACCCTTCGCTGACGCTCTTCCCTGCGCGGCGCGTTCATGGTGTCAACCGCGCGCGCTTGAGCAGCGCCGAATTCACGATCACTGACAGCGAACTCAGCGCCATCGCCGCCGCCGCGATAATCGGGTTCAATAATCCCAAGGCCGCGATGGGGATGCCCACGCTGTTGTAGATGAAGGCCCAGAACAGGTTCTGCTTGATCTTGCGCATCGTGGCGCGCGACAGGCGGATAGCCGCGACCACATCGCGCACGTCATTCTTGATCAGGACGATGCCGCCGGTCTCCTTGGCCACGTCGGAACCCGAACCAATGGCGATGCCAATATCGGCCACCGCGAGCGCTGGCGCGTCGTTGACACCGTCACCCACCATGGCAACCGCCTGACCTTGTTGCTGCAGCTCTTGAATGATGCGCGCCTTGTCGCCCGGCAGCACCTCCGCAATCACTTGCGTAATGCCGAGTTGCGCGGCGATGGCCTGTGCGGTGCGCTGGTTGTCGCCGGTAAGCAGAATCACCTCGATGCCTTCTTGTTTCAGCGCTGACACCGCCTCCTGCGCCTCCGGTTTCAGCGTGTCGGCGACGGCGATAATGCCCGACAGTTTGCCGTCCCAGCCCACCAGCATGGCGGTCTTGCCTTCGGTTTCCAGACGCGTCATGGCCTCGTCGGTAGTCTTTGAATCGATCCCTTCGCGTGCGAATAAGCGGCGGTTTCCCATTAGCACTTGCCGGCCCTCGGCTTGGCCGCGAATACCATGGCCGGGAATCGCATCAAAACCTGTCACCGCAGGCGGCATCATGTCTCGATGTTTCGCGGCTCTTACAATCGCTTCGCCGAGGGGATGCTCCGAGCCGGCCTCGACCGCGGCGGCGAGACGTAAGATGTCAGCTTCCGTCGCATCGCCAAGCGCAACGATATCGGTGACGTTGGGTTCACCGCGAGTGAGTGTGCCGGTCTTGTCGAACACCACCGTAGTCAGCTTTTCCGCACGCTCCAACACGTCGGCGCCACGGATCAAGATACCGGCTTCGGCCCCCTTGCCCACGCCCACCATCAGCGCTGCCGGCGTGGCGACGCCCAGCGCGCACGGGCAAGAGATGATCAACACCGCGATAAAGGCGAGCAGTCCCTGCGGGAAGTTACCGGCCGCCCACCAGCCGAAAAAGGCCAGGAAAGCGATCGCCACCACCGCCGGGACGAAATACGCGGTCACCTTGTCGGCGAGGCGCTGCACGGCGGCGGTGCTGGCCTGGGCGTCTTCCACCATCTTGATGATCTGGGCCAGTGCCGTCTCGGCCCCGACCCGCGTCGCCTTGAAGCGGAACAGACCGGTACGATTGAGCGTGCCGCTGATCACCGCGCTGCCCGCTGCCTTTTCCACTGGCATGGACTCGCCGGTGAGCATAGCCTCGTCCACCGAGGAGTTGCCTTCCAGCACCAGGCCGTCGGTGGGGATTTTCTCGCCCGGCCGTACCACCACGGTTTCGTCCACCATCACCGATTCAGCGGGCACCTCCATCTCGGCGCCCTCGCGGATGACGCGGGCGACGGCGGGCTTCAAGTCCAGGAGCTTCCTCACCGCCGCCGAGGAACGTTTCTTGATGATTTCCTCCATGTACTTACCCAATAGCACGAAGGCGATGATGACGGCGGAAACCTCGAAGTAGACATCGCGCTCTTCCACCTTGATCGGTAGGACCTCGGGGAAGAACAGCACCGCCACGCTATAGAAATAGGCCACCGAGGTGCCGAGTGCGATGAGAAAATCCATGTTGATGTGGCGCGTCTTGATCGCGGACCACGCGCCCTTGTAAAAGCTCCAGCCGCCGATGAACTGTACCGGAGTGACCAACAGAAATAGCCACATGCCCCAGGTGAACCAGGGCAGTTGCGGAATCGGCGCCCAGGTGACAATAGTGGCGCCAGTCGCCAGCCCCAGAAACGCCCCCGCGCGCAAAATGGCCAGCGCCAGCACGCCGGTGAGGGCGATGGTCACGCGGGTGCGCATCGATTTGAGTTCCTGCTCAGGCGATTCGAAGGTGCGTTGGCAACCCACGCTGCAAAAATAGTAGGCGCGTCCGGCACGCTCAGTTTTGAGCGCGTTGGCTTTATCCACTAGCATGCCGCAGATGGGATCCTTGGCGGATTTGGCCGCGGGAGTACCGCCATTCATTTGCACCGGCGGCACCCGCATAGCAGCCGCCGCTCCCGCCACCCCTGGCTCTCGCGGCACTGGTGCGTTCTGCCCGGCGGAAACCGTCACATATTGTTCGGGATGCGCCTGAAACTTCGCCTGACATGCTGGAGAGCAGAAGTAGTACGTCCTTCCCACGTGCATCGCGTTACCCGCGGCCCGCGTTTCATCCACCGCCATCCCGCAAACCGGATCGGTTTTCATACGCGCTCCTTGGTATGACTATCCTCGGACTTACCTCACCACCATCTGGTGTCCGACCGCGCCCGCGCCCAGCTCGATCACCCCGCGCACCGCCATATCCTGCGGGTCGATCACCCAGATCTTGGGTTCGAGGCGGCTGGAAACGTACAGTTTCTTCACTGCGGCGACATATTCCACGTGATACGGCGCGGGTTTGAGATCGATCTTGTCCGATGTCCCCGCCGCCAAGTCCCAGCGCACCAAGGTTCCATCTTCCAATCCGGAGACGAACAGCCAGCGTCCGTCGTCGGAAATCGCGAGACCGTGCGGCCCCTTGCCCGTGGCATAACTCGTTTTCAGCGTGCCCGCCGCCAGATCGAGCGCGGACACCTCCGCGCCGTCCACGGCGGCGACGTAGAGCGTTTTGCCGTTGCCGGGCAGCGTCAGGTGCTCCGGCTTCCTGCCGCCCGGCAATTCGCGCAGGATGCGCCACTGCGCGGTATCGATTTCACTCACGGTGTGCGCACCGCTGTTTGAGACATACAAGCGCCGGCCGTCTTTGCTGAATACCGCGTAATTTGGCGCGGCCCCGGTGTTTAGCGTTTTGAAAACCGCCAGGGTTTCCATGTCTACGAGAGAAATCATTCCCGCGCCGGAATGCACGGCAACAGCGACATGACCATCGGGCGAGACGGCCGTGTGATGGGTTAATCCGGCAACCGGAATACGGCGGATGACGCGCGCACCCTCGATGTCCACAATCGAAAGGAAACTGGATGCGGCGGCGGGCGAGGCTTGCGGCGCGTGATGCTGCCTGTGCTCTTCTTCGCCGATTTGTACCGGCTTGGCCGCAACCGCGGCATCGCCCGGCGGCGCCGCCTGCATACTGCCGGCGACCAGATATCTGCCATCGGGGGTTGCGGCAAGACCGTGCGCATTCTCAAGCTCGCCGATGCGTCCGACGATACGATCCTCGGCCGCGTCGATCACGATTACTTCATTACTACCTCCGGTGGGCACGTACATCAGCGGCACCGCGACTGCAATTGACGGTAATAGGAACATCGCCACAAGCCACATCCCGATCCGAGTCACGAGTATCATATCCTTCCTCCTTGAGCTAAAAGCGTTGCGTTGCCACGGTACGGGTGATGATCCGGGGCGTCGGCGTGTTGGTGGACATGGCCGTCATCTTCCACCTTAAGCAGGGAAATCACACCCCGGCCATAACGGCAGACGAGGTTAGCTCCGTGTCACGCCGCGCAAAGAAGCAACCCACCAGGCCAAGACCGGGTCTTACTTCATCTGTTGCTGGTCATGGTTGCCGCCTGAACCCGCTTCTTTACCCCGCGACGGTGCCGCACCTTCCATGGCCATCATGTGTTCCATCATCTGCTCCATCATGCCCTGCATCATGTCCATGCGTTTTTGCATCATCTGCTGACGATCCTCGGCGGACATACCGCCGCCCATTCCCTTGCCCATCATGCCGTGCATGTCGCCCATCATCTTGTGCATTTGCTCCATGTGCTCCTGCATCAACCGTTGCCGCTCGGTGGGATCCTTGCTTTGCTGTACACGTTCCATTGTCTTATGCATTTCCTGCATGCGATTCATGTCCATCATGCCCATGTCCTGAGAAGATGAAGTCGCGGATGTAGTTGCCGCCGCCTCTTGTCCCTGCTGAGGATGATGCTTGTCATCCGCCTGAGCCAAGGGCAGTGCAAACGAACACATCAATAGCGTAGAAATAGAGATCGTTTTCATGGTAGCGCTCCTTGTGGTTAAATTGGCGCAACATGCGCCCTCAAAAAACATTCACTGTTTTAATAGACTGCTCCAACCATTTGAAATCGCGTTATCGTGGGCGCTTACCGCGTGATATGCCGTGCCGCCACACTAGAAAAAGCACGACCGCCAACCCGGCCACCACCACCCAAAACAGCCAGTGGTAATTTCCAGGCATTCCCGTTTCATGTATCGTGCCTATGATCTCATGTGGCATAACAACCTCCTTCCGCTTTCGAGGTCACCCGTTTTCAGGTGGCGTGGGTTGGTTCCTCTTCACAGCGCCCTATTTGTATCCTGATACACAACTTTGTACGTTTGATTGTGATCATCAACAATCAATGTTCGTGGTCATGGCCATCGCCTTCCATCGCTCCAGCCATACTAGTGGAATTCATCTCCCTATCACCCATGGCGTCGTGACGGTCGTCTCCGCCATGATCCTTGTGACGCTCTTGCATGCTCGGAGCCGTGCCGCCACCCTGCGCATGGTTATGCCCGTCACCCTCAGCCTTCGGCAGCGACATCACACCCAGACCATAGCGATAGACCACCTCGCCGCCGTGCCACGCGGTCGAGGCCAGCGCGCCACCTGCAACGACCATCGCTACGATAAACACAGTACCGAGTGCTTGGTTGCGGCGTACACGGACTATGGACCAGGCAGCCAGCGCCAGAATCAGAGTGATGGTAACGATGGCCCAGTTGCGGTGTTCCGTCATCGCGGCATGGGAAGGCGTGTCGTGGGCGACGGTGTTGTAGGCATATAGCCCCGCCAGCCCGGTGATGACGGTGATGCCCGCGCCGAACCACAAATTCCAACGCGCTACGGTCTGCCACTGTTCTTTCAAGGGCGAGTTCATGAAGGGGGTGACTGCAAAGAGCCCCACCGCCAGTGAAAACAGCGCCACGGTAAAGTGTACGAAAAGGGGGTGCCAGTTGGGGATGATCTCGAACATGGATTATTCCTGTTAGATAAGCATAGACTTTAAAACCAGAAGCGCAGCCCGGCCACGACCCGTGTCTCCTTGGTCTCCAAGCCCGCGTCGCGGGTATAATCGGCGGTACCGCCGAACTTACCGGCCCATTCGACACCGACGTAGGGGGCGAACTCACGGCGAATTTCGTAGCGCAAACGCAGACCCACAGCCAGTTCGGACAAGCCCGGACCTTTCCCACGCTCCGCAGCGTTTTTACCGTATAAATCCGCCTCGATACGCGGCTGCAGTACCAGTCTCTGCGTCAGCAACAGTTCGTACTCCGTCTCCAGCTTCAGCGCGGTGCGTCCTTCTTCACTCACATAGGCGGTGGCATCCACCTCGAACCAATAAGGCGCAAGCCCTTGTATACCGAAGGCCAACCAGCTGCGGTCCGGCCCATCCCCGCTGTCATAACGCAGACCAAGCTGGGTATTCCAAAAAGCGGCGATGGCGTGACCCCACAACAGTTCGGTACTGGCCTCATCGACTTTGCCGTTGTCGATATCACCCTCGGCCTTGAGTACGGCGCGGTCGAAGTCGCCGCCGTACCACGCCTGCAGATCATAGGCGGCGGAGGTGGTGTGGTCGGCACGCACGGCCTCCAGCCGATTGACGAGCAGCGAACCAAGTTTGATCCCGACCGCCTCGTGCCGCATCGGGAATTGGCTGAAATCATAACCGTCCGCATAGGCGTGGGGATCGCGTAGACCGGACGATGGTGCTTGATCCGGCATCGTGTCGTGATTCATCTCCATGCCTTCCATATTCATCTCATCCATGCCGGACATGCCGTCGTGATTCATCCCCGGCATTGCGTCGTGATTCATCGGTTCTGTGACTACATCCTCGGTGGTATGGGTTGTATGTGTGTCATTCTGCGCCCATGCGGAAGAGAGACTGACCATGATCATCGTAGCGGCGAGCAATTGGCCTTTGTTATTCATTTTCATTTCCCTTAACTTCAAGCCACAATGACTTGCCGGAACATCCCCGCCGCCATGTGATACAGCAGGTGGCAATGCCAGGCCCAGTGGCCGGGCGCATCCGCGCTAACACTAAAACTGATGCGCTGCGCCGGTTGTACATTGAGGGTGTGTTTGCGTGCGAGAAATTTTCCCTGCGCATCTTCCAGTTCGCTCCACATGCCATGCAGATGCATGGGATGCGTCATCATGGTGTCGTTGTGGAGGATGACGCGCAGGCGCTCGCCATGCCGAAAATGGATGGGTTTTGATTTACTGAACTCAAGACCATCGATAGACCAGGCATAGCGTTCCATGTTGCCGGTGAGATGGAGCTCGATCTCACGTCCAGCGTCGCGTTCGTCCAGCGGACCGCCGATGGTATGCAAGTCGGCATAGGTCAACACGCGGCGGCCGTTGTTGCGCAAACCGACACCGGGATCGTCGAGATTGGTGCGCGGCGTATCGACACGCATGTCGACGCTTGCGCCAAATTCAGTGCTGGCGTGACGCACAGGCACGGCCGGGCTACTCATCGCCATGCCGCCATGAGCGCTGTGATCCATCACACCCCTATTACCGCCACCCATATCGCCCATCATGTCCGTCATGGTCAGCCATTCGGGTTTGTCCATGACGGGAACGTCTGCCGTCATGCCGAGGCGCGGCGCGAGTGTACCGCGCGCATAACCGCTGCGATCCATCCCCTGCGCGAAGAGGGTGTAAGCTTGGTCTTGGGGTGACACCAGCACGTCATAGGTTTCACCCGGACCGATGCGGAACTCATCCACCGTCACCGGCTCGACGTTCTGACCGTCGGCCTGGATCACCGTCATCGCCAGCCCCGGGATACGCACATCAAAGAAAGTCGCGGCACCGGCGTTGATTAGGCGCAGCCGTAATCGTTCGCCGGGTTTGAATAACCCGGTCCAGTTACCGGTCGGCGCGGTGCCGTTCATGAGGTAGGTGTAGGTGTAAGCCGAGATATCCGTCAGATCGGTGGGATTCATACGCATCTGATTCCACATCTTGCGCTTGTCGAGCGCGGCGGTGAGACCCATGGCCGACACATCATGAAAGAAATCGGCGACTGTCGACTGATGAAAGTTGTAGTAGTCGCCCCGCTTTTTGAGCTTCTTGAACAGCGTCAACGGCTCTTCATCGGTCCAGTCGGATAATTGCACCACATAGTCGCGATCGGACTTGATGGAGTCACCCTGCGCGGGATCGATGATGATCGCGCCGTAAAGTCCGGTCTGTTCGTGGAGAGTGTGGGCGTGATACCAATACGTGCCTGTCTGCCGCACCTTGAAGCGATAAGTGAACGTCTCGCCCGGTGCGATGCCATGAAAGCTGACGCCCGGCACGCCGTCCATCTCAAAAGGCAGGATGATACCGTGCCAGTGAATCGCGGTGGGTTCATTCAAACGATTAGTGACGCGCAGGGTGACGGTATCCCCTTCTCGCCAGCGCAGGGTGGGGGCTGGCAACGAACCGTTAGCCACTGTCGCCCTACGTGGCGTGCCGGTAAAATTGACGGCCATTTCCTCAATCGTCAGATCGAACTCGGTACCGCTCAGCACCGGCGCGGTCCCTGTGCTTGTGCTGGCCATTGTGCGCTCCTGAGCCCAAAGCGGTTTCAGCACAGGAGACACCCCCAGTAAAACACCGCCCGCGGCCAAGCCTTGAATGAATCGGCGGCGTGGCAGGTCCGGCAACATAAGAGACGGGCGTGGAATACGTTTCATCTCGGTTCATCCTCTCGCAAGCAGATGGGACACAAGATAACCTCAAACCTCTGTCCACGACCTGACAGGCGCATTACAATCTTGTAATCATATTGTCATCTTGCCGGCAACCGGCCAGCGCTAGACTGGCATCGTCTTTCGTTATTACGCGGATCCTGATGAAACTTCTGATTGTCGAGGACGAAACCAAGATCGGTGAGTATCTCCGGCAAGGGCTGGCCGAGGCCGGTTTTATGGTGGACCTCACCCGCAACGGCCTGGATGGGCAACATCTGGCGATGACCGGGCACTATGACCTGCTTATCCTCGACGTCATGCTGCCCGATGTCGACGGCTGGCGGGTACTGAAATCGCTGCGCGAGACGGGCCACCAGGTCCCGGTGTTGTTTCTCACCGCGCGCGACAGCGTGGACGATCGCGTAAAGGGTCTGGAACTCGGCGCCGACGATTATCTGGTCAAGCCCTTTGCCTTTGCCGAGTTGCTGGCGCGGGTGCGCAGCCTGCTGCGGCGTGGCACAGCCTCGTCAACCGAAACGACACTCAAGATCGCCGACCTCGAGCTCGACTTGGCACGCCGCCGCCTTACTCGCGCCGGACATCGCATTCATCTTACCGTCAAGGAATTCGCCCTGCTGGAACTGCTGATACGCCGCCAGGGCGAGGTACTGCCCCGTTCCTTGATCGCATCGCAGGTATGGGACATGAATTTCGACAGCGACACCAATGTCATCGACGTCGCCATCCGCCGCTTGCGAGCGAAGATCGACGACGGCTTCGACCTCAAGCTTATCCATACCGTGCGCGGCATGGGCTATATGCTCGACTCCTCTGGCGAATCGTGAAGTGCTGATGCGACGGTCGCTCCCGCCATCCCTGGTTCCCGCGACACGGGTGCGTCCTGCACGGCGCCCTCCCTCACTCGCGCTGCGCGTCACGCTACTCTTCGGCATCGCCGCGGCGATCGTGTTCCCGGTATTCGGCTGGATCATCGACCGTTCCATCGAAACCCACTTCAGTTTGGAAGATATCAATGAACTTAAAGTCATTGCCCAGGCCGTTCAAAAAGCCCTGTCGTCAGTCCGTTCCGAAGACGACCTCCAGATCATCGAAGGCAGATTCAACGACATTCTGATTGGACATCACAGCGCGTCGCTGTACATCGCCACGCACGATGGAAGAACGATCTACGCCAGCTCCGGTCCAGATCTGTCCCCTGTTGCCAACACAGAGCTTACCGGCAACGCCGGCGCTACAATCCGGGAATGGCATGCTGGTGACAGTCACTACCGCGTACTGATACGGCGCATGAATGAGGACGGAGCCGGGCACAGCCCTCCTTACACAGTGGCGGTCGCCGTGGCGATCGATTACCACCTGCATTTTCTCGACGAATTCCGTGGCACCTTGTGGTTGATGATCGCGAGCGGCGTCGCCGTCATGAGCTTTATGGGATGGATCGCGGTACGGCAAGGCCATGCCCCCCTCCGTAGTATCGTCGCCCAAATCCGTCAAACCAGCGCGAGCAAGGTCAATGCTCGGCTGTCTCCGGAAACGGTACCCAGAGAACTCGCCGATCTCGCGATCTCATTCAACGAGATGCTGGGGCGCATGGAAGAGACCTTTGTCCGGCTCTCCAATTTTTCCGCCGATATCGCCCATGAACTGCGCACGCCCGTCACCAACCTGATGACGCAAACCCAGGTCGCACTCTCCCAGTCCCGCCGCATCGACGAGTATCGCGAGATCCTTTACTCCAACATTGAAGAATACGAGCGCATGGCGCAGATGATCGCCGATATGCTCTTTCTGGCGCAGGCGGACAACGGCCTGTACACGCTGAATGCAACCGCCGTCGATCTCAATAAGGAAGTACAATCACTCTTCGAGTATTACGAGGGCTGGGCGGATGAACGCCATGTGACACTGGTGCTGGAAGGTACCGCCACGGTGTCGGGAGACCGCCTGATGTTACGGCGAGCCCTCAGCAACCTTCTTTCCAACGCTATCCGCCATACGCCCGCCGGCCAGACCGTGCGGGTAAAACTTGAATCCGGCCTCCCTGACGAAATCGGCATTATCGTCGAAAATTCCGGCGCATCCATATCGGCCGAGCACCTGCCAAGATTGTTCGACCGCTTTTACCGCGTCGATCCTTCAAGGCAGCGCAGCGGCGAAGGGACAGGACTCGGCTTGGCGATCGTGCAATCAATCGTCGATGCGCATGGGGGCAAAATTGAAGTCGAATCCACTGAGGGTTGCACACTATTTCGAATGAGCTTGCGCGATCGATCCAGTCCCAGCGGCTGACTCGGCTTTCGGGTTATAGGGTATATCACCGCCAGCACTATACATCCGTAAGCGCTCAGTTACCCACCTAGAATTTCTGCGTGCTGTGCTGGATCCTGGTATGCGACATTGCAAGCGATGCGGGATACCTCATGATGTGTATGTCACCGGTGCTGCGGCTGCGGAAAGAGCAGGAATGGTGTGAGCACCTGGGGCGGCACTCGACGAGCGGGTGGACGATTGCTGAGTATGCGCAAAGCGCAGCTATCAGCGCTGCTGCTGGGCGAGATCCATTTTCGGCGCGCTCTCTTCCCGCAAATCCGCGCGGGCGATATATGATATGGCTCAGCAAATCCTGTTGGCCCACCGCCATTGCGCACTGAAGCATGAGACTGAATAAATTCATCAGCGAAACCGGGATGTGTTCCCGCCGCGAGGCGGATCAGTGGATCGTCCAGGGCCGGGTCACCCTCAACGGCCAGCGGGCCGAACTCGGCAGCCAGGTCGGCGAGGGCGACGAGGTGCGCGTCGATAAGCGGGTGGTGGGCGCGCGCAAGAAACGCCCGGTGTACATCTGCCTGAACAAACCGGTCGGCATCACCTGCACCACCGAACGGCATATCGCCGGCAACATCATCGACTTCGTCGATCATCCCGAACGGATCTTTCCTATCGGCCGGCTGGACAAGGAATCCGAGGGCTTGATACTGTTGACCAACGACGGCGACATCGTCAACGGCGTGTTGCGTTCCGAACACAATCACGAGAAAGAATACATCGTCACCGTCGATAAGCCGCTGACCGACACCTTGCTCGGCAGCCTGGCCGGCGGCGTCAACATCCTCGACACCCGCACCAAACCCTGCAAAGTCGGCCGCATCGACAAATTCACCTTTCGCATCATCCTCACCCAGGGCTTGAACCGGCAAATCCGCCGCATGTGCGAAGCGTTCGGTTACCAAGTCCGGCGTCTGCAACGGGTCCGGATCATGCACATCAAACTCGGCGGCCTCAAAGTCGGCCAGTGGCGCAATCTGTCGGAAAAGGAACTGAGCGGCTTATTGCCGGTACGCGGTCACGGCACACCGGCCAAGGGCGGGCGCACGCGTACCCCGGGTTGATCGAAAGCTGACGCGCGTTTAAAAACCGTGGGCGAAATACGCGTGTCCGCTGAACACGGCGCTAGTGCGCAAACAAAGTCTGCCCTTGTGCGCCAGCCAGGGCGCAGCCTACTCAGGGTAAAGGCCGGCCGGCGGTCGAGTACCGGCTAGTGCAATGACGCCAACTTACAACCGGCGCCGAGGGGCACGGCGCCATGCGCCTTCAGCACGCCGGCGATTTCATCATTGCGATGCTGCTCGGCGGCGCACAGGGCGGCGGCGATGTGGGCGACGGATGGGTGGTTTTGCCCGGAATCCAGCAGCGCCGTGACGATAGCGGTCAAACCCAAATCGACGGCGCGCATCAGCGGCGTATCGCCTTGTTCATCCGCGGCGCCGATGTCGCCGCCATGGGCCAGCAGGGCGCTGACGATGGGCAGGCTTTGGTAGCCCACGGCGATGTACAAGGTGGTGCGTTGCCGGCTATCGCGCAGATTCACGTCGGCGCCGGCGTCGAGCAGCGCCTCCACCACCGGCAGACTCGGGCGCCGCACCGCTTCGTCGAGGGCGGTGGCGCCGCTGGCGGTCTGCGCATTGACATCCGCGCCCCGCCGCAGCAGAAACTCCACCAGCGGCAGACGCCCATAGCGGGCGGCGAAGATGAGCGGCGTATTGCCGACATTGTCCCGCTCGTCCAGCGCCGCGCCCTCCGCCAACAATTTTTCCATGCCCGTCACATCGCCGCTGGAGGCGGCGACGATCATCGGCACCATCGCCGCCACCGCCGCTTTATCCTGCGGCGCGACCGGACGCAGATCAGCCGCCCGACCATCCAACGACAGTGCGAGCAATAATGCGGCCAGTAATCGGTGCGGCATCGTATTGTTATCCGTTCTGATGCGGGTGGGACGAGACCACTGGGTCGTCGGCATGATAACAAATCACGCGCCGCTAGCGACAACAACGATAACGCCGCCCCGGGCTCCCGCAAGCACATCAAGCACCCAATTTCGGCTGGCGCGACAAGACTATCGAGTGACTGCTAAGTCGGTTATTAAGACGGCTCCCATCCCCTATGCACAGGGCGGCACAGGGCGGGGTAGCGTAAATAGGTCCTTACTCACCATTCGGAAAGAAAGTAAGGGTTGTTTCCTTACTTTCCGCATCGGGAATAATGGCGTGATCCCCCTTTACACTGCATGCCGCTTGGCGATCTTGGCGACACGATCCCCTTGAAAGCGTGCGATCTTCAATTCGTTCTCCGACGGTTGACGGCTGCCGTCACCGCCGGCCAAGGTCGATGCGCCATACGGCGAGCCGCCGCTGATCTCGTTCATATTCATCAATTCCTGGCAGGAATAAGGTACGCCGACGATGAGCATGCCGTGATGCAACAGGGTGCTATGAAACGAGGTGATGGTGGTTTCCTGGCCGCCGTGCTGGGTGGCGGTGGAGGTGAATACGCTGCCCAGCTTGCCGATCAAGCCGCCGTTCAGCCACAACTTGCCGGTCTGGTCGAGAAAGTTGCGCATCTGCGCGCACATATTGCCGAAGCGGGTCGGTGTGCCGAAAATGATGGCGTCGTAATTCGCCAGTTCATCCACCGTGGCGATTGGCGCCGCCTGATCCAGCTTGGCGCCGGCCTTGCGCGCCACCTCTTCCGGCACCAGATCGGGCACACGTTTAAGAGTGACCTCGGTGCCGGCGACACCACGTGCGCCTTCGGCCACCGCGTTGGCCATGGTTTCGATGTGGCCGTACATGCTGTAGTAAAGCACGAGAATTTTTGCCATGGTACTTCTCCTTTGGCGTGGGGGTCTTGCAACAAAACTAAGAGACGGGGATGCGACGGTACGCATGATGCGGGAATAAAACGCGGCAAATGCAGGGTGCGTCCCGCGCAACGAATAACTTCACTTCAAAGGAGCGCAGATGCGCCCTCACTTTATGATAGTCCATCATTGGCGAAATGCCGGATGAGATACCGTATCATCAAGCAGGTAATCATCACCGCGGAGACAGCGTGGAATATCGGCCGGTCGGACCAACCTGACGGGAAAGACGTTACGAGTTGAAGTGCACCATGCCGGTCAACCCCAAGACCAAAACGATGCCACCGAACACGATGCGGTACCAGGCGAAGACTTTAAAGTCGTGGCGGGCGATAAAGGCTAGAAAGGCCTTCACCACCACCAACGCGCTCACAAACGCGCAGACAAAACCGGTCAGCAGCAAGGCCGCCTCTTCGGCGTGGATCAAATCCCGGCTCTTGTAGATATCGTAGAGCGTCGCGGCGAACATGGTTGGAATGGCCAGAAAAAACGAAAACTCGGTTGCCGCCTGCCGCGACAGACCGCTCAGCAAACCACCCATGATGGTGGCGCCGGCGCGCGACACACCGGGAAACAACGCGAAACTCTGCGCCACGCCGACTTTAAGCGCATCCTGCCAGCGCATATCGTCCACCTGTTCGATACGCGGCACGCGTTGGCGCGATTCGATCCACAAGATGACGAAACCGCCGAGCACCAGCGCGGCGGCCACCGACACCGGATTGAACAAATAGGCCTTGATGGTCGAGTGAAAAAGGAAACCCAACACCGCCGCCGGCAGGAAGGCGATGAACAGATTGGCGACGAAGCGCCTCGCCGCCGGGTCGTGGCCCACGCCGCGCGCCACGCTCAGCACCTTAGTCCGGTAATGCCAGACGATGGCGAGGATGGCGCCGAGCTGGATGAAGATATTGAAGGTCTTGGCGCGTTCGCCGGTGAAATCCAACAGGTCGGCGGCGATGATGAGATGGCCGGTGCTGGAAATCGGCAGGAACTCGGTGGCCCCTTCCAGCAGGCCGAGCAGCGCGGCCTTGAGATAAAGCAGCATATCCACGACAGATGATCTCTCTGGGTCAGGGCCGCGAGGATAGCATCAAGTCAATGACAAATAAAACTTTATGGCCAGCGCCGGGCAGTCATGAGCGGAGCCGACCCCGGCGGTGAGGGCCGTGCGGCGACTGGGCTTGCCGCCTGCCCGCGATCATCTACTTGTAACCTTATTGTATAAAATGGTAGCAACATAAATTCCGGTGCATACAACAATAATTGCCGGAAGCGGATTCCGGTTAATCACTCACTGAAGCATGTGTTTCGTGGCGAAAGCCTGGTTTCGAAAACTGAAAAAAGCAGCAAGCCTATCTATGGACTCCCCCGCATGGCAAGACCCAGAAACAGTTTTTCAACAGGTGAAGGGCGCATGCATCTATCCGGCCTATTGATGAACTTTTGGCGGCGTTACCCTCCACAAGACCCTGACGCTACTGAAACGGCGTCGATCAAATCAAGGGCGCGGCCTACGATCCCGTTAAGGGGGAAGTGGTCTTCATCGGCGACGGCGTCATTCCGATCAACGAACAAATCGATCTCGATGACTTGGTGGTCGCGATCAAGTCCGTCTACGTCAAGAACGACAATCCCGGCCTGACCACCGACGATTCCTGCCTACCGTGCACCATCCGCGACCTTTCGGTGAGCGGGGCGCGGGTGCGCCTGACCCGACTCATCCACGATCAAAAACTGCATCTCGACGTGCCGGGGGTGGGTTCGCTGGCCTGCGAGCTCAGCCGCACCATCGATCCGCTGGAAATGGGTATACGCTTCATCGACCCCGGCCCCCGCCGCGACGCCCTGATCCGCAAGGTCTATACCGGCGTCTACGACAACGGCACCCGCCAGGCCGCGCCGGGAAGATTATTCATCGCGGTGTTGAAACGGATCTTCGGCCGCGATCCACTTTGATTCCGCACGGGCTGCGGGCCGGTTAACGCCTGAAGAAATAAGGGATTGCCATAAGAAAAATGCCCACCATCACCAACACCAGCGTCTTCGGGACGAAATAAGGATAAATCATCAATAACAGCCCGCACACCAAGGGCACCACGGATTTTTGTTGCTTGCCATAGATAAAAAAACCCAGCCCTATCGAGCTGAAGAGTAAGCCCCACATCAGCGCCGCGGCGTCACTCATGGGCAGCAGACCGCGCCGCGCATAGTACGGGGCATTCCGCATCGACCCGCGCTCGCGCAACAGCGCATTCATCTCGGCAACCGACAGGCAACAAGGGCTTATCCTCTCCAGGCACGACCCCGCCATTGAAGACGGCACGCGCCTTAGCTTACCCCACTCGGGCTGAATCCTGTCGTCATCGGCTCGGCGATCGAGCAACCGTCCGCCCACGGCCGCGGCGGCGGGGCCCGCCGGCGGGGCGGGAGACACTGACACGGCGGCGACCCATGTTATAATCGCCGGCCTTAATTTTTGACGATTCGAGGAGCTAACCTATGAGCCTGGACAAAGTCAGCCCCGGCCGTGATGTCCCCAACGACATCAATGTGATTATCGAAATTCCCGCCCACAGTGATCCGGTTAAATACGAAGTCGACAAAGATTCCGGGGCGATGTTCGTGGACCGTTTCATGAGCACGGCCATGTTTTATCCCTGCAACTACGGCTACGTACCCCACACTCTGTCCGAAGACGGCGACCCGGTGGACGTGCTGGTGGTCACCCCCATCCCGCTGATCAGCGGTTCGGTGATCCGTTGCCGCCCGCTCGGCATGTTGAAGATGAGCGACGAGGCGGGCGTTGACGCCAAGCTGATCGCCGTGCCGGTCGACAAGCTCACTACGCTCTATAAAGCCTGCAAAAACCTCGACGACCTGCCGCCTTCGCTGCTGGCGCAGATCGCCCATTTCTTCGAGCACTACAAAGACCTCGAAGCCGGCAAATGGGTCAAGGTCGATGGCTGGGCCGGCCCCGAGGAGGCCAAGGTGGAAATCACGTCTTCGATCGCGCGCTTCAAAAGCGCCGCGGAAAAACCGGCGTTCTGAACCGGCCCTACACCCTCTTCTTCGGGGAGGGTGTAGGGTGAGAGCCTCTCATGTCACCCTGCCCCTACACGGGCAGGGGTCATCGAAAAACACACCGCAGCATTGTGAGCGGCCCTCTGCAACACCGCTTTGCCCGCGAACCCGCCTAACACGCGTGAATGTTTACCCGCCTTAGCGCTCGACCTGAAAAGTGTCCGCCACCCAAACACCCACCAGTTGCGTCACCACCACTACCACCATGGCGATGAACAGGTGCTCGCCGATCACTTTCCACGGCGCTATCCGCTGCGCCCGCGCCATGCGGTAACTCAACACCGTCAGCACCGTCATGCCCCAGCCCACGCTGACCGCTACCGCCATACCGAGCTCGAACAACAACAAGGGCCCGACGAAACTGAGCGCCATGAAAAACTTGGCAAGAAAAGTGGCGAAGGTCGCCTGCCAGATCTGAGCCGCCGTCAAGTCGCCGCGCGACTCCTCGGCGATGTGGATACCCAGGGCATCCGACATGGCATCGGCGACGGCCACCGTCACCACCCCGCCGATCACCGCCAGCGGCGAATGGGTGCCGGCATACAAACCCACCATGAGACCCAAGGTGGTGATGACGCCGGAGGTCAAGCCGAAACTCATTCCGGTGTTGATATGTTTATTCATGGGCCGCCAGCTATCCCTCGACATGCCTGCACCGCAACACAACCGGCAAGGATGCACATCACTGTTCTATCAATTTATAACCGCTGCCATGTACCGTGACCAAATACTGCGGTTCGGCGGGCTCGGTCTCGATTTTTTTACGCAACCGCACGATAAAATTATCCACGGTACGGGTGGCGATCTCGCGCTGGTGACCCCACACCTCGACCAATAAGTCCTCCCGCGACACTACCTCACCGCGATGCATCACCAGATAGCGCAACAACTCCAGTTCCTTGGCGCTCACCTCGAGTTGCACGCCGTCACGCATCAGTTTATGGCGGCGGAAGTCCACGGTGGCCGCTCCCACCGCCAAGACGTCGAGTTCGCCCGATGTGGGGCCATCACGGCGCAAGCGAGCCTGGATCCGTGCCAGCAATTCCCGCAGACTGAACGGTTTGACGAGATAATCATCAGCACCCACTTCAAATCCCAGCACTTTGTCCATTTCCGCGCCACGGGCGGTGAGCATGATGATCGGTTGCCGTATACCGTGGGCACGCAAATTACGGCACAGATTCACGCCGTCGCCGTCGGGCAGCATCAAATCCATCAGAATCAAATCCGGCTTGCCGGTGACCGCTGCCTCCCGGCCCTGACGCACCGTGCCCGCTGTGAGAACTCGGTAGCCTTCTATTTCCAAATTGTCTTTCAGTCCGGCAGTCATGGTCTGATCATCCTCGATCACCAAGATCGTCGCGGACATCGTCGTCAGTCCTGGACGGTGTGCAGGGGAAAAATAACCGTCGCCCGCACACCGACGCCCTGAGCGGCAGTCGCCAGCTTAAACGAGGCGCGATGAATCTTGGCGATTTCATCCACCAGAGCCAGTCCCAGACCGCTACCGCTGGCCGGATCGGCGTCGCCGCCCCGTTCAAACGGTTTACGCAGACGCTCCCATTCCTCCTCTGGAACACCCGGGCCGCGATCGGAAACCGCCAATTCCACGCCGTCCCGGCGCGTCCGTAGACTCACCCGCACCACACCGCCGCCGGCGCCGTATTTCAACGAATTGTCGATTAGATTAAGCAAGATTTGTGTCACTCCGTAACGATCATGCGCCACCGCGGGTACGGCGTCGTCCAGCGCCACTTCCAGCTGCAAACCTTGATCTTCCACGCGCCAGCGGTAACTGTCTAGCACCTCGTGCACGGTAGCGTGCAAATCGGTATCGGTGAGCCGGTAAATCGGCATGCCCTGGCTCAATCGCGAAAAATCCAGCACGGTGTTGATCATCTGTGTCAAACGCTCGCTCTCATGCAACAGTACGCCGAGATATTCATGGACACGTTCAGCGTTGGTCACTCGGTGCAGATAAAGCGTTTCAGCGTACATGCGTATCAAGGCCAGTGGCGTCTTCAACTCATGGGAGACATTGGCGATGAAACGATTGCGGAGATCGACCAGCGCGTGCTCGCGACGCAGCTCGCGCCACACCGCGAAGGTGGCCATCAACAGCGTCACCATCACGCCGGCGGCCACGGCCCATAGCAAGGTGCGCTCGCGGCTCAGACGCTGCGCCTCGCCTTGTGGCGAGGGTTTGAACATCAGCATCCAGCCCGGCAAGACCCGGCCCACCGGCCAATTGAGTGCCTCATCATCCCAAGTGGATTCGTTGTCCTGCAACTGCACGACGCCGCCCTGCTTGGCAGTAAACTCGGTCAGCAAGGGCGCGATCAAGCGTCGATTCAATACGGTAAGATTGTAGCGGATCAATATCCAGCCCGCCGAGCGATCCATCTCGCTTACCCGTTGCACAGCAAACAAAGACGTTTGCCTATCGATGGTCTCCACGAAAGTATGCAGGATAAAATCGCCGGCCTCGGTATCTATCCCTTCCAAGCGGGTGCGTTGCGCCAGCCAGCGATTGAGCTGACGCTGTTGTTCCGTGAGCGCCGGCGGAAAACTGCTATGCAACTGCATTTGGGCGTCGAGAAATAAGACCTGCTCCACTTCTGGGAAGACTTCTTTGGTCAAGGCCAAGCGCTGCGCCTCCACCGACAAAGGCGGAATATTCTTCAAGGCCAAAAACGGTGTGCGCAGCGCAGACAACAGGCTTTGTTCAATGCGATTGGCCAATAAGGCGATGGCCTGTGCCTGCGACCCCCTTATGGTATCTTCGAGTATCGCGCGCTGGACCTGCGCCCATTTAATGGTCAGCGCGGCGAGGGCGAGTATGACCACCAATAATACCGCCAGCAACATAAGCGACGCTCGGCTGTGCAGACCCGTCCAACGCGCACCTCGACCGCGGGACGCGGACGCAGGCTTATCGACCAGATCTTCCATGGGTATCGTTGCTCCCGAAGGCGCTGCGGCAGAATGGCGTTCATCCATCACCAGTGCGAACGGTAATGCGAAGCACACTCTCTTACTCTGATCATCCTAGCCAGGCGCACAGAATGGGGCAAGCCACGCGTAGCGTACAAATAAAAACCCCGCCTTGCGGCGGGGTCGTTGCCTGGAACAACAGGCGTATTACTTGGCGACCGGGGGAGCGGTCGGAGCGGCAGGCGCACCGGCGGGGGCGTTCATTCCACTCTTGGCATGCTTCTCGACGCAGGCCTTCACGAAGGCGTCCAGCTTGTCCGCACTGACGTGCTTCTGGGCTGCTTGCGCTTTGCACATCTCTTCATGGGTCTTCTCGGCGGCAAAGGAAGCCACCGACAAACCGGACATCAGAGCGGCAACCGCGCTCAAGGCAATCAACTTCTTCATATGCTTTCATCTCCTAAAAATGTAAGTAGTCATAAATCGGCGTCTTGGCAACTGGGCCGTCCCTCAGACGCCTCACGTTTAAGTCGGCTCACCTAGTTTGTGACAGTATGGCGGACCGCCTCATTCGCTTGAGGATCACTCTATACCTGTGCCCGCATCGCGCGAATCACGGACGTGTCGCAAGATGTAAAAGTTTGTCATTACGACGACAGCCAGCACCGCACTGTCCAACACTAGCCTGATTGCGACTTATAAGCTGGGCGTGCCCTCGTGGGCAAAGACGCGTTCGCGCTGCGTCTGACAGCTTACGCATCGCTCGGCCTCCGGATAGCTGCTCAACCGCTCGAAACCGATCTCGCCACCGCAATCACCGCAGACATCGTAGCGGCCGGTTCTGATGCGGATCAGCGCCCGCTCGATGCGGCCCAGCTCCTGCACCTGGCGGTCGATGCGGCTGATATTGAGATCGGCCAACAAACCGGCCACCGCTTCCTCGCCGCTGTCATGCACCCGGCCGGCGAGTTCACTGTAAGACTGCTCATCGGCGGCGAGCAACTCGGCGCGGATATCCTCACGCACGCGTGCTTGATGCCTTTCCAGTTGCTCTTGAAATTGATTGATTTGAGTGGAGCTTAATTCGGTCATGACCCGCACTCCTTAAGATGTGTAGTTTATGAAATCCGCCATATCGAAAAATACCGGCCTTGTTTCGATTATGCGCCGGCCCCCGGCAATTGCAATCGTTGCCGCACTTGTGGCTGGGCGTTATTGTTCATAAGATTTAGCCATGCACGATCACGCTCACCATCATGATCACGATCACCCGCATGCTGGCGGCAATAGTCTGCTGTGGGGTGTAGTGCTCACTTTGTGTTTCGCCTTGTTCGAGGCGCTGGGCGGCTGGTGGGCGCAGTCGCTGGCGCTGCTGGGCGATGCGGGCCATATGGTGTCCGATGCCACCGCCCTGGGTTTGGCGGCGCTGGCGGCGCACATCGCCAAACGGCCGCCTTCGGCGCGCCACTCTTACGGTCTCGGCCGCGCCGAGGTGGTGGCGGCGTTGATCAACAGCGTCTTCATGGTGACGGTAATCGCGTTCATCGTCGGCGCCGCCATTACCCGGTTGCGGCAACCGGTGGCGGTGGCGGGCGGGGCGGTGATGATCATCGCCCTCGTCGGCCTGTTCATCAACCTTCTGGTGGCATGGGTGCTGAGCCGCGGCGAACGCACCGTCAATAGCCGCGCCGCGTTGCTGCATGTGCTGGGTGACACCCTGGCCTCGGTCGCCGCACTGATCTCCGGCATCGTGATTTATTACACCGGCTGGCTGCCCATTGATCCGCTGCTCTCACTGTTCATCTGCGCCTTGATCCTCTACTCCGCGGCGCGCCTGCTGCGCGAGGTGTTGCATATCATCATGGAAGGCGTGCCGTCCTATCTCGACCTGCGCGAGGTGGGGCGGGCCATGGCCGGCGTCGAAGGCGTCAGCTCGGTGCATGACCTGCACATCTGGACCCTCTCCTCCGGGCGGGTGGTGCTCTCCGCCCACGTCAATATCCCCAGCATGGAAAACTGGGACAGCACCCTCGCGCGCTTGCAACTTATGATCGACGACCGTTTCGGCATCGACCATATCACACTGCAACCCCAGTCACAGGCCGGCACGGTGGTGCGCGTCCCCGCGCCGCCCGAGTAAGGCATACCCTTGCCGGCTGGTGCGTCCGATACGGCCCTGTTAGACTGCCGGTCAATATAAAACGCCCACCACCAAGGGCGCGGCCAGCGACGGGGAAGCCAGTCACGGCGAACATGCTCATCGAATTTACCAAAATGCAAGGCCTCGGCAACGACTTCGTGGTGATCGACGCCACGGCCCGCCCGTTACGCCTCAGTCCCCAACAAATTCAACACCTGGCCGACCGCCATTTCGGCGTGGGCTGCGATCAGGTCCTGCTGGTGCAGGCGCCGCGCACGCCGGGTACCGATTTCCATTACCGCATCTTCAACGCCGATGGCGGCGAAGTGGAACAATGCGGCAACGGCGCCCGCTGTTTCGTCCGCTACGTGCGCGAGCGCGGTCTCACCGACAAAAACGAAATCGTGGTGGAAACCGCCGGCGGCATCATCCGTCCCCGCCTCGAGGCCGACGGCCGCGTCACGGTGGACATGGGCGCGCCGCGCTTCAACCCGGCCGACATCCCGTTTATCGCCGCGGCCGCGGCCACGCACTACGAGCTCGACATCGCCGGCCAGCGCCTCAGCCTGGGGGCGGTCTCCATGGGCAATCCCCACGCCGTGCTGCGGGTAGACAGTGTGCGCGACGCGCCGGTGGCCGAACTCGGCCCCCTCATCGAAAACCATCCGCGCTTCCCTAAGCGGGTCAATGCGGGATTCATGGAAGTGGTGTCGCCACGGCACATCCGCCTGCGGGTGTACGAACGCGGCGCGGGTGAAACCCTGGCCTGCGGCACCGGCGCCTGCGCGGCGGTGGCGGTGGGACGGCGCTGGGGCGTGCTGGACAATACCGTCAGCGTGGACTTGCCCGGCGGCAGCTTGACCATACACTGGGAAGGGGACGACAATCCCGTTTGGATGACCGGACCCGCCGAACGGGTCTTCGAAGGCAGGATAGAACTATGAGTACGCGGCAACACGGCATCAGCCCCGACACCCTGCAAGACCACAGTGTCGTCGACTATCTGCGCAACCATCCCGACTTCTTCAACACCCACACCGGCCTGCTGGCGGATATCCACGTGCCGCATCAGTCCCACGGTGCGGTCTCCCTCATCGAACGGCAAGTCACCGTGTTGCGCGAGCAAAATCAGGACATCAAACGCCAATTGCAGGCGCTGGTGCATGTGGCGCGTGACAACGACCGCCTCAATCAGCGGGTGCAGCAGCTCACCCTCGCCCTGCTCGAAGCCAAGGATCTCAACACCACCTTGCGGGTGCTGGCCAACAGTCTGCACGAAGATTTTCGCGCCGACGCACTGGTGCTGTGTTTGTTCGGCAGAACCCCGCGTCTGCCGGATCACGACGAATCGGGCTTGCTACGCCTGCGGTCCCTGCCCGCCGAACAACTCGACGCCAGTTTTGGCGGCCTGCTCACCACCGGCAAACCGCTGTGCGGACATCTGCGGCGCGCTCAATTCAATGCCTTGTTCGAAGATCAGCAGCATGATCCGGCCGCGCAGATCGGCTCGGCGGTGGTAGTAGCGCTCAACGCGCCCGGCAGCACAGGTAAACCGGCACGCTTCGGCATACTCGGCATCGGCAGCCGCGACGCCAAACGTTATCACGCCGGCATGGGCACGCTGTTTTTGAGTCACCTCGGCGACCTGATCGGCCGCGCCGTCGCACGCTACCTGCCCGCGCTAAGATGATAATGGACGACACGGAGACGCGCCGCATCGGCGACTTTCTTCACCATCTGGAGATCGAGCGTCGCCTTTCGCCGCACACCCTCAGCAATTACCGGCGCGATCTACTCGCCGCCCAAAATTTCCTCGACCAGCAACACATCGCAACTTGGCCGCAGGTCGATGCGCACCTCCTGCGTGCCTTCGTCGCCGCCCAGCATCGCGCTGGCCTCGGTGGCCGTAGCCTGCAACGGCGGCTCTCCGCACTACGGTCGTTTTACCGGTATTTATTGCGCGAAAAACTGGTGGCCGCCAATCCGGCGGCCGGTCTGCGCGCGCCCAAATCGCCGCGCCGATTACCCAAGGCGCTCGACGTGGATCAAGTCAGCCGTCTCCTGGACCAGCCCGACACCGATGAACGAACAGCGAGTTTGGCGCAACGCGATCACGCCATGATGGAGTTGCTGTATTCGTCGGGCTTGCGCCTCGCCGAACTCGTCAGTCTCGACCTACCCGATCTCGACCTCAATGACGACACCGTGCGCGTCATCGGCAAAGGCGACAAGACCCGGGTCGTGCCGGTGGGCCGCCGCGCCCGCGCCGTACTCAAAAACTGGCTGAAAACACGCGGCAGTCTCGCCGTTCTCGATGAAAACGCACTGTTCGTCAATCGGCGCGGCGGCCGAATCTCGGCCCGCGCCGTACAGCAACGCCTGCGTTTTTGGGGAGTGAAACAAGGACTGGATACGCCGCTGCACCCGCATTTGCTACGCCACTCCTGCGCCAGTCACGTACTGGAATCCAGCGGCGATCTGCGCGCCGTGCAGGAATTGCTGGGCCACGCCGACATCGCCACCACGCAAATCTACACCCATCTGGATTTTCAACACCTGGCCAAAGTCTACGACAACGCCCATCCGCGGGCGAAGAAAAAGAAATGACCGAGAGATGCCTGCTCCTGGGGTTGGATACCACCGCCCGCATTAACCAAATAATCCAAAAGCGGCGATATTGTGTAGAACTCGCAACGAGCCTGCGTTAGCCTATCGAGGGAAGCGCTGAATAATTCCATCCTGAAATGCTCAGAGCGCGCAAGCGAAACCCGTCATTTTCGCTTTCCTTCAGTTTCAATGGCTAACCGCCATTAAAAAGGGCAGCACATCCCTGTGCCACAGGCACCTCTGAATAAATCAGCGGTTAGCCTAGCGTTTGTCCCGTAAGAAAAGGAATTCCTAAAACGGCATAGATGCGATGGCAAACAAGAACATCCACAAGATCGTCCTATTGAGATTGGTGCTGGCCTGGTTTTTTCTGTCCATCACCATCGGCGGCGTGGTTCTCTATGTGGAGACGGAGAAGATTGACCAGATCGTACTCGATTTGGCTTTACGCGAATCGGCCGACTTGGTTGATGAATCGCCAACCTCCATCAGCAATGCCAGTCCCGAATACATCGCTGTCCTACAGACCAAAACCGCTGAACTGATCAAGAATCACTTTTCGGTTGCCGAAATATACGACCGCAATCACAGCCTAATCGTCCACGTGAACCGCCCGCAGAGCGCACCGATGGAGGCTGAGCTCGACCGGCGCAAACATAAGTTTCCTCTGCGCGGCGAGCAACAATATGAAAAATTCTACTTCGATGAGCGGCTTTATTTACAAGTGCTGGTGCCCTTGCACGCCACGACGGGGGCAGTGCTGGGTTACTTCGAAGGTGTGTACCAAGTGGATGACGCCACGCTGCGCGACATCAAAGCGCAAGTATATGGCACCTTGTTACTGGTGCTGGCCGTCATTTTTTGTGTCAGCGTAGCGCTCTACCCCATCATCATCAGCCTTAACAAAAACCTCTATCTACTCTCTTTGGAGCTACTCAAGGGTAATGTGGAATTGATGTCGGTATTGGGCAGCGCCATTGCCAAACGCGACAACGATACCAATACTCACAACTACCGAGTGACCATCTACGCCGTTCACCTCGGCGAAGCGGTGGGCGTGGCGGGCGAGACCATGCGCGACCTCATCGCTGGTGCATTTTTACACGACGTTGGAAAAATCGGCATCAGCGATACTGTCCTGCTCAAACCGGCTCGTTTAAACGAGGAAGAGATGGATCGCATGCATGAGCATGTCTTGCTAGGCATCGACATCGTGCGCGAGGCCGGCTGGTTGCGTGGGGCGCGCAAAATTATCGAATTTCACCACGAAAAATACGATGGCAGCGGTTATATGCGAAAGCTCAAAGGCGAACAGATCCCGCTCAATGCCCGCATCTTCGCCATCGCCGACGTCTTTGATGCCTTGACTTCCAACCGACCTTACAAGGAACCGTTTGAGTATGATCACGCGATGAAACTATTGAAACAAGATAGCGGCACGCATTTCGACCCCCACCTACTCGAGGTATTTACCGGACTGGCACGGCCTCTGTATGAAGCCATCCACGACGCCGGCGAGGACGAGCTAGAAAAAAACTTGGACCTTATGCTGATCAAACATTTTCATGCCAGCCTGAATCGCCCCCTGAGCGCGACCTTGAAACGGCTTGGGTCACGCCTGCGCGAATCGGCTTCAGCTAAGCTGGGTTAGGACAAGTACCGCGCATCTACTGCCCAAGGCTTGCTCGGTTTCGCCCGTCAAGCGCGGCGAGGAAGATGCAAGGCTGGCGGTAGATCGCCTCATCCATGCTCACGTAGAAGATTCGCCCCCAGGTTCGAGACGCTCCATCCGGCAACCCACCGATTCGACGTTACCGCGCTGCGCCCAGGGCGAGAGTTGATGATATGTGGTAACCGGTAGTGAGATCAGAAATTAAAAAGGTAGGAGCGGCACTTGTTTCCCCCGTGCATCAGCAGGGTAAGGGGGGAGAGGGTACCAAACACGGGGGCGGGGAGAGAGACGGTGCCGCTCCTACAAACTGGGAAATCGTCGAGACCGCGAATAGAATTTGTTCGGGGCTTACTACCCAATAGTCATCATAGCTCTCTCAAATGGGTTTGATACGATGCGCGCGACGATGCGCGCGCGGAGCTGCGGATGATATCTTGAGGCCGATTTGATTCAGCGTACGCAAGACAATTTGAATGGCATAACCAATCGGATCCCACTTCATGATCGCCGTCAATATGAAATAAGCGCCCAGCATCGGAAATATCGTGCTGTACAGCTCAGACAAGGGGCCCAGTAAAGTCGCACCCAGAAAACCTATTCCCAACAACACCCGGAATACACGCTCAACATCACTGACGTTTTCCGTCAACTCAAAATATTTCATGACACTATCTCCTAATGAAAACCTCATTGCCTTCTACATCATTCTAGCAACGCGACAAACGATAAACGGTATTTGTGACACCACCGTGTAAAAATAATGAATCTTCGACATGATCCATAATCAGCTTTCCACGGTAGTTACAGCAATTGGCGCGCCAAAGCTGTCGTCGTCGGCATAAGCGACAGAAATGTAAATCAATATCACGCTGAGGATGGTAAATAGCCGGTATTTTTAGGCCTTTTGAACACCAAAAAACGCACAGCCGTAATGCATTGAACCATCGCCATGAATTATGGTGGTGCGAATCTTGAGGAAATTTCCCGGCAAACCAGAGTGGAAGCGCAAAAAAATCCATAAAAATAGGTAAACCTTCAAAGTCGAAAAACACCGCTAATGGGTGCCTCGCCATCGACTGCCCAGGGCAGCGCAATACTGTTCGCATTTACCTCGCTCGCGCGGCTCGCGTTGTTCACAGTGTTCTAACGCGCCGGAATGACCTTATCCGATCCAAACCATCTTCACATTCACAAACTCCCGCAGACCATGATACGAAAGTTCACGTCCATAACCCGACGCCTTGACGCCGCCGAAAGGCAAGCGCGGATCACTCTTGACCAAACCATTCACGAAGCAAGCGCCGGCCTGCACTTGTCGCGCAAGGCGTTCGCCGCGCGCGATGTCTCGCGTCCACACGCTGCTGCCTAAACCAAAGCGGCTGGCATTGGCGATGCGCAAGGCGTCGTGCTCATCATGCGTGCGGATGACGGCGGCGACGGGGCCGAAGAGTTCTTGGTCATACGCGGGCATGCCGGGGGCGACGTGATCAAGGAGGGACGCAGCATAGTAGTAGGCCGGGCCGGGCAGCACTTCGCCGCCGCACTTCAACACCGCGCCGAGCGCGAGACTGACCTGCACTTGTTTGTGTAATTCGTCGCGCAAATCGCCGCGCGCCATGGGTGCCAGCGTCGTTGCGTCGTGAGTCGGGTCGCCGGGTTTGAGTTTTTCCACCGCCGCCTTGAAGCGCGCGACGAATTCTTCGGCGACGGCCTCGACGACGATGAAGCGCTTGGCGGCGATGCAGCTTTGCCCGGCGTTGAGGAAACGCGATTGCACGGCAACCTTCACGGTGCTGTCGAGGTCGGCGTCTTCGAGCACGATGAAGGCATCGGAGCCGCCCAGTTCGAGCACGCTCTTTTTGAGATGCGCACCGGCGGCGGCCGCGACTTTGCGACCGGCCGGCTCGCTGCCGGTCAGCGTCACCGCGTGCACCCGCGGGTCGGCGATCACGCCTTCCACTTGCGCGCTGGTGATCATCAGGGTGCGGAACACGCCAGCGGGGAAACCCGCGTCGCTGAAGACGCGCTCGATGGCCAGTGCGCACTGCGGCACGTTGGAGGCGTGTTTGAGCAGGCCGGTGTTACCCGCCGCCAAGGCGGGTGCGGCGAAGCGGAACACTTGCCACAGGGGGAAATTCCACGGCATGACGGCGAGTACGGTGCCAAGGGCTTGATAGGTGACGAAGCTGCGTGCGGCGTCGGAGGCGATGACTTCGTCGGCCACGAAGGCGGGAGCATGTTCTGCATAGTAGTCGCAGCCGAGGGCACATTTTTCCACTTCGGCGCGCGCCTCTGTGACGAGCTTGCCCATTTCCAGAGTAATGAGCGCTGCAAGTTCGTCGCGGCGGGCGCGCACGATCTCGCCGGCGCGACTGAGTAAACGGCAGCGCTCGACGATGGAGGTGGCGGCCCACCGCGGCGCGGCGATCGCCGCCAGTCTCAAGGCCGTTTCCAATTCGCCGGCGTTCCACTCGGGGAAGGTTTGGATAGTCACGCCGTTGGCGGGATTGACGGTGATATAAGCCATGACATGCCTCCTGGCGGATGTCCTGCCAGTATAACTCGCGCTCATCTCACTGTGAGTTGCGCGGGTATTCCGCCCGCTCAAAAAAAAGCAGCCTATCGATCACCGATAGGCTGCTTGGCATCCGCGCTGTGTAAACTCTCCGGGCCGACGCGCGACTGCGCTCGCAGCCGCACTTCAAATCATCAGCGCCGCAGGATATGCAACTCGACCCGGCGATTGGTGGTGCGCCCGGCTTCGGTGATGTTTTCCCTGACCGGCATAGTCTCGCCATATCCCTTGGCGATTAAATTGTTCTTGGCCACGCCTTGGGCGAAGAGGTATTCCGCCACCGCCTGCGCCCGTTGCTGCGACAGATTCAGATTGTAGGAATCGGAACCGCGGTTGTCGGTATGCCCGGCCACCTCGACCAGCATATCCGGATATCTACGCAGGGTCTCCGCCACGCCGTTGAGCACGACCTTGGAATCAGCGGTGAGACGGCTGGCGGCGGTTTCGAAGTGCACGCCGCGTAATATTACGATGTCGGGCAATTCACAGCCGAGGTTGTCCACCCTCGCGCCGGGTTTAGAATTTGGGCATTTATCACGACTGTTGACGATCCCGTCCTGGTCGTCGTCACGTTCGATGACGAGGATATTGCAGCCGCGCGCATCGACATTGACGCTAGGGGCGGTGTCAGGACAGCGGTCTTGCGCATCGGGAACACCGTCACCATCGCCGTCTCTGGGTGGCATGGCTACCGGAGGCTCCACCTCGACCGCGGGCAACGGAATCACTTCCACCGGTGCTTCGAACACTGGCTCGGCGGCGACAACGGGGGCGGGCTTCTGGCTGGCGCCGAAAGATTTTCTTATTCCCAAGGACAGGAAAGATTCGTCTCGGTCGTAGCTTACCCACTCGGTATTGAGCGACCAGCTGGACGCAAACCGCCAGGCTAAACCCGCGCCGAAAAACGCCCCGGTCGGGTGATCCCTATCGTAGATGATGCGCGTATCATCCACGCCATTGCGGGTGTACGCCATGCCGGCTTTGAGGTAGGGGACGAGGCGTTTTTCTTGCTTAAGCGGCCGGTAATTCACGCCTAGCCCCGTCAAACTATAAGTCAAGTCGCCCAAGCGGCCGATGGCGGGATTCGCACCGTCGATCTTGGCCGAACCGGCATCCAGGTAGAACGCTTCAAAGGATAAGAATCTGGACCAATCGTAGCCCCCGAGCACGCGATAACCGTGACTGCGATCATCGGCTACCACGAACGCCGATTGATCACCCTCGGGCTCAAGCCGAGACAGACCCAGATCACCGCCAACATACCAGCCCTTTTTCCACTCCAGATCGTCAGCGGACGCTGAGCCGTAAGGCAGCAACAAGACCACCACACCCATCACTGACAGCCTAGCCAGGTAGCGGCGACGCCCACGCAGCAATGTGAACAAAGCGAGCAGCGCCAACATGGCCGGGCTACTGCTGCCCGCGCCTTGCGTGGTGGTATTGAGGGGGTTGCCGGCGCCACCGGTACCCTGACCACCGGGCGGACGGGTCGTGGGGTCGAGGTAATCGGGCACGCCGTTGCCGTTGGCGTCCGGTAAAGGCAGGGCATGGCCGCCAGTGGAAGTATCGACGCTGTCGGGCAGACCGTCGCGGTCGGCGTCGCGGTCGGCGTCGTCGATCAGGCCGTCGCCGTTGCCATCCCTGCCGCCGCCTTCGATCACATCGGGCACGCCGTCATTATCGCTGTCGCGGTCGCGGTAATCGGGAATACCATCGCCATCCGAGTCCGGCAACGGCAACGGCGTGCCGCCGGTGGTCGGGTCAACACGGTCGGCGAGACCGTCGTTATCGCTATCGTTGTCCGCGTCGTCGATGACGCCATCGCCGTTCGCGTCCCGGCCACCGCCTTCCACCACGTCGGGAATCCCGTCGTTGTCGCTGTCACGGTCTTGGGAATCCGGTATGCCATCGCGGTCGGTATCCACCAAGCCGCCGCCCTCGACCACATCGGGAATCCCGTCGTTGTCGTCGTCCAGATCGTCACTGTCGGAGACGCCGTCTCCATCCCCGTCCACGCGGTTGCCAAAGACGGTAGGCGCACCGTCCACCACATCGGGTATGCCGTCGCGGTCGGCATCGGCAATGGCGTCGATGCGGCCATTGCCATTGCCATCCAAGCGGCCCAGTCCCGCGCTCACGATATCCAATATCCCATCGTTGTTGGAGTCCGTGTCGCGGAAATCCGCCACGCCATCACCATCGGTATCACGCGGCGTGCTCGTCACCGTCTGACCGACATCCATGAAGGCATCACCGTTGTCATCCCGCAAACCGGCCTCGATCACGTCGTGCACACTGTCGTTGTCCGTATCCAGGTCGTGGACGTCCGGCACGCTATCGCCATCCGTATCGGGCAAGCGATAAGCGTCGTCGATGCCGTCGCCGTTGCGATCGACACCACTGGTCATACCCACGTCTAGCGCGTCGTCAAGGCCATCGCCGTCGGCGTCGCTGCCGCGCATATTGCTCTCCACGGTGTCGATAATGCCGTCGTTGTCGGCATCGATATCCCGGTAATCGGGCAAGCCGTCGCCGTCCGTATTGGTGGGCACGATGGCATCGTCGATGCCATCGGCATTGGCATCGACGCCCCGAGTCACATTCACATCAAAGGCATCGTCGATACCGTCGCCGTCGCCGTCGAGGCCGGTCACCTGGCTTTCCAAACGATCGGGCAGGCCATCGCCATCCGAATCGCGATCGAGATAATCGGCTTTGCCGTCGCCATCGCTATCGCGCGGGCCAGCGGCACCGGTGCCCCTCTCCACCCGGTCGGGGATGCCGTCGCCATCACTATCGACATCCCGATAGTTGGGTTTACCGTCGCCATCCGTGTCCGGCACCGGCAGCGGCGTCCCGCCATTGTCCGGATCCACGCTATCCATCACGCCATCGCCATCTCCGTCAACAACGCCATCCACCCGGCCGTTGCCGTCCGCATCGACGCCACCGGCCTCGATGATATCGGGGATACCATCGTTATCGCTATCCGGATCGCGCGCATCCGGCACACCGTCACCGTCGCTATCGCCCGCGCCTTCGGTGATATTGGGTATGCCATCGTTGTCGTTATCACCGTCCCGCGCGTCCGGCACACCATCGCGATCTGTATCCGCGGTCAGGCAGGCGGCGTTGGTGGTGCTGGGCCGGCAGGGGTCGGTGTTGGCCACGTCGGCTTGGTCGTTGGTGCCGTCGTTGTCGGCGTCGCGGTTGTTGGGTTCGCGCGCGTCGATGACGCCGTCGCCGTCGCTGTCGCGCGGGGCGCTGACGTTGCCGCCGACTTCGGTGCCGTCGTTGAGGCCGTCGCCGTCGCTGTCGGCAAGGTTGGGGTTGGTGCCGAGCGTGGCTTCGGCGCCATTGCTGAGGCCGTCGCCGTCGCTGTCGCGGTTTTGGCAAGAGAGGCTGCTTGAGTAGCGGTTATCACACTCATCATCATCAGCTGTGGCGTAACCACTAAACATGATTGATGAGATCATCGCCAGAAACGCCAAATAACGGGCTAGCTGTTTGCTCGATTTCATATTTAAGTTTCCAATGTTATCGCTGGACAACCACGCGAGATGATACGCACACACTCGAACAATGACGCGACCTATGCACCACGGCTAACTTAGGCCGCTTCATTAAGTCAGGTTTTAAGTCACGAAACCCATCGAGGGGAAATGGAGGTTGTTTAGATGTATCGGAGTCTTAGCAGAAATCACGCCAAATCTTATTAATAAATAAAATCAATAAGATAAAAAAGATAGCGTCCCGGCTGTAAAATTAGGCGACTCCCTGCCCCCCCTGATTCAGCGCGAATGATAGCATCATTTTATTATTCTAGCAGCTGCGGATTAGATGCAATAAATGACCATAAAAAACTGGACCAAGCTCTCTGGCAACACAACATCCCGGAGACTATCCACTGCGGCATACTTTTCATTTCGTCCACCGCGCCTCATCACAACTTGACCTCGGCGCGGCACGCCGTGACAATCCCCGGCCATTAGCAATTTTGCTTTATTAAGGATAATTCGAGCATGAAGCGACACACGATTTGCGTTTTGGGCGGCACGGGCTTCGTCGGCCGCCAGTTGGCCAATCAGCTGGCGGCGGCCGGCCACCGGGTGCGGGTGCCGACCCGCCATCGCGAACGTCACCGTGATTTATTGGTGCTGCCCACGGTGGAGGTGGTGGAGGCCAATGTCCACGAACCCGCCGAACTGGCCGGGGCGCTTGACGGTTGTGACACGGCCATCAATTTAGTGGCCGTACTCAATGAGGCGCGCCGCGACCAATTCCGCCACGTGCACGTGGAGCTGCCACGCAAACTCGGCACGGCGATGCAGGAAAAATCCGTCGGCCGCCTGCTGCACATGAGCGCTCTCAACGCCGACGCGCGCCAGGGCGCCAGCCGTTATCTGCGCAGCAAGGGTGAAGGCGAAGACCTCGCCCACGGTCTGGCGAGCACAGGAATACGCGTGACCAGTTTCCGGCCCTCGGTGATCTTCGGGCCCGACGATCACTTCTTCAATAAGTTCGCCGCTCTGCTGAAACTGCCGGGGCCGCTGCCCTTGCCCTGTCCCGACGCGCGTTTCGCGCCGGTGTTCGTCGGCGATGTGGCGGGGGCTTTGGTCAGCGCCTTGGATAATAAGGCCACCTACGACCAACGCTACGATTTATGCGGTCCGCGCGCCTACACGATGCGGCAGTTGGTGCAGTACGCCGCCGAGGTCTTGGGGGTGAAGAAAACCCTGATCGGCCTGCCCGACGCCGTGTCCCGTTTGCAGGCGGCGGTGATGGGCTGCCTGCCCGGCAAGCCTTTCACCCGCGACAATTACGATTCCATGCAAGTGGCCGCGGTGTGCAACGGACCGTTTCCCGCGGTGTTCGGCTACACGCCGACCGCGCTGGAGGCCGTGGTACCTTACTATCTCGGCCGGAGCAATCAACAGGCCATTTTTGATGCCGTCCGCCAGGAGGCGCGTCATGAGTATTGATGCGGCATTAATAAACTTAAGCGACCACTGAAAATCTCTTAACCGCCAAGGTCGCCAAGCTTTATCTTTTAAAAGATGCTTGAAGGGTTTTTTCTTGGTGTCCTTGGCATTTTGCAGTGCAAGATGAGAGAGCTTGGATCTTATCGCCGAGTCAACGATCGGCGGCCGTGCCGCCGCAATGGGGGAGCCTTGTGGACATCTATCAAGTCGGCGGCTCGGTAAGAGACGGCCTGCTCGGCCTGCCGGTCAGCGACCGCGACTGGGTGGTGGTCGGCGCCACGCCACAGGAGATGGAGGCGCTGGGCTACCGCCAAGTGGGCAAGGATTTCCCGGTATTCCTCCACCCCAAAACCCACGAGGAATACGCCCTGGCCCGCACCGAGCGCAAGACCGGGCCGGGTTATAAAGGCTTCATTGTGCATGCCGCGCCGGACGTGACGCTGGAAGACGATCTGCGCCGCCGCGACCTCACCATCAACGCCATGGCGCGCGCCGCCGACGGCGCGCTCATTGACCCCTTCAACGGCGCGGCGGATCTTGCGCAACGGCGGTTGCGTCACGTCTCCCCCGCTTTCGCCGAGGATCCGGTGCGCATCCTGCGGGTGGCGCGTTTCGCCGCGCGTTTCGCGCCGCAGGGATTCGAGATCGCTGATGAAACCCTCGTCTTGATGCGGGAGATGGTGGCGACCGGCGAGGTCGACGCGCTGGTACCGGAGCGGGTGTGGGCCGAGCTGGTGCGCGCCCTGGCCGAACAACGGCCCGCCCAGTTCTTCGAGGTGTTGCGCGCCTGCGGCGCTCTACGACGGCTGTTCCCCGAAGTCAACCAACTGTTCGGCGTACCGCAGCCGCGCCAGCACCATCCGGAGATCGACACCGGCATCCACGTGATGCAGGTGCTCAACCGCGCCGCTGAACTCTCTCAAGACACGCGGGTGCGTTTCGCCGCACTGTTGCACGACCTCGGCAAAGGCACCACGCCGCCGGAGGAATGGCCGCGTCACATCGCCCACGAGGTGCGCGGCCTGGCCTTGATCGAGGCGCTTTGCCAGCGGTTCCGGATCCCCAATGAGTACCGCGAACTGGCCTTGCTGGTGGCCAAATACCACGGTGTCTGCCACCGCGCCATCGAACTGCGCCCCGCCACCGCCCTCGACCTGTTGCAGGCGCTGGACGCGCTGCGCCGCCCCGACCGCTTCGAGCTATTTTTGTTGGCCTGCGAAGCGGATGCCACCGGCCGGCCGGGTTTCGAAAAACGGCCCTATCCGCAAGCGGGGCTGCTGCGTCGCCTGCGCCAGGCCGCCATGCAGGTTGACGCCGGCGCCCTGGCGGCCGCCGGCCTCAAGGGCGAGAATCTGATTCAGGCCATCCGCCGTGAACGCATCAAGACCCTTCGCACCGCAGGTATTCAAGAAGGACTGGCGGGGGACGATACGCTGGGTTAAGACCGTCAACCCAGACGGCACAGCGAATACTCTTTAACCACAGGACCACCGCCATGCACCGCGAGGATCGCCAAGACCGCCTCATCATCGAAGGCGTCACTCTCGGCAATAAACAATTCCGCCCCGCCGACTGGATAGAGCGCATCGCCACCTTGTGGGCGGAGTACGGCCGCGATCGCCGGCTGCGTTATTCCCCCGCGCTGTATCCCTGCATGATCAGTGGCGCCAAATGCCTGGTGGTAGCGAGAGACCTGCAACGGCAAGACCCGCAGATGTTCGATTTCGTTTTGCAATTCGCCGAGCAAAATCAATTGCGCGTGCAGGAAGATCGGCGTGACCAGTTGCAAACCACTCCCGCCGATCAGCGCTGTGAGACGTGGAATTACCGCTTCTTCGAGAAAATCGGCTAAGCACATCAACCCGGCGCCCACGCCTTGCGCCTTATACACCACGCGGCGACCCTACACGAACTCGCGGGGCCGGCCTGATACGCACGAAAATACTGCCAAAGTGCAACTCAGCGCGCGTCGTAACAGCGAAAAGCCCTCCTTCCCTAGCCCATGGGTAATAGCGGAGTGGCATGGGTTGACTTAGCGGCGGCGGTCATGCGAGGCTGAACACCCTTGACTGCGCTCCTTGGCAACGCCCGCCCCGGATCACAGCCACCCGTTGGACCCCATCCTCAACAATAACGGGAGGACTAAGATGTACGGCATCCGTCACGACCTCGAACGGGACTTTCCCGAATTCAACATGGAAATTTCCCGCCTCAAACATAACGACACGCAATTCTCGCGATTGCTCGCCGAATACGACGACACCGACAAGGAGATTTACGGCTTGGAACAACAAAGCCTGCCGGTGTCCGACGATTATTTTAGTTCGTTGAAACGCCGTCGCGCCCTGCTGAAGGATCAACTCTACACCATCTTGCGGCAGCACTCTTTCGCTTGACCCCAAATTTATCCGGCGGGGCCTAGATAGTCCCGCCGGCTTTTGTCAGCTCATCGCTACCGCGCTCGGACAACGCCCGCGCACCGCGCGGCGAATTACGACCCCAACGCCGTCTCCAAAGCGGCGAAGGTAGTGGCGATCTCGGTGGTCATCACCGCCGCGCCCAATTGCCGGCCGATTTGGGTGGCGGAAAAAATACCGCGTACTTTTTGCATCCCGTCGCGACCGTCCTGCTCCACCACCAGCGCGTGCTGACGGCCGAAACGGGTGAGGGTGGCGACGATATCGCCGACCCGCGCATTGAGGACGTCGTACAGCAACAAGACGTCAAGCTGATCCTGCGGCGTCATGATGTCCTGCACCAGTACATCGCTAAAGGTGCCGCCCCGCTTGCGTAGATATTGCAAAGGCTTTTCGCCGAGTATGTCGCTGGCGGTGATCAGACCGGCGACATTTTTATCGTCGTCCAATACCAGCAGCAGCCGCACGCCACCGGCGATCATGCGCTGATTGGCGAGGTCTATGCTGGCGCCGGGCGTGATGGTGACCGCCGTCACCCGCTGTAAATCGGTCATGACCTCCACGGCGGGACTGTCGGTGGTCACCCGCTTGGACGGCGCCTCGGGTTTCGCATAGGTCGCGCGGGGTGATAAACGAGCATGGGTGAGGGGCGTATAAGACTGAGGCATAAAATCCTCCTAGTTCCAGAACAGCAAGGGCAGGGCGCCGGGGCGTATTGCACAGCCGCGGCCACCCACCGGAAAAATCATCTACTATCTAGTGTAGCCCATCGCCACGCTGTCGCTGCGCGCCCCGCTACAGCCAGCTGATCCACCCGCGATGCAGGCGCGACAATAAACCACGCGTTACATTTCTACCGGAGAAACAGCCATGTCATTATCGGATAAAAAATGCACGCCTTGCCAAGGCGGTGTCGCCCCGCTGGACCGCGTTCAAGCTGAAATTTTATTACGCGACACCCCGGGCTGGACTTTGCACGCCGATGCCACCCGAATTCAACGCACTTACCGGTTTAACAATTTTGCCGAAGCACTGGCCTTCGTCAATGCGTTAGGCAAAATCGCGGAAAGCGAAGGACACCACCCCGACATCAGTTTCGGCTGGGGCTACTGCACGGTCATGCTCTACACACACAAGATCAAAGGCCTGCATGAAAACGATTTCATCCTGGCCGCCAAGTTCAACCGGGCGTATCCGGCGGCGACTTAACGCAATAAAAACGTATCGAAGAGATTGAGCACGATCTCGAACAGGATCAGGATGACAATATACCATTCGACACGCAGACTGCGCCGGTGTTGTAGCAGGTTGAGCAAGGTCTCGGCGGTGCGGGAGATCAGATCCAGCTTACGCTCCAGCGCGAGATGGCGTTCCTTGAGTTCGTATTCGTCTTCGAGACGCACGTAAAACCGTTCCAGGTCGGGTCGCTCCCACAAGGTCTCGGGTTTTTCGTCGACCTCGACGCGGCCGACGGTGGTGTGCTGAATGAGCAAAGTGCCGCCGATGTGGCGCAACAGCTCGCTATCGCGGTACTCGGTGCGCCCCTTGCGCTGCAAGCGCTCCGCCAACGGCTCGATCCGGTCGAACACCCCGGCCACCCGTTTTTCGTAATGATCCAACACCACCGACTTGGCCAAGATATCCGCCACGACCTGCAACCGTTCCAGACGGGCATCCTTGATCGAGATCACGTTATTCTCCACCCGCTCATCGGTGGTCGAATCGATGGCCAATTCGACCATCTCGGTGTCGGGCGTTTCAAACGGATCGCGCAACAGGGGCTGGAGGTGGGTGAGAAAGGAAAGCTCCTCCACCGGCGTGAGATTGAACAACACCACCGCGCCGTAACGGAACAACACCGCGCAACCTTGCTCGCCCGCATTGATGAGCAACGGCAAAGCCGGCAATAAGCGGCCCGACTCCAAACCCTTGAGATCGAGCCGTCCGCCCAAAAACAGGGCCCGCACCTTCAGCGCGGCCTTGTTGGAAAAGAGATCCTTGCTCATAAAGCCCGTCTCTAAAAAAACACCGCTAGCCGCGTTCGATGGCCATCGCCGCCCCCGGGGGGAATCATCAATAAGTCCTGATTACCTATGTCGGCCGCGAATTAATTTTTCATGATCTCAGCCGTTAAACTGCTAAGCGCCGCCGCACAGGCCAATGTCATTAACTTACACCTAAGAGAGACCATGGACCATACCAACACGTCCATATTGATCGTTGACGATGATGAAACCAACCGGGACATCCTCAGCCGCCGATTGCTGCGCGAAGGCTATACAGTCGAACAGGCCGCCGATGGTCGCCAGGCGTTGAACCTACTGGAAGTGGAACGCTACGACTTAATCCTGCTCGACATCATGATGCCGGGGATGGATGGCTACGAAGTCTTGCTTAAAATTAAAAACGACCCTCGGCTGCATGACATTCCGGTGATCATGTTCAGCGCCGTCGCTGATAGATTCAGCATGGACCGCTGCCAAACTCTGGGAGCTTACGACTACCTCATCAAGCCCTGCGAAGTCACCATGCTCAAGGCCCGCATGTGGCGCTGTCTCTTCGAGTTGAAATTAAACCGACCAACCAACCGGGCCGAACATCCGCCGCGCGTCATCTTGATCGTGGAAGACAATGCGCTCAACCGCGATTTATTGTCGCGGCGAGTCAAGAAACTCGGCCACATTCCTCTCATCGCCGCCAGCGGCGATGAGGGGCTCACCTTGCTCGAGCAAAACACGGTCGATCTGATCCTGCTGGATATCATGATGCCGCGCATGGATGGCTGCGAGCTGTTACAAACCCTCCGCTCACGACAGCCCTTGCGTAACGTGCCAATCATCATGGTCTCCGCCTTGGGTGACAACGCCAGCCTGGAACGCTGCAGGAATTTGGGCGCCGACGACTTCGTGGTCAAACCCTACAATGCGGTGATTCTACGCGACCGTATCAGCCGGGCGCTGACCTGGCGGGATGACCGTCTCAAAGCAAGCACCGTATCCAATCCGCAAGCACAGCTTCACCCGACGAGCGATTAACCGGCTATTGAAGTACGGCCGGCGCACAAGACATTGAAGCTCTAGTCTTGCCAATAACGCATTAGAGAACCTGTGATTTGTTCAGAGGTTCTGCGGCACACGGATGTGCCGGCATTTTGAATGGCGCTTAGCCATAGACAATGAAGAAAAGCGAAAATGGCACTTGTCGCTTTCCACGCTCTGAAAATTTCCGGATGGAATTATTCAGCGCTTCCTTAGCGATTTCAAAAACCCGCGCGCAGCACCAGCCGCGGTTCGCGTCTCGTGCCGGGCAGCAGCCGGTTAACCGTCATCCTTCGCGCAACGAAAACCCACGTCGACGAACAACGACCCTGACTGCATATAAAGCCGGTAGGCGCTGCGATAAAACTGGGCGAGAGTGTAATGCCCCATGCCGCCCCAGCCGCCGCCGCGCACCACCTTGTATTTCTTGCCGTAGGCGGGTGTTTGATATTGATTGCCGGGATAGGGTCCATACCAGTCCTGCACCCATTCCATCACATTGCCCGCCATATCAAACACGCCATAAGGTGAAACCCCTTTGGGATAGGAGCCCACCGGCGCAGTACCGGAATCCCAGCGATCTCCGCCGCTGGCGTTCAAACGCGTCGAGTCCCATTGATTACCCCAGGGATACTCACGGCCATCATCACCGCGCGCAGCCTTTTCCCATTCCGCCTCGCTGGGCAGTCGTTTGCCCCGCCAATGGCAATAATCGTTGGCATTACCCCAATCCACCATCGTCACCGGCAAGGGATCGAATTTGCGCTGCACCTGCGTAATGGCCTGCAATAAGGCCTCGCGGTCCATCAATTCGCTATTGGCGTCAATGCGGAAAGTATCGTCGGCCAGCCGGCGCAGGCTCGGCAAGTCGGCCAGCCGCAACAACTCCGGATTCAATAAATACCCATTATCGCGCCACGACGGCGGCACCCAATAATTGGCCTGGCGGACAAACTCGCGGTACTCGGCGTTGGTGACTTCGTATTGATCTATCCAAAACGCCGGCAGGACGATTTTGCGCTGCGGCTTTTCATCGACGTACCAGGGTTTGATCGCACCGTATTCCTGCACTTGCTGACGGCTGTCGTCACGCGCGGTCCCCATCAGAAACGGCCCGGCCGGGATCCGCACCATGCCTTCCGTGGCGGGGGCGGCCCACGCCGTCACGGTGCTCAGACCCGCCAAACCTCCGCAAACCCACCGGAGAACGAGAGAATAATTCATGACACCACTCTGTTACTGTCCAAGTCAGCGGCCGTCGAACCGGCGCGGCGGCTGCACATCGTGCCCCACTTTCCATGCGGCACAGGTCGATCCATCAGCCAGCGCCCGACCGACCTGAGCACTTTGCGCCACCCTAGTGTAGCGCTTCGCTATTGCTGGAACATTGGCTCTGCGATGAAAGATCACACTGTTTCATCACTCCCCTTCTCAAAAGAGGAGGGGTGGCGCACTAGCGGCGGGGCGGTGGGTGCAAAAACGCAGTGAACATACTGCTCGGGTACACGGTACATCAACCACCCCGCCCCGCCGGGGCACCCCTCTTTATACAAGGAGGGGAGATTTCTGTTCCTGAATATACGACGCTCTACCCTACTCCTCATGAAATGTCCGCCCACGATGCGGACTCGCAGCGGAAGAATCGCCGCGTCACGCGTCACGGGGTTTGGCCCGGCTCACCGCCGAGGCCAGTTTGTCGGCCTGGCGGGTGGGCTCGGGCAAACGGTAACGGGTGACGCAGCGCATCACATACTCCACCGCCGTCTCCAAACTCACCCTGTGGCCGAGGGAAATATACAGCGGCCGTATATGGTCGCGGGTACGCAACACCTTACCCACGACCTCACCGCGATCATACAATTCGACCGACGCGCCCTTCTCCTCAGCCAGCGGGGGGTGGACGCCCACCAGGCGGCTCTTGGCCACCCCGATGGTCGGCAAACCGCTCAGCACCCCGAGATGGGACGCGATACCCAGGCGCCGGGGATGGGCGATACCCTGGCCGTCGCACAACACCAGGTCGGGCAGATAGGGCAATTGCGCCAAGGCCTCCAGCACCGCCGGCACCTCGCGAAACGACAACAAACCCGGCACGTAAGGAAACTCGGTCGGCCGGCGGGCGAGGACCTGCTCCTGCATCACCAGATCAGGGAAAGACAACACCACCACCGCGGCGCGGGTGATGCGTCCCTGCTCCTCGAACCCCACATCCACCCCCGCCACCCGCCGCACCTCGCCCAGTTCATCGCGGGCGATCACTTCATTACGCAAACGTTGCTGCAGGGCGATGGCCTCGGCGGGGCTGACGTTCCAGGGGTGGGGATGGTGTATGACCAGCGGGGACATTATTGGTCGTTCTTAACGTAACATCGCCTGGAGTTTACGTACCGCCGCCAGTTCCTCCTCATTGTAGACCCCGTCGATGGTCTGGTCCGGTCCCAGGTTCGAGGTCGGCATCAACACCAGCTCGACCAAATCCTTGGCGTTTTGGTTTTGCGGTTCCCAACCGCTCTTGGCCAACTGTAACAGCGTCGCACGGTAGTGATAACCGCTGTCGGTGAACACCTGTTCCACGAACCGTTTGCGGTCCTTGGGCGGCAACATCGAGGGGTTGCCCGGTATCTTCTCGACCAGGGCCTCATAACTGGCGGCCAGCTTCTGCAGAGTCGCATGATCGCCGACCGGCGCCGGCACACCCGTACCGTCCTCGCCGCAGGCCGTCACCAGCAGGGCCAACGCCAACACCCTCATCACGTTACCAATCGACATCTCTCGCCCCCTATTCTCTGGCACCGGCCTGATGCAGCAACTGCGCTATCTCTTCCCAGTTCTCTTTGCTGGCCAACATCATCGGCGTCCAGCCGTCCTTGGTACGGGCCGTGATATTCGCACCATGTTTCATCAGCGCCACCACCACCTCGCGATGTCCACCCGAAGCGGCCCAATGCAGCGCGGTCCAGGCGTTTTTCTCGGGCTTGTCGACCAGCGCGCCGCGTTCCAGCAACAGTTCGACGGTGGCGGCATGGCCCTTCATGGCGGCACGCATCAAAGGTGTCCAGCCCGAGTCGTCCTCGGCATTCACATCGGCGCCGCGATCCAGCAACAGCGCCGCCAGCTCAGTGTGACCCAGACGCGCCGCATGACTCAAAGCGGTCCATCCGTAATTGTTACGCTCATCCACCGGTGCGCCGCCGTCCAGCAGCGCAGCTGCCGCCGGTCGGTCGGCGGCGATCACTTTGTCCATCAAAGGGGTATTTTTATCGCAGGCTCCGAGCACGAGGCTGAACAGTACGACCCATAAACAGCGTTGAACACGCAACATGACTTGGCTACTTCTCGCGACTAAAAGTACGGCGGCATTTTAACAGGTTTATCCGCGTCACCCCACGCCGGAGAGACTATATGATAGTCTTTATCATCTTTGCTTCGGAGACCGATCCGCGCCATGTCGACTTACCAATGCCCGCGCTGCAAAGAGATGAGTATCACGGTAAAGGAAAAGTTCCTCAGCGGCCTGTGGCAAAACATCTACTGCTCCGATTGCGGCGCCAAACTCTGCGCCTATCCCATCCCACTCGCCATCCTGTATTTTTTCCATATCTGGAACGTGATCTGGTTTTACGGCATGTACCACTTCACCGGCAATATACTCCATTTTTTTTATATGGCTGTGATCTGGATCATACTCAACGTCATCAATGTCACGGTGATGCCCCTGGCCGTCATGCGCCCGGACCAGCCCAAGCACTAGGCCATGGCCCGCATCCTCGGCGTCGGCATCGCCACCCTCGACATCGTCAACAGCGTCGCCGCCTATCCGCCGGAGGACGCCGAGGTGCGCGCGCGGGTGCAGCGCGTGGGCCGCGGCGGCAACTGCGCCAACAGCCTGGTGGTGCTCAGCCAACTGGGCCATGACTGCGCCTGGGGCGGCGTGCTGGCCGACGAGCCCGACGCCGCGCGCATCACCGACGACTTAAATAGCTACGGCATCGACCTCGGCCCCGTGCGGCATCTCGCCCATGGCAAAGTGCCCACCTCCTACATCACGCTCAATCAACAAAATGGTTCACGCACCATCGTGCACTATCGCGATTTGCCGGAATACCGTTACGAGGATTTTCAAACCATCGACCTCAGCCGCTTCGGTTGGCTGCATTTCGAAGGCCGCAACATCGCCGACACCGCCCGCATGCTGGAACTGGCCCGCGCCTCGCGGCCGCTCACCCCGCGCTCGGTGGAGATCGAAAAGCCGCGTCCCGGCATCGAACAACTTTTCCCACTCGCTACCGTACTCTTATTTTCCCGCGACTATGTGCACGCGCAGGCCAGCTCCGACCCCGGCTATTTTCTGCACGACATGCACCGGCGCGCGCCGCAGGCCGATCTGGTGTTAGCCTGGGGCGAGGCCGGGGCATGGGCCCTCAGTCGCAGCGGCCAACTGATGCACAGCCCGGCCTTTCCGCCGCCGCAGATCGTCGACACCTTGGGCGCCGGCGACACCTTCAACGCCGGCATCATCGACGCCCTCGTCCGCCGGCTGGCACTCACCGAGGCATTGGAAGCCGCCTGCCGCCTGGCCGGCCGCAAATGCGGTCACACGGGACTCAACTTTGTCGGCCAATACGCCTAGAATCATCCCCACTCCCCACTGAATCAAACGCCATCATGATCGAAATCTACGACCGCCGCGGCTTCATCCTGCTCTTGAGTTACACCGGCACCAGCCTGCGCGGCGCCGATCTGTCCGGTGTCGAATTCCTCGACGCCAATTTGGTCGAGCTTGATCTCAGGGACGTCAACCTCAGCGGCGCCAATCTGCGCGACGCCGACTTGAGATTGGCCAATCTGCAAGGTGCCAATCTCGAACGCGCCGATTTGAACGCCGCCAACTTCGGCGGCGCCGACCTCCGCGGCGCGCGTTTACGCGGCGCCAAATGGCTGGGCGCCAAACTCGCCGGCGCCGACTTGAGCGGGGCACACATCGACGAAGCCGGCATCAAAATGGCCGATCTTCGCGACGTGGATTTGAGCGGCGTCCTCTTTGGCGACGGTTAAACTGCAACCACCCTGCCGCAAGCGGGCGGGGTATTAAGAAGATTGGCAAGGGCAACAGTGGGCAGAGACGTCATAGTTACGTAATGACACCGGCTGACCGAAAGATGACCCCCTTTTGTGCGAGGCTCGCAGCGTAAGACGCGTCAATAAACTCAAGGTTAAGTCAGTTTAAAATACAGCGTTGTTTTACAACCAGCGGCGACGCTTGAAATACCAATAAGGAGTGAGACCACTCAGTATCATCAATGCGATCGCGAGGGGATAACCGAAATTCCAGCTCAGCTCGGGCATGGCATGAAAGTTCATGCCGTAAATACTGGCGACCAGCGTCGGCGGCATGAACACCACGGCGGCGATCGAGAACGTCTTGGTGATCTTGCTTTGCTCGATGTTGATGAAACCCTGGATGGCGTCCATCAAGAAGTTCACCTTATCGAACAAAAATGAGGTGTGCGGCAACAAAGAATCGATGTCGCGCATCACATCGCGGATCTGCTCGACCTGCGGCCCGTCCAATCTTGCATTGCGCAATACAAACGATAAGGCACGCTGGGTATCGAGCAGACTAAGGCGGGCCTTGCCGCTGATATCTTCGTACTTGCCGATGTCGGCCAGCAGAAGATTCAGATCCTTGTCGTTTTGGCGCAGCACCTTTTGGCTCGCCGACTCCAGGCTGGTGTACACCGACTCGAGAATATCCGCGAGCCTATCGACCTTGGTTTCGAACAGCGACAGCAATATCGACATGGCGTCGCCCACCAAATCCGGCTGGCGGCGCGCCCGCAATCTGAATAAACGGATGGTCGCCAACTCCTGCTCATGAATGGTGAACAAGCGGTCGTCTTTCAAGATGAAGGCGACCGTCACATTGGCCGGCGTCTCTTCGAAATCATCCAGGAAAAAAGAATGGATGTGCAGGCCGTCGTCGTCTTTGAAGAAACGCGCGGTGGCCTCGATCTCCTTCATGTCTTCGGAATCGGGCAGGTTGACGCCGTACACCTGCTTGATGCTGAGCCGGGTTTCCTCGGTCGGTTCGACGATATCGACCCATACGGCATCATCGGACAACTCATCCGACTCCGTCGCGTGAATCTGCTCCAATCGCCGATTTTGCAACCGAAATGCCGTCAGCATGTCGCACTCCTGCCCGCGGGAATCATCACCGGATTATGCTCAGAAAAAAGACCAGGCGCCGCGCCTGCCGCGACAAATCATCAG
>JAHFRV010000002.1:0-3961 GCA_023266095.1 Gammaproteobacteria bacterium | reverse complement strand
GCAATGACCGCGGCGAATTATACAGCAAGGACCGAGCAAACAGACCTATTTGTACACGGGACGCCACTTCCGCATGCGGCCAGCACGAGAAACAAGCCCGCGAAAACGCGACAAGCCTGCGGCCACCACCACGGCCTCAGGCAGCGCGCCCATACACCAGGAGATGGCAATCGGAAACTTGCTTGATCTGCAAACCGTCGAGACCGGCCGCGTGCAATTGAACGGCCACTTCGTCGGGGCGATAAGCGGCCAGCAAGGAATGTAAGAAATCATGGCGAAGTATCGCCGGTTCATCCGCGGCGTAGGCATCCACCAAGGCTTGCGCCGCCGCGCGGCTCGCCGGGCGCAGCAAGTCCATCACGAAAATCGGCGCATCGGTTTTGGCGTATTGGTTTATGGTCCGCCACAACACCAAGGGGTCGCGCAGATGGTGGAGCAGGCTGTTGCTGATCACCGCGTCATAGACATTGAGCGCTAATGACGCGCCGGGCAGATAACCATGAATGAGGCGCACGCGCCGCTCGAAACCTTCTTGTTGCAGGCGGGCGCGGCCGTGCGCCAACATGGCCTGCGCCCCGTCCACGCCATGCACCACACACCGCGGATAAGCATGGGCGAAACGCAGCGAGATGTCCGCCGGGCCGCAACCCAGATCCAACACCGTGCCGCTGACGTCCGCGCCGGGGAAAGCTTCGCGAAAGAGTTGGATGAAACGGGAATGGGCCTCGTCGAAATCAGCATGCGCATAGGCCGCCGCTTGCGCGGCGTCGTCCATCAATTCTGGTTCGGGCTCACGTTGCATCGCCACTCCCCGCGCCTAGCGAACACACTCACTAAGTGCTCTGTTGACTAAACCTTCTGCCGCGACGCGACCACCCCGGCGTTACGCGCCACCCCTCCTTGAAAAGGAGGGGAAATGGATACGCCCTGCCTTTGCGGAGATATGAAGGCCTTCCTCCTAAAGAAGCGGCATGGATTTCTCCCTCGCTGCCAAAGTAGTGATATGAATTCCCCCCCCACTCCCAACGTAGTTGATATAAACCCTCCCCTCCTCGCCGAGGAGGGGTGCCCCGCAGGGGCGGGGTGGTGTCGTTGCCGCGCGCGGCGGACCGCAAGAAAGTGATATGAATTCCCCCCCACTCCCAACGTAGTTGATATAAACCCTCCCCTCCTCGCCGAGGAGGGGTGCCCCGCAGGGGCGGGGTGGTGTCGTTGCCGCGCGCGGCAAACCGCTCAGCTCATTGAGACAGCACACACTCCCCCGTCATCAATTGGTCGAGCGTCTCGCGTGCGCGCACCACATACGTCTTATCACCGTCCACCATCAGCTCGGCGGCGCGTGGCCGCGAGTTGTATTGCGAACTCATGCTAAAGCCGTAGGCGCCGGCCGAACGGATCGCCAGCAGGTCGCCGGTCTCGATGCACAACGCGCGGTCTTTACCGAGAAAATCGCCGGTCTCGCACACCGGACCCACCACGTCATAGTGCACGGCTTCGCCCACGCGCGGCAGCACCGGCACGATCTCCTGCCATGCGCCGTACAACGCGGGACGCAGCAGATCGTTCATGGCCGCGTCGACGATGGCGAAATTCTTGTGCGCGGTCGGCTTGAGATATTCCACCTTGGTCAACAGCACCCCGGCGTTGCCGACGATGGCGCGGCCGGGCTCCATCAACACTTTCAAGCCCCGCCCACGCAGGCGTTGCAACAAGGCGCTCGCGTAAGTTTCCGGACTGGGCGGCGCCTCGTCGCGATAAGTGATGCCCAGGCCGCCGCCGATATCGAGATGCTTGATCGCGATACCTTGCACCGCCAGCTCGTCCACCATACTCAACACCCGCTCCAAGGCCGCGACGAAAGGCGTCACCTCGGTCAACTGCGAGCCGATGTGACAATCCACGCCGACGATCTCGATGTGCGGCAACCGCGCGGCGCGCGCGTAAATCATGGGCGCCGCCGCGATGTCGATGCCGAATTTGTTCTCCTTGAGCCCGGTGGAGATATAGGGATGGGTCTTGGCGTCCACGTCGGGATTCACCCGCAACGACACCGGCGCGCGGCGCCGCAGTTCACCGGCCACCTCGTTCAAACGCGCCAGCTCCGCCTCCGACTCCACATTGAAGCAATGAATGCCGACTTCCAATGCGCGGCGCAATTCATCGGCGCGTTTGCCCACGCCGGAGAACACGATCTTGCCGGGATCGCCGCCCGCGCGCAGCACCCGCTCCAGTTCGCCGACGGAGACGATGTCAAAGCCCGAGCCCAGCCGCGCCAGCACATTCAACACGCCGAGATTGGAATTGGCCTTCACCGCATAACACACGAGATGCTCGACCCCCGCCAGCGCCGCGTCGAAGGCCCGCCAATGGCGCTCGATGGTGGCCCGCGAATACACATAACACGGCGTGCCGTACTGAGCGGCGATGGCGGTCAAACGCACGTCTTCGGCACAGAGCTGGCCGTCACGATAATGAAAATGATCCATGCGGTGATTTTCTCTTTAATAGAAACCCAGAACCCGGGGCCGCAATGATAGCCTCGGCGGCGATCTTGAGGAAGGCTGAGTTTACAGCCGGTCCAAGGGGCTGCGCACCCCTTTGCCGCCCTTGTTCAGCACATGCGTGTAAATCATGGTCGTGCTCACATCCTTGTGGCCGAGCAACTCCTGCACCGTGCGGATATCGTAGCCACCTTCCAACAAATGCGTGGCGAAGGAGTGGCGCAAGGTGTGAGGCGTAGCGGGTTTCACCAACCCTGCGTCGCGCACCGCCTGCTTCATCGCCCGCTGCACCGCCTTTTCATCCATGTGATGGCGGCGCCGCGCGCCGGAACGCGGATCGACCGAAATATCCCGAGCCGGAAAGGCATACTGCCAGCCCCACTCCCGCCCGGCGTTGGGATACTTGCGCGCCAATGCGAAAGGCAAATAAACATCACCATGCCCCTCCGCGAATGCTTGCTGATGCAGTACCTTCACCCGCGCCAAGTGCTCACCGAGTGGCGCAATCAACGACTCCGGCAACATCGTCACTCGATCCTTCTGACCCTTGCCGTCGCGCACGATAATCTCACGACGCTCGAAATCGACATCCTTCACCCGCAGCCGCACCCCCTCCATCAGCCGCATGCCGGTGCCGTACAACAGACGCACCACCAAACCCGCCGTACCCTGCACCCAACTCAAGACGCCCTGGGTTTCAGCCACGGTCAACACCACCGGCAGGCGCTCCGGCCGCTTGGCACGGGTGAGATCATCCAACCAAGGTAGCGGATTGCCCAAGACCTCTTTATAAAGGAACAGCAACGCCGCCAGCGCTTGGTTCTGAGTAGAGGCCGCCACATTCCCCGCCACCGCCAGATGTGAAAGAAACCGCTCCACATCCGCGGCGGACAACTCCAAGGGATGCCGTTTTTCATGGAACAAAATAAACCGCCTGATCCAACCCAAATAGGCATGCTCCGTGCGCAGACTATAGTGCATGGCCCGGATTCGATCTCTAACCTGATCCATTAGCCTAGGTTTATCTTGTCCCGTGTCGGCACTTGGAGTAGCAGCCGATGGCAGTGGTGTGATGACAGGTTTCATTTAGGGTGTAATGCTCTGGCCATTTACTTACAAGTGATTGTCTCAGCGTTGACGAGCCGGATGCTACACACCATACTGGCGCAAAACAAGACACCTATTAGGGTGTCGAATAAACGTTGGACGTCACACACAACTTGCCGAGTAACGCATGTCTGCCACATTTAAATTCTTCAAAGCAGACTTTGCCGGCACTCTATTTCCGCTGAAGACGAACCTCCTCGTTGCGGAAAAACATGAAAAGGAGGTCTCCGAGTAGAATGGCGCTTACTTAAGCTTCTTTGGGTGACCATTTTTCATCACCTCAGCTCTTGCTTCGTCGCGAGGTTTCATCAGTAATGGATAGGCTTTTGGCCTTCGTTTTATGGCTCTTGGCT
>JAHFRV010000031.1 GCA_023266095.1 Gammaproteobacteria bacterium | reverse complement strand
ACGTCTTTTAAATTGTCGTTGATCAAGCCGCTTTATACCTTCGGTAAGATCGAAAGTTATGCGGACGCGGCGCGTGCCAATGTGGAGGTCAAGCGCGGCGACGTGCATTTGCAGCGCGGCGCCACGGTGCTGGAAGTGAAACGGGCCTACTACGGTTATCTCGCCGCCCGCGATACCCGTTTGCTGCTGGAAGATGTCCGCGGCCGGGTCGAGGGCGCGATCTCGCTGGCGCAGGAGGGGCTGGAACAAGGGGAGTCTGACATTCGCCAGTCCGACCTCTTTGCCTTGGAGTCCGGGCTGGGCGTGATCGGCAAGTACATTGCCCAGGCCACGGCCTTGGAAAATGTCGCCATCGACGGTTTGAAGGTGTTGACCGGTATAGGCTTATCCGCCGAATTGGCGGTTGCGGACCCCACCTTGCAACCGGTCGCCTTGCCGGCGTTGAATCTCGATGACTTGCAGCAGCAGGCCCTCGCCCACCGGCCGGAAATGGCGCAAGTCGAGGCCGGTTTGCAGGCGCGGCGGGCCCTGGTGGCGGCCAATAAGGCCGATGCCAGACCCAATGTGTATGCCGGTTTAGTGGGGTTGTTGTCTTTTTCACCCAATCGCGATCATCTCGATAACCCCTATATCTTCGACCCATTCAATGATGTGGGTCTGAGTCCGGTGCTGGGCATCAAATGGGATTGGAACGCCGGGGTGCAATCGGCCCAGGTGCGGCGGGCCGAGGCCGAACTCAACGCCTTGATCGCCAAATCGGTTTTTGCCCGGCAAGGTATTCCCTTTCAAGTGGTAGAGCAATATCACCAGATACGCGCCCATAACGAGGCGGTGGCGCGCCTGGCCGAGGCCAGCCGGGCCGCAAGACGCTGGATGATCGCCAGTTTCGCCGATTTCGAAGCCGGTCTGGAGAAGGGTGATAAAGTGGTGAATGCGCTGCAAGCATACGTGTTGGCGCATAGTGACTATCTGCGTACGGTCTTCGACTACAATATGCATGTGGCGCAGTTACTCAATGTCACGGGAGCGAGTCAATGAAATCATGGTTTATGGGCATAGTAGCGGGTCTGGGTTTGCTGGCCGGCGGCAGCGCCTGGGCGGCGGCGTCGCAAGAACCGCAAGAGTTAGTGCAGCGGACCGCCGACCAGATGTTGGCCAAGTTGAAGACCGAGAAGCAGGTGATCGATCAGCATCCGGAACGGGTATATGAGCTGGTCAATCAAATCGTCTTGCCCCACTTCGACTTCGAGCGTATGTCGAGTTGGGTGCTGGGCAAATACTGGCGCGCCGCCACGCCGGCCCAAAAGGAACAATTCGTGAATCAGTTCCGGAACCTGCTGGTGCGGACCTATGCCAAATCCCTGTCGGAGTACACCGACCGCAAGATTTCTTATCTGCCCATGCGCCCCTCGCCGCAAGCGGGGCAGGCGAAGGTGCGCACCGAGGTGGAACAGCCGGGTGGGTTTCCCATTCCCATCGATTACGAGTTATACCGCAAGGGTAATGACTGGAAAGTCATCGACGTGACTATCGACGGCGTCAGCCTAGTCACCAATTACCGTTCCACCTTCGCCTCGCAAATCCGCCAGGACGGCTTGGATAAACTTATCACCGTGTTGGCGGAGCGCAATCAGCGCGACGTCGCCAAATGAGCGCGTTGCGCGTCGTTCCCTACGGCGAGGACGCTTACGTGGTATCCGGTGAACTGACCTTCGCGACCGTGCCCGCCGCCTGGCGGGAAACCCAAAACCTGTTCGTGAACGGACAGTCGCTGCATTTTGATCTGGCGAAGGTCGAGCGAGCCGACAGCGCGGGCATCGCCCTGCTCATTGAATGGCTGCGGCTGGCCCGCCAGCGGGGGGCGCGGATAAGTTACGAGCATATGCCGGCGCAAATACTCGCCATCGCGCGGGTCACGGGACTGGAAGCGCTGTTGTCCCCGGCGGCGGGGGTTTAAGACTTACAAAAGCGTGGGCGAGCAGGTATGCTGTTACGTCCGCCGGCACCCGCCCGGAATGATGTAAACCAATAGCAAATAGAACCTCATGCAGTGCGACTATATTCAAGCGATGATCGAACAGGGTCTGCCTGACAGCCAAGTCTCGGTAACCGGCGACGGCCGCCATTTCGAGGCGGTGGTAATCAATGACGCCTTCGCCGGCAAAGGTCTGCTGGAGCAACATCGTATGGTGTACGCCACCCTGGGCGATAAAATGGGCGGTGAGATTCACGCCTTGTCCATGCGGACCTATACCCGGGCGCAATGGGACAAGATCAGAAAATGAGTGGCGCGCGGCGCTAGACTGCTGCAAGCGCGCGGCTATCGAGCGAACATCCAAATCCATACACGCAGATGAATATCTCATGGACAAATTAATCATCACCGGCGGGGCGCCCCTCAACGGCGAGATCCGGATTTCCGGGGCGAAAAATGCCGCCCTGCCTATTCTGGCCGCCACTCTGCTGGCCGACGAGCCGGTGATGGTGCGCAATATTCCCCATCTGCACGACATCACCACCACCATGGGCCTGCTCGGCCGCATGGGTGTGCAATTGGTGCTCGACGAAAAGATGGGTGTCGAAGTGGATGCCACCACGATCAAGGAATGTATCGCGCCCTACGAATTGGTCAAAACCATGCGCGCCTCGATCCTGGTGCTGGGGCCGCTGCTGAGTCGTTATGGCGAGGCAGTAGTCTCGCTGCCCGGCGGCTGCGCCATCGGTTCGCGGCCGGTGAATCTGCACATCGCCGGGCTGGAGGCGATGGGCGCCGACATCCGCGTCGAAGGCGGCTACATCCACGCCAAGGCCAAACGCCTCAAAGGCGCGCGGATCTTTTTTGACATCGTCACCGTCACCGGCACCGAGAACATCATGATGGCCGCCACACTGGCCGAAGGGACCACCATCCTCGAAAACGCGGCGCGCGAACCGGAAGTGGTGGACCTCGCCAATTGCCTGAACGCGATGGGCGCCCAGGTACGCGGCGCCGGCACCGACACCGTTACTATCGAAGGGGTGGAGCGTTTGCACGGCGCGCACTACACCATTCTGCCCGACCGCATCGAGACCGGCACCTATTTGGTGGGTGCGGCCTTGAGCCGCGGGCGGATCCGCGTCAAGGACGCGCGCCCCGAAACCCTGGAAGCGGTACTGGCCAAACTGCGCGAAGCCGGTGCGGATATCGAGAGCGGTGCCGACTGGATTTCCCTGGATATGCACGGCGAACGGCCGCGGGCGGTGGATATTCACACCGCGCCCTATCCGGCGTTTCCTACCGACATGCAAGCGCAGTTTTGCGCGTTGAACAGCGTGGCGGAGGGCTCGGGCACCATTTCCGAATCGGTGTTCGAGAACCGCTTCATGCACATTCAGGAGTTGCAGCGCTTGGGCGCCAAGATTCGTCTCGAAGGCAACACCGCCATCATCACCGGCGTCAAACGCCTGACCGGCGCGCCGGTGATGGCCACCGATTTGCGCGCCTCGGCCAGCTTGGTGCTGGCGGGCGTGGTGGCGGATGGGGATACCACGGTCGATCGCATTTACCACATCGACCGTGGTTACGAATGTATCGAAGAAAAATTGCAGCAGCTCGGCGTGCGCATCCGCCGCGTGCCGGACTGATGTGAACAGCCTCATCGCGACGCCGCCGTCATGACCAACACCATCACCATCGCCGTCTCCAAGGGACGCATCTTCAAAGAGGCTCTGCCGTTGCTGGCGGCGTCCGGCATCGTGCCCGTCGACGATCCCGCTACCAGCCGCAAGTTGGTACTCGATACCAATCAGCCCGATGTGAAACTGGTGATCATCCGGGCCTCCGACGTGCCGACGTATGTGGAATATGGCGCGGCGGATCTGGGCGTGGCGGGTAAAGACGTACTGATGGAATACGAAGGCGACGGCCTGTACGAGCCTTTGGATTTGCAGATCGCCCGCTGCCGCTTGATGCTGGCCGGACCGCCCGGCGCCGCCACCGGCCAGACCCGTTTGCGGATCGCCACCAAATACGTCCACTCCACCCGCCGCTATTTCGCCGAACAGGGCAAGCAGGTGGAGATCATCAAACTCTACGGTTCCATGGAGCTGGCGCCGCTGGTGCGCTTGGCGGATCTGATCGTGGACTTGGTGGACACCGGCAACACGCTCAAGGCCAACGGCCTGGCGCCGCTCGAACACATCGCCGACATCAGTTCGCGTCTGATCGTGAACAAGGCGTCCATGAAAATGAAACACGCGCGCGTCAATGCCTTCGTGCGGAGTATGGCCGAGGCGGTGGAGCAGCGGCGGACGGGCGGTAGCGGTAAATGAAATCAGTGCGTGATGCGCGGCCGGAGCGGGGAGGACGATGAGTATGATCGACATCAAGCGGCTCAATTCACACAGCGCGGACTTTTGGCCTAACCTCGAACAGCGGCTGGCGTGGGAGAGTGTGTCCGACGCGGCGGTGGTGAAGACCGTCGAGACCATACTCGCCGAGGTCAAGCGGCGCGGCGACGCGGCGGTGATCGAATACACCAACCGTTACGATCGTATGCAGGCGCGCGACCTGCGCGAATTGGAAATCCCCGCCGCCCGCTGGCGCGAGGCGCTGGCGCGGATACCCGCCGCCACTCGCGGTGCACTGGAGATCTCGGTGGCGCGTCTGCGTGCCTATCACCAGCATCAGAAACAAGAGACCTGGACCTACACCGAAGCCGACGGCACGCTGCTGGGTCAGCAAATCACGCCGCTGGATCGGGTGGGTTTATACGTGCCCGGCGGCAAGGCGGCCTATCCGTCCTCGGTGTTGATGAACGCGATCCCGGCCAAGGTCGCCGGCGTACCCGAGGTGGTGATGGTGGTGCCCACCCCCGGCGGCGAATTGAATGAATTGGTGCTGGCCGCCGCCGCGTTGACCGACGTCGATCGCGTGTTCGCCATCGGCGGCGCGCAGGCGGTGGCGGCGCTGGCCTACGGCACGGAGAGCGTGCCGCGCGTCGACAAAATCGTCGGTCCCGGCAACATGTACGTCGCCACCGCCAAACGCATAGTCTACGGCACGGTGGGCATCGACATGATCGCCGGGCCCTCGGAAATTCTCATCGTCTGCGACGGCCTCACCGATCCGGATTGGACGGCGATGGATTTATTCTCGCAGGCCGAACACGACGAAGACGCGCAGTCGATACTCCTGTGTCCCGACGCCGCTTATCTCGACGCGGTGCAGGCCAGCATCGAAAAACTGCTGCCGCAGATGGAGCGCGCCGAGATCATCCGCAAATCACTGGCCGCGCGCGGGGCCTTGATTCAAGTGCGCGATCTCGATGAAGCGGCGGCGGTGGTGAATTTCATCTCGCCGGAACATTTGGAATTGTCGGTGGCCGATCCGCAAACCCTGGCGAAAAGCATCCGTCACGCCGGCGCGATTTTCATGGGCCGCTACACCGCCGAGGCGGTGGGCGATTATTGCGCTGGTCCCAATCACGTGTTGCCGACCTCGCGCACCGCGCGTTTTTCTTCGCCGCTCGGGGTCTACGATTTTCAAAAACGTTCCAGTCTCATCATGTGTTCGCCCGACGGTGCGCGGACGCTGGGGGCGACGGCATCGTTACTGGCGCGTGGCGAAGGACTCACCGCCCACGCCCGTTCCGCGGAATACCGCATGGGCGCGCGCGGCCGAGATGAAAAATAAAAACCAGCCGGAATATGAACCGATGAACGCGCGTATCCAACAGTGGGTGCGGCCCGAGGTGCGGGCCCTCAAGGCCTATCATGTCCCCGAGGCCGCGGGCTTCGTCAAACTCGACGCCATGGAAAATCCCTATAGCTGGCCTGCGCCGCTGGTGGATGAATGGCTGGCGGCGTTGCGGCAAGTCAGTCTCAATCGTTACCCCGATCCCGGCGCGGCGCGGCTCAAGCGGCAATTGCGCAGCACCTTCGCCGTCCCGGTCGATAGCGACATCTTGCTGGGCAACGGTTCCGATGAGTTGATTCAAATGATCTTGATGGCGGTGGCCGGGCCGGGCCGCAGCGTGCTGGCGCCCGAACCGGCGTTTTCCATGTACAAGATCATCAGCTCCAGCGTGGGTATGGATTATCACGGTGTGCCGCTCAAGAGTGATTTCAGTCTGGACCTGCCGGCCACTTTGGCCGCCATCGCCGAGCGGCGGCCGGCGGTGGTGTTCATCTGTTATCCCAGCAACCCCACCGGCAATCTGTTCGCGCGCGAGGATATCCGCACGATCATCGAGGCCGCGCCGGGCATCGTGGTAGTGGACGAGGCCTACTCGGCGTTTTGCGACGGCAGCTTTTTCGAGGAGTTGCCGCGTTATCCGAATTTGCTGATCCTGCGCACGGTGTCGAAACTCGGCCTGGCGGGCTTGCGGTTGGGCTTTCTGGTGGGCGACGCCGCGTGGCTGCACGAACTCGATAAGATACGCCTGCCCTACAATATCAGCGTGCTCACCCAGGCCAGCGCCGAATTCGCGCTCAGCCATTATCCGGTACTGCTGGATCAGACCCGGCGCATCCGCGCCGAACGCGCGCGTCTCGCCGAGGCGTTGGCGACACTGCCGGGCGTAACGCCCTTCCCCAGTCAAGCCAATTTCATCCTGTTCCGGGTGACGGCCGGCCGCGCGGCGGAGCTGTTTCAGCGACTCAAAGATCAGGGCGTTTTGATCAAAAATCTCCACGGCGCCCATCCCGCCCTGCACGATTGCCTGCGGGTGACGGTGGGCACGCCCGAGGAAAACCAGGCCTTTCTCTCGGCGTTGCGGACGGCGCTATGAAGCGGGCGGGGGCGGGAATCATGTACACTCTACGGCCTGACTATCCGGAGATACCTCATGGCTGAGCGTAAAGCCAGCGTGCAGCGCAATACTTTGGAAACCCGCATCCAGGTGAGCGTCAACCTGGACGGCGGCGGCACGGCCACATTGCAAACCGGCGTGCCGTTCCTCGATCACATGCTCGACCAGGTGGCGCGCCACGGCATGATCGATATCGAGATCGTCGCCGAAGGCGATTTGCACATCGACGCCCACCACATGGTGGAAGACGTCGGCATCACCTTGGGCCAGGCGGTGGCCAAGGCGGTGGGCGACAAAAAAGGTCTGCGCCGTTACGGCCATGCCTATGTGCCGCTCGACGAGGCGCTCTCCCGGGTGGTGGTGGATTTTTCCGGCCGGCCGGGTTTGGAATATGGCGTGGAGTTCACCCGGGCGCGTATCGGCGAATTCGATGTCGATCTGTTCCGCGAGTTTTTCCAGGGCTTCGTCAATCACGCGATGGTGACGCTGCACATCGATACCCTGCGCGGACGCAACAGTCATCACATCGCCGAGACCGTGTTCAAGGCCTTCGGCCGCGCGCTGCGCATGGCCATCGAGCCGGACGCGCGCATGCAGGGCGTGATGCCGTCCACCAAAGGCAGTTTATAAGTTTATTGGCTAGCGTGCGGTGCGCCGCGGGCGTGCTGGAAATTAGCGGGATCGTAGGGTATGAGTTCCGTTGCAGTGATCGATTATGGAATGGGCAATCTCCGTTCGGTGGCTAAAGCCCTGGAACATGTAGGGCACGGCGCGAGCGTGCGCGTCACGTACGATCCCGGCCTGATCCGCCGCAGTGATCGGGTGGTGTTTCCCGGCGTGGGCGCATTACGCGACTGCGTGGCGGAGCTGCAACGGCTGGGTCTCGACGAAGTGATACGCGACTGCGCCCGCAACAAACCCTTTCTCGGAATTTGCCTCGGCATGCAGGGCCTGCTGGATCACAGCGACGAGAACGGCGGCGCCGACGGCTTAGGCATCTTCGCCGGTCAGGTGCGCGGTTTCGCCGACACGCTGCAGGATCCGGTCAGCGGCGCGCGGCTCAAGGTGCCGCACATGGGCTGGAGCCGGGTCCGTCAAACGCGTCCCCACCCCTTGTGGGAAGGCATCGCCCAGGATAGCCGCTTTTATTTCGTGCACAGCTATTACGCGGCACCGGCCAACCCCGCCGAGGTGGCGGGCATCACTCATTATGGTCATGACTTCGCCGCCGCGGTGGCGCGCGACAATGTCTTCGCCGTGCAGTTTCACCCGGAAAAAAGCCAGCAGGCGGGGTTGACCCTGCTGGGCAATTTCATGGCGTGGAACGGCCGGGCGTGATCGCGGTGCCGGCCGGCGCAGGTTTTTTATGGAGCCTAGCTTGAGGGAAGTCTTATGTTGTTGATACCCGCCATCGATCTCAAAGACGGCAAGTGCGTGCGTCTGCGCCAAGGACGCATGGAAGATGACACGGTGTTCTCCGACGACCCGCTGGCGGTGGCCGACCGCTGGGTGGCGGAAGGCGCGCGGCGCCTGCACATCGTCGATTTGAACGGCGCCTTCGCCGGCAAGCCGGTGAATGCCGAGGCCATCCGCCGCATCGCCGCCGCCCATCCCGGGGTGCCCCTACAAGTGGGCGGCGGCATCCGCGACGACGAGACCATCGAACTTTATCTCGAAATGGGTGTGAGCTACGTCATCCTCGGCACCAACGCGGTGAACGTACCCCACTTCGTCGGCGACGCCTGCTCGGAATTTCCCGGCCACATCATGGTGGGGCTGGACGCCAAAGACGGCAAAGTGGCCATCGACGGCTGGTCGAAACTCTCCAATCACGACGTGATCGACATCGCCCAGCGTTTCGAGCGCGAAGGGGTGGAGGCCATCATCTATACCGACATCAATCGCGACGGCATGATGGGCGGCGTGAACGTGAACGCCACCGTCGCCCTGGCGCGCGCCATCCACATTCCGGTGATCGCCTCCGGCGGCGTGAGCAGTATGGAGGACATCCGCAGCCTGTGCGGCGTGGCGGGTGAAGGTGTGATGGGCGCCATCGTCGGCCGCGCCCTCTATGAAGGCAATATCGATCTGGCCGAGGCGCAAAAGCTCGCGGACCAACTCGGACAATAAATCATGGGCCTCGCCAAACGCATCATTCCCTGCCTGGACGTCGACAAGGGCCGCGTCGTCAAAGGCGTCAAGTTCGTGGGTATCCGCGATGCCGGTAATCCGGTGGAGATCGCCAAACGTTACGACGAGCAGGGGGCCGACGAGCTGGTGTTTCTCGACATCACCGCCAGTCACGAAGGCCGCGACACCATGGCCCAGGTAGTGGCCGAGGTCGCCGGCCAGGTGTTCATTCCGCTCACCGTGGGCGGTGGCATCCGCACTACCCAGGACATCCGCCGCATGCTCAATGCCGGTGCCGATAAAATCGCCATCAATACCGCGGCGGTCAACCGCCCCGAGTTCGTGCGCGAGGCGGCCGAGCGTTTCGGCGCGCAGTGTATCGTGGTGGCGGTCGACGCCAAGCGGGTGGGCGGCGAGGGCGAGCCGCCGCGCTGGGAGGTGTTTACCCACGGCGGCCGCAAGTCCACCGGCCTGGACGTGGTGGCTTGGGTGAAGCGGATGGTGGAATACGGCGCCGGCGAGATTTTATTGACCAGCATGGACCGCGACGGCACCCGCGACGGTTTCGACCTGGCCCTCACCCGCGCGGTGAGTGACGCGGTGAACGTACCGGTGATCGCCTCCGGCGGGGTGGGCAATCTCGGCCACTTGGTGGACGGCATAAAAGAAGGCGGCGCCGACGCGGTGCTGGCCGCCAGCATTTTCCATTTCGGCGAATACACCGTGGAACAGGCCAAGCGCCACTTGGCGGCCCACGGTATCGAGGTGCGTCTGCCTTCCGATGAGCGCGCGCCGCGATGAGCCCGCCTTGGCTGGATGACATCAAATGGAACGCCGACGGCCTGGTGCCGGTGGTGGCGCAGGAGGCGGTCAGCGGCCGGGTGCTGATGGTGGCGTGGATGAATCGCCAGGCGCTCACTGAAACCGCGGCCAACGGGCGCGCCGTGTATTGGTCACGCTCGCGCAGCAAGCTTTGGCGCAAGGGCGAGGAGTCGGGCCATGCGCAGACCGTGCGGGAGATCCGTCTCGATTGCGACGGCGACGTGGTGTTGCTCACGGTCGAGCAGGCGGGCGGTATCGCCTGTCATACCGGCCGCCACAGTTGTTTCTTCCGACGCCTGGATAAAGATCAATGGGTGACGGTGGACCCGGTGTTGAAAGACCCGGTGCGGATTTATCAGGGCGGCACGAGTCATGAGTGACGAGGTGCTGGCTCGGCTGGCGGCGGTACTGGAGGCGCGCAAGGGCGCCGACCCGACCGGTTCCTATGTGGCCGGTTTGTATGCCAAAGGCTTGGACGCGATCCTGAAGAAGATCGGCGAGGAGGCCACCGAAACCGTGATGGCCGCCAAAGACGGCGCGGCGGATCGGATTGTTTATGAGATCGCCGACCTGTGGTTTCACACCTTGGTTTTGCTGGCCCAGCAGGGCTTGCACCCCGACGCGGTGCTGGCGGAACTGGAGCGGCGCTTCGGCCTGTCCGGGGTAGCGGAAAAGACGCGACGGGATAGCGGTAAAACCTAAACATCTCATTCCCGGCGCCTTGGGCGGGGGAGGTGCGGATTCCCCCGGTATGGCGTAGGATGGGACGCATTACGCCTCATCGGCGCAGGGTCAATGGAGAAATGAAATGGGTATCAGTATCTGGCAGTTGTTGATCATTTTGTTGATCGTCCTGTTGTTGTTCGGCGCCAAGCGGCTGCGCGGTATCGGCACGGATCTGGGTGGCGCGGTGAAAGGTTTCCGCGATTCCATGAGTGATGCCGGCAAGGAAGGCGAAGGCCAGAATAAGGAACGCATCGAGGGCCAGGCTGCGCGCAATACCATCGACGGCGATGTGCCGGTCAAGGACGCCAGCAAAGATAAGGTGTAATGCCGGGCCATGTTCGACATCGGCTTTTCGGAAATCGTTTTGATCGTGGTAGTCGCCTTGCTGGTGGTCGGGCCGCGGGAGTTTCCCGGCCTGGTGAAGCAGGTGGGCGCGTGGCTGGGCACCATTCGCCATTTCGCCAACTCGGTGAAGACCGAGTTCGATAAAGAGATCCATAAAGCGGAAGAGCTCAAGCAATTGATGGCGCGTGAAGCGGAAATCGCCGCGACGCCGCAGCACACCGATCCGCGCCGTTTCCCGGCCAGCGCCGCGCCGCTCCCCGCCCCGCCCGCCGCCGAGGTGAGCGACGCGAGCCCGGTAGTCGCCGCGCCCGCCGTGACTTCAGATGACAAGCCAGGCCATGGGACCTCGCAAACCTAAGCAGCAATACACCCCTCAGCAAGAACAGCCGTTCATGACGCACCTCATCGAGCTGCGTAATCGGTTGTTGCGGATTTTGCTGTGCGTGGTGCTGATATTTTTGATGTTGTTCCCGTTCACCGCCGAGTTGTACGCCATGCTCGCCCAGCCGCTGTTGGCGCGTTTGCCGGCGGGGGCCACCATGATCGCCACCCAGGTTGCATCGCCTTTCATCACGCCCTTCAAGTTCGTGTTCGTCTTGGCGGTGGCCCTGTCCATGCCTTATGTGCTGCATCAATTCTGGCGCTTCGTCGCGCCGGGTTTGTATCGCCGCGAACGGCGCATCGCCTTGCCCTTATTGTTCTCCAGTATCGTGCTGTTCTATGCAGGCGTGGCTTTCGCTTATTACGTGGTATTTCCGATGACTTTCGCCTTTTTGATCGGTGCCGCGCCGGCCGGGGTGGCGGTGATGACGGATATCAGCAGTTATCTCGATTTCACCCTGACGATTTTCTTTGCCTTCGGGTTGGCCTTCGAGGTGCCGGTGGCCACCATCATTTTGGTATGGGTGGGTATCACCACCCCCGAGCAGTTGGCGGCGAAGCGCTCTTATGTAATCGTGGGGGCCTTCGTGATCGGCGCGATCCTGACCCCGCCGGACGTCTTGTCACAGACCCTGCTGGCGGTACCGATGTGGATGTTGTTCGAGGTCGGGCTGTTCCTATCGCGGATCATGGTCCGCAGCCAGGCGGCCGCCGAGACCCATGCCACCGCCATCGACAAGGATGGCGGATAAATCGTGCCGTTCAGCGGGCGCGTGGCGGGGGGCGCTCGCCGATGGTGATCTGGGCGTTCTTCAGTGCGCCATTCCGCTTGAGTTGTAGATCGACTTTCTCGCCGGGGGCCAAGGCGGCGATGATGTTCATCGCCGCCTTGGCGTCGTCGACGGGGCGGCCGTTGATCTGCAGCACGATGTCGCCGGGCATGAGTCCCGCCTGATCGGCCGCGCTGCGGGGATAGACGCCCGCCACCAAGGCGCCGCGGGTGTCGCTCAGGCCGAAAGACTCCGCCAGATCGGGGCTGATGTCTTGAGCCTCGATGCCCAGCCAGCCGCGGATCACCCGTCCTTGCTGGAGGATTTGCTCCATGACGTTCTTGGCCAATTGCGCGGGAATGGCGAATCCGATGCCTTGCGAGCCGCCGGTGCGGGAGAAGATGGCGGTGTTGATGCCCACCAGTTGGCCGGAAGTGTTGACCAGCGCGCCGCCGGAGTTGCCGGGGTTGATGGCGGCGTCGGTTTGAATGAAGTTTTCAAAGGTGCTGATGCCGAGCTGCTGACGGCCGGTGGCGCTGATGATGCCCTGGGTCACGGTCTGGCCGACGCCGAAGGGATTGCCGATGGCCAGCACCACATCCCCCACGCTCAGCGAGTCGGACTGGCCGAACACGATGGCCGGTAAATCCTGCAACTCGATTTTCAATAGTGCCAGATCGGTTTCGGGGTCGGTGCCCACTACGCTGGCGGTGGCGCTGCGGCCGTCATTGAGCGCCACCTGGATTTCATCGGCGCCTTCGATGACGTGATTGTTGGTGAGCAGATACCCCTCCGGGCTGATGATGACACCGGAACCCAGGCTGGTTTCGTTGCGCTGGCTGGGGAGATTTGGATCATCGCCAAAAAAGCGGCGGAAATTGGGATCATCGAACAACGGATGCGGCTGTTGGGTGATGGTTTTGCTGGTATAAATATTGGCCACGGCGGGGGTGGCGGCGCGCACGGCCTGGGCGTAGGAAACCGGGGCGCCGCCGGTCGCAGCGCCCTGCTGACCGTCGCCGGCGACGGCGGGCGCTTCGATGATTCTTACCGCAGGGTGGCGCTCCAGGGCTTGCGGACGGAATAACAAAATCATCACAAACGCAACGGCCAAGCCGGAGATGGTCGCCTCGAGCAGGAAAATAAAAATCTTGCGGGTGTTCATGGACGCGCTACTCTAATCCGTTCGCTGATGGATGGTCGAGGGTGAAAGATACGGCATTTGCGTCGCGGCGAACAGTTAAGATAACAAAATGTTCGAGAAGGAAATGACGACATGGTGCGGCGTGATGAGTTGCTGGCGTATCTCCACGGACTATTGGAGACGGCGCGTTTCCGTGATTACGCGCCTAACGGTTTGCAGGTGGAAGGCACGGCTACCATTACCAAGTTGGTAAGTGGCGTCACCGCTAGCCGTGCCTTGGTGGAAGCGGCGGTAGCGGCGGGCGCCGATGCGCTGCTGGTGCATCATGGCTATTTTTGGCAGGGCGAAGATCCGTGCGTGGTGGGAATCAAAAAAGCGCGTTTGGCGCCGTTGCTGGCACATGACATCAATCTGTTCGCCTATCATTTGCCGCTCGACGCTCACGAGATATACGGCAATAACGCCCAGCTCGCCGTGCAATTGGACCTTATCGTGACCGGGCGTTTCGGGCCGGAACCGGCCTTGGCCATGTGCGGTGAGCTGAGCGTGCCACTGTCGCTGGCAGCGTTCGCGCGACGAATTGAACACGCGCTGGCCCGCCCGCCGCTGTGCGTAAACGGCGGTGAGCATTTAATACGCCGCGTAGGTTGGTGCACCGGCGCCGCGCAGAAATACCTCGAGGCCGCCGCCGCGCTGGGTTTGGATGCGTATATCAGCGGTGAAATCTCCGAACATACCGTACATGCGGCGCGTGAATTGGGTATCCATTTTTTTGCGGCGGGTCATCACGCCACGGAGCGTTATGGTGTCGCCGCGCTGGGCCAGCATGTCGCGCAGCGTTATGCAATAGAGCACCTACATATCGATCTGGACAACCCGGCGTGAGTGATGTGCTATCGTGCTGCGCAGCCCGGGCGTGGATTTGCACGGTTATTTAAGGGCAATTCAATTGATTCGATTTGTCTTTTTTCGAGCGTTGACATGTTCCGCGCAATTGGTCTAGGATTCGGGACCCGGCGTAATTTAAAATGCAATGACAATTAGCGGAATATTTCTAGGGTTACCGCGAGATAACAATAAGACTCTTGGGGAGATTTGGCAGACTTGGAGTGCCAGATACAGTGGGTTTGATTTATTAGGGTAAGGGGGATGTTCGGATGTGCTGTTTATCCCGCCGTGATTTTCTCGTCGCTTGAAAGTGAATTAGATCCCTGTAATGGGTGTCGAGGAGCGGCTAAAGAGACGGAATCCCAAGTTAACTATTTTTATATCTCGTGCATGCGGGCCTGATGGTTTGCTGCTCGTTGTTGGTGCGCGCACAGCCACAAGAGGCTGCCGCGAAACATGGAACTAGGTGAAAACCGATTTGGGGGGAAGATGTCAGTCAATGATCGTGGCTTCATGAGCCTGATGAACAGGACGGAAGAGTTGAGTGGGGGGCGCAAGACGGGTTGGCTGTGGGCGCCTTTTCTGTCGCTGATGGTATTTGCGCTGATGCTGTCTTCTGTCGAGGCCTATGCGGAGGGTACGGTGCCCAACGCGGTCCCGCCTAAAGGAACGTATGAAGGCAAAAATGTAGAACAGCCCATAGAATTTCCGCACGACATCCATGCCAAGATCAACGAGATCAATTGCATGTACTGCCATACCTATGCGCGTCGCAGCAAGGTGGCGGGTATTCCTCCCACCAGCAAATGTATGGGTTGTCATAGCGTCATCGCCACTGACAAACCCCGCATCAAAAAACTGACCGAATACTGGGAAAAACGTGAGCCGCCGCCGTGGAAAAAAGTCCATGACGTGCCGGATTACGTGCATTTCACCCATGAAAAACATTTGAAGCGCTTCGTATTCGATAATCCGGAGCTGCCTGTCGAACGGGTTTCAGAAGTGTGTGCGTTTTGTCATGGTGAGGTTAAAAACATGACGGTCGCGCACAAAGTAAAACCGCTGAATATGGGTTTTTGTGTGCGGTGTCATGAAGCAAACAAGGGTCCCTCGGACTGCTGGAAGTGCCATAAATAAAGAACGGCGCGAGGAGTCGGTGCTCCGCTAGGGTGGCGTGGCTGTCGGCGCGCCTGATGAAACACTGAAACGGATGGCTTGCTTATGAGTGGTATTGAAATCAACCGCAGAGATTTTCTCAAGGTCATGGGTTGGAGTGGCGCGGGTGTCGCATTGGCGGCCTGCGATATGCCGAGCACCGTGACCTTGGAAGAAGGTAAAGAAGAAGTCACGGCGTATATATTGCCCGAGGAATATGTCATTCCCGGTATCGGCGTCTATTACGCATCAACCTGCCAGCAGTGCTCGGCGGGTTGCGGTATACACGGCCGGGTGCGCGAAGGCCGGGTTCTCAAATTCGAGGGCAATCCTGACGCCAAGATCAATTACGGCAAGCTTTGCCAAATGGGGCAGGGCGGTGTACAGGCCCATTACAATCCGGACCGCATCACCAAACCGCTGGTCCGCAAAGGCGGTGCGCTGGTGGAAGCCAGTTGGGATGAAGCTTTGGGACTTATCAAACAACACGTCGGCCCTGAGTCGGCGCTTAGCGGCGATAAGTTTGCCTGGGTGACCGGCACAGTGAGCGGTCATCAGGCGGTGCTGTTGCAGGCCCATCTGGAGGCCATGGGTTCCGGTAATCACTTCGTTCATGAGGTCATCAATAACGCCGTCGGCCAGGCCGTGAACAGCGATATGTTGGGTGAGACGCAGCCGACTTACCGTTTTGACGAGGCGCGGGTCATCGTCTCCTTCGGCGCGGACTTTCTCGGTACTTGGATGTCGCCCGTGCACTTCGCGACGCAATACGCCAAATTCCGTGAGGCGCCGCGCGGAATCTTGGTGCAAATCGAACCCAAAATGACCCTCACCGGCGCCAACGCCGACCTTTGGCTGGCGGTGCGGCCGGGTACCGAAGGCGTGTTGGCTCTGGGTCTCGCCAATACCTTATTGGTTAAACATAAGCGCGATGCCAGTGTTCTTCCCGCCGAAGTCCAAGAAATGATCGCCCGCTACGATCTCGATACCGTGCAGCGTATTACCGGTGTGACCGGTGACCGCATCGTCAAGGTCGCCGGCTGGCTGGACAGCCAGTCACCGAGCCTGGTGTTGGCGGGCGGTACCGCTGAAGGCCAGGAGCATGGCTACGAGACCGCGGCCGCGGTGATGTTGCTCAATATTATTTTGGGCAACGTAGGGCGGACCATCGTCTCCAGTGGTGATCTTCCATACGCGCAGATGGGGCCCAAGAGCGGCAATAACCAGGCCTTGCTGAATTTTGCCGAAACCGTGGAAAAAGGCGGTCTCGAGGCGGTGTTCTTCTACAATACCAATCCGGTTTACACGGCGCCTTCTTTCCTTAAGCTGACCGATAAACTCAACTCCGTGCCGTTCAAGGTCGCATTCGCCCAATTCCCCGATGAGACGGCAATGCGCGCCGATGTAGTGTTGCCCATTCACTCGCCGTACGAAGATTGGGGTACCCACGTCGCCGCGTACAACGGCACTCAGATCGGTGTTCAGCAGCCGCTCATGGAGCCGCTCAATCCGACCACCCACGGCTTCGGCGACCTGCTGTTGGAAATGCTCAAGTTGCGGAAGGCGGAAACCTATGGCGGTTTCGCTGATTATTACGCCTACTTGAAGCAGGCGATCAGCGCCTTGCCGGTCGAGCTGGCTCAGCCGGCCCGTTTGCATGATGCGCAATGGCAGCAGGCTTTGCAGACCGGCTTGATCCCCGTGCAGCGTTCTGCACGCGCCATCAGTGCCAAGGCATTGGCGGTAAACTTGCCGGACTATACGCAAAACGGCCAATACCCCTATCACTTGGTCCCTTCGCCGCGGTTGGGTTTGTGGGACGGCCGTCACGCCAATATTCCCTGGCTGCAAGAGGCGCCTGACCAGATCAGCAAAGTGGTGTGGGATTCCTGGGCTGAAATGCACCCCGCCACGGCGCAGAAGCTGGGTGTGACTCAGGGCGACGTGGTCACCATCACGTCGGACCAAGGGGCGGTCGAGGCCAAGGTGTATATCTACAAAGGTATACATCCCGATGCGATCGCGGTGCCGCTCGGCCAAGGCCATGAAAAAGAATTCAGCCGTTACGCCAAGGATCGCGGTGTCAATCCGTTGAAGGTGCTGAGTCCGGTGCGCGATGCTAAAACCGGTGAATTGGCCCTGTATGGCACGCGGGTGCAAATCGCCAAGGCCGGCCGGCACGAGAAGCTGGTGAAGATGGGCGGTAGCGAAATACAAGTGGGTCGCAAGTTGGTGGCCACGGTTACCGCGGATGTGTTCAGACGGACGGAGGGTGGTCAAGATGTCGCTTAAGAACATTCTTGAAAATTGGTCGCATTACCGGCGGGGCATCGAACAAGGTGGCCATCACAAATATGAACACATGTGGGGCATGGCGCTCGACCTCAACAAGTGCATCGGCTGCAATGCGTGCTCGGTGGCTTGTTACGCGGAAAATAACCTGGCGGTGGTCGGTCATGACCGCTTCGCCAAGAATCAAGTGATGCATTGGCTGCGTATCGAGCGTTATTGGGACGAGCCGGATCTCGACAAGGTGTCGGATTCGACCAGCCAATATCAGGAGCACGGCGCAAGTTTCCTGCCCATGATGTGTCAGCAGTGTAACGCCGCCACCTGCGAGCCGGTCTGCCCGGTGGCCGCCACGTATCACACGCCGGACGGTTTGAACGCGCAGGTCTACAATCGTTGCATCGGTTCACGTTATTGTTCCAATAACTGCCCATACCGTCTTCGTTATTTCAACTGGTTCTCTTTCTACGAAAGCTCGTGGCCGGCGCCTTTGCATCTTCAGCTCAATCCGGACCTCACGGTGCGCGACAAAGGCGTGATGGAGAAATGCACCTTCTGCGTGCAGCGTATCCGGGTCGCCAAAGACAAAGCGAAGATGGAAAACCGCAAGGTGGTGGACGGTGAATTCCAGACGTCCTGCCAGCAGAGCTGTCCGACCACGGCCATCGTGTTCGGCGACATGCTCGATCCCGAGAGCAAGGTGAGCACGCTGTGGCGCACTCACCAGGTGGAGCTTGGAAAAACCAAGCAAGCCAAACAAAATCGGGAGTTGCGCGGTTATCGCGTCTTCGAAGCTCTCAATACGGAACCCAAGGTGATGTATATGGAGCGTGTGCGCGAGGTATAGAGTCGTCGGTACCTCGTGGTAAGGGAGAGAGGAATTTAACCAATCGGGTGGCACATGCAGACGAAAGACATTAACGAGCAAATCAAGTGGGCGCAGATCAACAAAGACGTCCTGAGCAGTATGGAAAACCCGCGCATGGCCTATTGGGTCGCGGTGGCCGTTTGCGTGGCGATGATCGCCTGCGCCGCCGCCGCGGTGGGCTATGTGTATACGACGGGGCAAGGCGTGCTCGACCTGTACTGGCCGGAAATGTGGGGCTTGTTCATCGCCACCTTCATTTTCTGGATCGGCATGAGCCATTCGGGAACCCTGCTGTCGGCGATTCTGCACATCGTTCATGCGGATTGGCGTAAACCGATTTACCGTTTCGCCGAGGCCATGACCACCTTCTCGCTGATGACGGCGGGTCTGTTTCCAATCATCCACTTGGGGCGCATGTGGAACTTGTATTGGGTGTTGCCCTATGTCAGCGACCGCGGCATCTGGCCCAACTTCCGCTCACCGCTGGCCTGGGACTGTTTCGCGATCTTCACCTATCTGACGTCCTCGGCGCTGTTCCTGTTCATCGGCATGATTCCCGACCTGGCGATTTGCCGCGATAACGCCAAGGGCTGGCGCAAGAAGCTCTATACCGTGTTGTCGCTGGGCTGGGCCGGCACCGATCGCCAATGGCGCCATTTCCGCAAAACGTATTTGCTGATGGCCTGCTTCCTGATTCCGCTGGCGGTGTCGGTGCACTCCATCGTGTCTTCCGACTTCGCGATGTCGATCATGCCGGGCTGGCACGTCACCAGTTTCCCGCCGTACTTCGTGGCGGGCGCGCTGTATTCGGGTTGCGCGGCGATCATCACCTTGTTCATCATCTTGCGTTACTTCTTCCGCTTTGAGGAATACATGACGATTCCCATTCTGGAGAAGACCTGCAAACTGACTTTCGTCATCGCCATGGCCTGGTCTTACCTGAACTTGATCGAGTTCGCCGCGACTTGGTATGGCCACGATGCCGCGGCCAAAGAGGTATTGTGGGATAAATTCACCGGACCCTTCTCACCCTACTTCTGGGCGATGTTGTTCTTCGGTTCCGTGCTGCCATTTGCCCTGGCATTCGAGAAACTCAGACGACACTTGCCAACCATGTTCGTGGTGTCCTTGCTGCTCAACGTCGGCATGTGGCTGGAACGCTGGATGATCGTCTCGCCCACTCTCTCGCTCTCCTATCATCCCTTCGCCTGGAAGGTGGTCTGGCCGAGCATGGTGCAATGGGCCGTGGTCTTCGGCAGCTTCGGCTGGTTCGGCTTGCTGTTCTTGGTGTTCGTCAAGGTCTTCCCCTCGGTTTCCATGTACGAGGTGAAAGAAATGGTTTATCACCGCCGTCGTGCCCATGAGGAAGACCAGGCCAAGATTTTTCATCGCCGGACTTCCGATCCCCAACCGGCCATTGATACGCCAAGCGCATAGGGAGTTTTAAGAATGAGCAAGCATCGTATTATGGGATTGTTCAGTGATTTCGAGCAGGCTTTTGCGGCGATTGCCGACATCCGCGCCAATAAGATTCACGGTGTGTCGGTGGATGACGTGACCCTCAAATCGCCGATCGAACATCCGGAGATCGAAGAGGTATTGGGTGAACGTCCCGCCCACGTGCCGAAGTTCACTTTGATGGGAGCCTTGTTCGGTTTGACTTTCGGTTTCCTGTTTCTGGCCTCGGCGCAAGCGACTTTCCTGGTGCAACCCCAGGGCGGCAAGCCGGTGGTACCCCTGCCTTCCAATTTCGTGCTGACCTATGAGTTACTGATTCTGTTCGGTGTCGCTTTCACCGTGATCAGCTTTTTCATCGGCGCGGGCATGGGGCGTAAGCGCGATACTCTGTACAGCGAGATGGTGAGTTTGGATCAAGTGGGGGTCTTGCTCGAAGTGGATGAAAGCAAGGCGCAAGCGCTCAAGGATTTATTCAAAGAACACAAAGTGGTCGAAATCCGGGAAGAGGTCGCACGATGAGATTGGCTAAATATTTATTGGTGGGCGCGCTGCTCCCGGGGGCCGCCTTCGCGTGGCCGTGGTCTACCGACATGGTGAATCAGCCCAGCATTAAACCTCAGGAAGGGAAAATGATGTTATTCCCCGCGCGGTCCATTCCTATTCAAGGAGTGCCCACCGAGGTGGCGAATCGCGACGAGGCGAAGGAACTCGTCAATCCGATTCCCCCGACCGAAGAGTCGATCAAAAAGGGGCGGACCTTATTCAGAGTGATCTGCGCCGCCTGTCATGGTCTGACCGGATCACGGGAGTCACCCGTCAGCGATAAGATCGGCGCCATCGCCCTCAATGACGATTACGTGCAGAAGATGCTTACCGAAGGTTGGGTGTGGGGCACGATCACTTTCGGCAGCGCCATCATGCCCGCCTATGGCAAGCCGACCGGCCGCGAAGATCAGCGGGGTTCAAATGACCTGAGCGTGGAAGAACGTTGGCATGTGGTGAACTATGTGAAGCATGGTTTGATTAAAGAGCCGCCCCCGGTCGTGAAAACCGCCGCGACCGTGAAGCAATAAGCACCACGCTAAAGATATTTGAGGGGAATCCATGGAAAACTTCGGCAGCTGGTCAGTATTGACTACCAACTTTCTCTTTGTGCTGTATTTGGCGGTGGGGGGGGTGACCTTTTCGTCGATTCTGCACCTGGTTAACGGCAAATGGCGTTTTCAGGTGCGTCACCTCGCCTGCTCGTTGTCGGTATTATTCCCGATCGCCGGGATATTGCTGTTGATCCTGCTGGCCAACGGCAATGCGACGTTTGCCTGGTTGGGTGAAGCCAATCATGATCCGGAACATCATTTGCCGGGTTGGCACAATTACACCTTCCTGGTCGCGCGTCAGATCATCGGCTTTTTGCTGATCTGGGGCTTGTATCGCACCTTCATCAAGTACCAGGCGGCCAGCGAGGTGGATACCTCTTATGCCGCGCAACGGCGGTTCCGCAATATCGCCTTGATGATTCCCTTCGTCTATGTCCTGTACGCGACGATGGTGGCCTGGGATTTTGAAATGACCCAGATGCCCGGTTGGCACAGCGCCAGCTACGGCTTCTACCATTTCCAAAGCGCCTTCCACATGTTTTTAGGTTTCTTCGCGGTGCTGTTGTATTCCTTGTATCGCTCCGGAAAATTGGCGATTTCCATCGAGCCGCACATCTTCAATTACATGGCCCAGTTCATGTTGGGAATGACCATATTGTGGACCTATCTCTATTTCACCCAATACCTCATCATGTGGTACGGGCGTTTGCCGGATGACATGATCCGTTTCCACGGCATGATGGATAACGATCTCGCCCCGTTGTGGTGGACCTTTCTGACTTTGAAATTCATTATCCCGTTCTGCACGCTGGCGATCACACCCAATCGCCATAACCCGGTGGTTGTGACCCTGGTCGGCTGCTCCATCGTGCTGGGATGGTGGATCGAACGTTACACTTGGATTTCCGGTTCCGTTGACCCCCAGTACTATCACATCCCGATGTCATCGATAACCGACATCATGTTCACCGTGGGGGTGCTCGTGGTTGCCTGGATTGCTGTGAAGTGGGGAATGACGCGCCAAGGCCTTATCCGCGGTTGATATAAAGGAGTCCTGGGTACGTTGCTGGTAAAAACGCCGTCTTTAAGAGGGATGGCGTTTTTTACTTGTTGGTTAGGTTGGAGGGTGGGGAATAATTAATATAGCTGATCCAGCAACGGGCGCTCCTAATAAGACGCCCGATTATAATAATTTAACTACAAACTCACTTCCGTGGTGCTTCCGCCGGGAATAACAATATCGACGACGCGCAGTCGCGTAGGGGATTGCCATTAAGGTAGGGCGACGACGTGACATACTTCTGTCTGATGGTGAGCTTATGAATACGCCGGATGTTGACAGTATGAACCACAGCCAGACCGCAAGGCATAACATGCGCAGCTACCCCATGGCGCTGGCAGACGGAGTTATCTCGGTTGTGGTGATGGTGGATGGCCGAGGTGGAGTGTCGCATTATTTCGCTGCTGCCGGCCACGATTTGATAAGTCATCAAGCTGGAAATGATTCATTAATCCGCGCGGCCCTCGAGGAAAGCGGGGTCACGTCTTCACCCGGCCACACGGAGCGTCGCCGCTTTCGCGCCTTGTTTGACCAATCGCCTTTCAGCACCCAAATTTTTTCTCCCGACGGCTGGACCGTCGCGGTCAACCAGGCATGGCAGAGTTTATGGCGCGCTACGCCGGAGCTCGCCGCTGGTTACAATATCCTGCACGATCCGCAATTAGTCGAAAAAGGCGTGATGCCTTATATCCTCCGCGGATTCGACGGCGAGCCGACAGCCATCCCCGCGATCGAATACGATACCCAGCAACAGGTTCCACATTCGGCTTTTAAACGCTGGGTGCGGGCCTTCATCTACCCGGTATTCCAAGAAGAACGTCTGATTGAAGTCATCCTCATGCATGAGGATGTGACCGCGCAAAAACAGGCGGAGAGTGCCCTGTTAGAAGCCCATGAAAAATTGGAACGGCGGGTCCAGGACCGCACAGATGAATTGGCGCGCGAAGTTTCCGAACGGGTGCGGGCGGAACGGCAGCTGTTTGCCGAAAAGGAGCGGGCCGAGGTTACTTTGCGCTCGATCGGCGACGGGGTGATCACCACCGATCCGACCGGCATGGTGGTGTCGATGAACGCGGTTGCGGAAGCACTTACCGCGTGGCGGGAACGGGCCGCCCGCGGCCATCCGTTAAGCGACGTGTTACAGGTGATCGACGAAGCGACCCGCCAGCCAGTCAACGACCCGGTCGAGGCCTGTTTGAAGCGCGACAGTGCGGTACGGGCGGAAAATGTTGCCCTGTTGCTGCTCAATCGACAAGGTGAGGAATGTCCCATCGAAGGCAGTGCCGCGCCGATACGCGGCCGCGATGGTGAAAAATTGGGCGCGGTCATTGTATTTCGCGATGTGACGCAGCAACGCCTGCTCAGCAAAGAAATGGCCTATCAAGCCCAGCACGATGCGCTGACCGGGCTGGTGAACCGCCGTGAATTCGAACGGCGTCTCGCGCAGACCCTCGCCAGCAGCCGGGATTACGGCGGGCAACATGCGCTGTGTTTTCTGGATCTCGATCGTTTCAAAATCGTCAACGACAGCGCCGGCCACGTGGCCGGCGATGAGCTGCTGCGCCAGATCACCGCCTTGCTTTTGGACGGCGTGCGCGAGCGCGACACATTGGCACGGCTAGGCGGCGATGAGTTCGGGTTGTTATTGCACAATTGTCCCTTGGACAAGGCCTGGCAAATCGCCGAGAACTTGATGACGCAGGTGCGCGAGTTCAATTTTCTATGGAAAGGCCGCAGTTTTCAGATCGGCACCAGTATCGGCATCGTGCCCATCACCGCCGAGGCCAGCGATGCGGCACGCGTGCTCGCCCGGGCGGATCAGGCCTGTTACATCGCCAAGGATATGGGGCGCAACCGGGTATTCGTCTCTACCATGGACGAGCAGGAACCCTTGCAGCGTCCGGTGAGCGTGATTCAACTCGATGAGTTGCGCAGCGCCTTGGGCGAAGGACGTCTGCGCTTGTATTGCCAGCCCATCGTGGCTTTGCAGGATGAAGCGGCCAGCGCGCCTGCTTTCTTCGAAATGCTGCTGAGGCTGATCGACGTTCAGGGCAATGTTCTGTTGCCCGGCGCCTTCATCCCTGCCGCCGAGCGTTACGGCGTCATGGGCAAATTCGACCGCTGGGTGATTGACACCACACTGCGCGGTTTTAAAGAATCGGCGGCGCTGCCCCGGCAGGCCTGTATCAGCATCAATCTGTCCGCGCATAGTTTGGGTGATGAAGCCTTGCCGGGGTTCATCGCCGCGCAGCTGGCATCCTGCGGATTGCAAGCGAGGCAAGTGTGTTTTGAAATCGCCGAGACGGCAGTGGCGCAGCATTTCACCCGAGCCAGCCGCTTCATCGACGCGGTGCGGGAACAGGGTTGCCAGATCGCCCTCGACGAATTCGGCGGCGGCCTGTCGTCGTTCAGTTATCTGAAAAAAATCACGGTGGATTATGTGAAGATTTCCGGCCAACTCATTACCAATATGGTGGAAGATGGGCTGGATAAGGCGATGGTGGCGGCGGCCCGCCAAGTGGCGGTCGCCGCGGGATGCCGCACCGTCGCCAAACATGTGGACAGCCCTGTCCATCTGGAGCGGGCACGTCAGTTGGGCATCGACTACGCGCAAGGTTTCGTGGTGGCGGCGCCGCGCCCGCTGGTGGAATTTGTTTAGGAAATTCCCCAATCACTTTCGTGATTGGCAATAGTGGTGCAAGCTCGCAAGCGACAAAGGAGAGAGCGTTGCGCTGCTTTGGAAACCCCGTCGCCAACCTCCCCGCGGCAAGCGGCGGGGATTTTCGAATAAATCAGAGCCGCCTTGAGCGGATCATATTGATGATTACTTGGACGCTGCGTCGACTGTGCGCCCCGCCGCGTGTTTCTTGAGCCAGCCGGCGATGCGTTTGATCAGGGCCGTTTCGTTGCCGGTAAAAGAATGATCGGCTCCCGGAAATTCCATTTGCCGATAGATGGGATCGGCATTTTCTGGGACCCCGGGCGCCCGGGCGCGGATCGTGTCTTGCGGTGAGTCGGTTTGCGGGCTGGCGGACCGCGTCACGCGGCCTTTACGTGCCGCCAAGGCACGGGCGTCGGCCTCTTGTTTAACCGCATCCAGGTCTTGGCTGCCGTAGATATCCAGCATCGGCACCGCGATTTTCTCCAAGAGGGCGGGCTGATACGGAGTAGCGGCGGTATACGGTGGCAGCCCCAGGCCTATCGCTACCAAGGCGGCGATTTTGTCGTTCTTCGTGCCCGCCAAGGCGGCTATCGCCGCCGCGGCACCTGAATCATGGCCTATCACCACGATATTCTTCAGACCCTGTTGTTCGAGAAAGCTCGCCGCCGCCGCGATGCGCGCTGCGGCCGCTTCGAACAGCGGCGTCAGTTCCCATTGGCGGTGCGGGTTTTGTGTGGCGGCCGGCAGTTGAATGGAGAGGACTGTCCAACCGAAGTGAGGTAGGTCGCGACGGAGGGGCAGAATCACCTCCGGCCAGTCGGGGTGGGCGCCCAGGCCGTGCAGCAGGATAATCCCGCCTTGGGGATCGTCCGCCAGGGACTCGGTGTAAAGCCCCAAAAACCGTGTACCCGCCGCTTCCAGCCATTCCGCACGGCCCAGCTTGAGGTGGGCGGTCAACGGATTATCCGCAGCGACGGGTGGTGTTGACGGTGGCGAGGCCGAGGCGGAGGGCGATGTTGCTGGAGTCGGATTAGGCACGGCGGCATGTGCGGCCGTCAAGCTGAGCAGCGCACCAGCCAAGATTAATAGAAGGTAGGATCGGGGGCCTGGTAAGTTCATGACAGTCCATTGTGGAAGACGCTGCCTAACGGATCGGCCCGCGCGGCGCGCTCTTTAACCCTGGCCGCGTGAAAAAAACCGCGCAATCGGGTAAAGTCGCACTTCTTGCCGAGCCGCCCATGATATGGACGGTCCGCAATAAATCCGTAGCGCCTTAGATTCAATAGTGAGAGAGCCATGTCCGATTACAAAATTGCCCCGTCGATCCTGTCGGCGGATTTCGCCCGGCTGGGCGAGGAAGTGAAAAACGTCCTGGCTGCCGGTGCCGACATCGTCCATTTCGACGTGATGGACAACCACTACGTGCCCAACCTCACCATCGGCCCACTGGTTTGTGAGGCGCTGCGCAAACACGGCATCACGGCGGATATCGATGTGCACCTGATGGTGAAGCCGGTCGACCGTATCATCCCGGACTTCGCCAAAGCCGGCGCGACCTATATCACTTTCCATCCCGAGGCATCCGAACACATCGACCGCTCGCTGGCACTGATCCGCGAATCCGGTTGCAAATCCGGCCTGGTGTTCAACCCGGCCACGCCGCTCGACTACCTGAAATATGTGATGGATAAAGTCGACATGGTGCTGCTGATGTCGGTGAATCCCGGTTTCGGCGGCCAGAAGTTCATTCCCGCCACCTTGAATAAACTGCGCGAAGCGCGCCGACTGATCGACGACAGCGGCTATAAAATCCGTTTGGAGATCGACGGCGGCGTGAAGACCGACAATATCCGCGAAATCGCCGAGGCCGGCGCCGATACCTTTGTGGCCGGGTCGGCCATCTTCAGCGCGGGCAAGGACGCCGATCCTCACCGTTACGATAGCGTCGTCGCCGCCATGCGCGCCGAGCTGGCCAAGGCCAGTAAATGATCAATAACTACGAGTGAGCGGAGCGGTGAGTATCAACAAACGACCCAAGATGGTATTGATCGACCTGGACGGCACCCTGGTGGATAGCGTGCCCGACCTCGCTTATTGCGTGGACGAAATGATGACGGTGCTGGGCCAATCCGCCCGCGGCGAGGCGCGGGTGCGGCAGTGGGTGGGTAACGGCGTGGAGCGGCTGGTGAAGCGCGCGCTGCTCGACCAACTCGACGGCGAACCGGACGCAGCCGATTTTCAACGCGCCCTGCCGATCTTCATGGCCTTGTATAAAGACAATGTCTCCAAACGCAGCCAGCTTTATCCCGGCGTGAAGGAAGGTTTGGATTTTCTGCGCGGCGCGGATTATAGATTGGGTTGCATCACCAATAAGGCCGAGGCCTTCACCGTGCCTTTGCTGAAAGATCTGGGTGTCTACGATTATTTCCAGATCGTGGTGAGCGGTGATACCTTGCCGGTGAAAAAACCCGACCCCGCGCCGTTGCTGCACGCGGCGAAATTTTTCAATGTCGCCGCCGACCAATCGTTAATGGTTGGCGATTCCATCAGCGACGTGCAGGCCGCGCGCGGTGCCGGTTTCCAAATCGTCTGCCTGAGCTATGGCTACAATCACGGCGTCGATATCCGTGAGGCCAAACCCGACGCGGTGATCGATTCGCTGGCCGAATTGGCAAGCCTGCTGGCAAAGGCGGCCTAAGGCCATGTTCATGAAATTCGAAACGGGATCGGCAATGACGGCGCGGCGCGGTCGATGGCGCGGATGAACGCGCTGTGCCGCGAAGTTTTTTGTCGCCACCGTTTTCGAGACCAATGAACATGACCGCCGAACATTTCCGCGCCCTGGCCGACCAGGGTTACAACCGCATCCCCGTGATGCGCGAGGTGCTGGCCGACCTCGACACCCCGCTCAGCAGTTATCTCAAACTCGCCGACGGCCCGTATTCCTATTTACTGGAATCGGTGCAGGGCGGCGAAAAGTGGGGGCGTTATTCCATCATCGGTTTGCCCTGTCGCCAACGCATCGAAGTGCGCGGCAACCAACTGCGGGTCTATCACGACGCAAATGTGCAGGAACAGGTGACTGTGAGTGATCCACTGGCTTGGATCGAGCGCTTTCATGCACGGCAGCGCGTGCCGGAGCTGGCGGGTCTGCCGCGCTTTACCGGCGGCCTGGTCGGTTACTTCGGCTACGACACGGTGCGTTATGTCGAGCCGCGCCTTGCCGCGTGCCCCAATCCCGATAGCTTGAATACGCCGGATATCCTGCTGCTGATCTCCGATGAAGTCGTGGTGTTCGATAATTTGCGCGGCAAGCTGTTCGTGGTGGTGCACGCCGACCCCGCCGCGGCCGACGCCTATGCACAGGCGCAAGCACGTCTCGATGAACTGGTGCAGCGCATGCAGCGGGCGACCACCTTGTACGGGCGTGCTGCACCTCCCGGTGAGGTGCACAACGAGGCCGATTTCGTTTCCGGTTTCACGCGGGAAGGTTTTGAGGCCGCGGTCGAGGGCGTCAAGGAGTACATCATCAACGGCGACGTGATGCAGGTGGTGTTGTCGCAGCGCCTCTCGATACCGTTCGCCGCCGCGCCGCTCGATCTCTATCGCGCGCTGCGCAGCCTTAATCCGTCGCCCTATCTGTTTTATTTCAATCTCGGCGAATTTCACGTCGTCGGATCTTCGCCGGAAATTCTGGTGCATGTCGAAAACGGCATGGTCACGGTGCGGCCCATCGCCGGCACCCGCAAGCGTGGCGTCGATGAGGCGGAAGACCGGGCGCTCGAACAGGATCTGCTCGCCGATCCCAAGGAACGCGCCGAGCATTTGATGCTGATCGATCTCGGCCGCAACGATGTCGGCCGCGTCGCCGAGATCGGCAGCGTGGCCGTGACCGAGCGCATGACCGTAGAACGTTATTCGCACGTCATGCACATCGTCTCCAACGTCACGGGTCGTCTCCGTGACGGCACCGGTGCCGTCGCCGCGTTGCGCGCCACCTTTCCCGCCGGCACCTTGAGCGGCGCGCCCAAGATTCGCGCCATGGAGATCATCGACGAACTGGAGCCGGTGAAACGTGGCATCTACGGCGGCGCGGTCGGCTATCTCGGCTGGAACGGCAATATGGATACCGCCATCGCCATCCGCACCGCCTTGATCAAAGACGGTCAACTGCATATTCAAGCCGGCGCGGGTATCGTCGCCGACTCCATGCCGGCCAGCGAATGGGAAGAAACCATGAACAAAGGCCGCGCCATCTTCCGCGCGGTGGCGATGGCGGAGGCAGGTTTGGACAGCGGCGCCACGGCGTCGCGGGCAGGATGATGTCATGTTGCTGATGATCGACAACTACGATTCGTTTACCTACAACCTGGTGCAATACCTGGGTGAGTTGGGCGCCGACGTGCGCGTGTACCGTAATGATCAGATCACGCTCGAAGAGATCGCGCGGCTCAAACCCGACCACATCGTGATCTCGCCGGGCCCGTGTACGCCCAGCGAGGCGGGGATATCCATCGCCGTTATCCAGCATTTCGCCGGCAAGATTCCCTTGCTGGGAGTCTGTCTCGGTCATCAAAGTATCGGCCAGGCTTTCGGCGGCAAAGTGGTGCGCGCGCGCCAAGTGATGCACGGCAAGACCTCACCGATTTATCACGCTGGTCAAGGTGTGTTCCAAGGCTTGCCCAATCCCATCGAGGCGACGCGTTATCATTCCTTGATTATCGAGCAGGCCTCACTGCCGGCTTGTCTGGAAGTGACCGCGTGGACGCAGAACGAGCGCGGCGAGCGCGACGAGATCATGGGTGTACGACATCGCGAGTTCGCGGTGGAAGGTGTGCAATTCCACCCGGAGTCGATACTCACCCAGCATGGGCACGCGATGTTGAAGAACTTCTTGGAGGTCAAAGCAGCAAGTAGCAAGTAGCAAGAAAAATCCGGCAGTCTTCTTTTTTATCTTGCTCCTTGCTACTCGGCTCTTGTAACTTGTAATCATGGACATGCCATCCGCTATCCGCGCCGTCACCGAGCGCCGTGATCTCTCCGCCGAGGAGATGACCGAAGTAATGCGCAGCATCATGACCGGCGGCGCCACGCCCGCGCAGATCGGCGGTTTTCTCATCGGCCTGCGCATGAAAGGCGAAACGGTGGACGAGATCGCCGCCGCCGCGCAAGTGATGCGTGAACTGGTCAGCCGGGTCGCGGTGAGCGGCGAGCATGTGGTGGATACCTGCGGCACCGGCGGCGATGCGCGCGGCACTTTCAATGTCTCGACCTGTAGCGCCTTCGTCGCGGCGGCGGCCGGCGCGCAGGTGGCCAAACATGGCAACCGTTCGGTGTCGAGCCGCTCCGGCAGCGCGGATGTGTTGGAGGCGGCCGGCGTGAACTTGAATCTGAATTCCGAGCAAGTCGCGCGCTGCGTGCGCGAGGTGGGGGTGGGCTTCATGTTCGCGCCGCTGCATCACGGCGCGATGAAGTATGCCATCGGCCCGCGCCGCGAAATGGGCGTGCGCACACTGTTCAATCTACTCGGGCCGCTCACCAATCCGGCCGGTGCACCCAACCAAGTGGTCGGCGTGTTCAGTGCGCAGTGGTTGGAGCCGCTTGCGCAGGTGTTGCAGCGTTTGGGCAGCCGTCATGTGCTGGTGGTGCACGGTGAAGACGGGATCGATGAGATCACTGTCGGCGCGGCCACCCAGGTCGCCGAACTCAAAGACGGACGCATCAGCCGCGCCATGTTGACGCCGGAGCAATTCGGCATCACCCGTACCGATATCGGCGCGCTGGTGGTGGAAGATGCGCAACAGAGCCTGGTCGTGCTGCGTGCCGTATTGGCCGATCAGCCCGGTCCGGCGCGCGATATCGTCAGTCTCAATGCCGGCGCGGCGATTTATGTGGCGGGGCTCGCCGGAAGTTGGGCGGCAGGCGTGACCAAGGCCCGCGAGGTGATCGCCAGCGGCGCGGCGCAAAAAAAGTTGGATGCGTTGGTGAAGCTGACCAATGAGTTCAAAGTTTAGAACAGTTCATTTTGAGCCGCCGAGTCGGTAAGGTCATCCCTCTTCTTGACGGTTAATCTTGTATTCAAGACATGGCGAGACGCGGTAGCCCGCGCCACATTTTCTTTGATCTAGAGACATGTAACGAACGACATGACTGATACCCCTGATATTCTCAAACGAATACTCCAACGCAAAAGCGAAGAGATCGCCGAGCGCAGCGTGCGAGTGCCGCTGCATGCCTTGCGTGCCCAAGTGGCATCGGCGCCCACGCCGCGGGATTTCACCGGTGCGCTGCGGACCCGATTGGCGGTGGGTAAACCGGCGGTGATCGCCGAGATCAAAAAGGCTTCGCCCAGCAAAGGAGTGTTGCGCGAGGATTTCGATCCCGCCGCGATCGCACGCAGTTATGCGCAACACGGCGCGGCCTGTCTGTCCGTCCTCACCGACCAGGATTTTTTCCAAGGTGACGAGGCGTATTTGCAACAGGCGCGTGCCGCCTGCGAGTTGCCGGTGCTGCGCAAGGATTTCATCATCGATCCCTATCAAGTCTACGAGGCGCGGGTGATAGGCGCCGATGGTATTTTGCTGATCGTCGCGGCGCTGGGTGACGCTGTGATGCACGAATTGGCGCAACTCGCCGCCGAGTTGAAGATGGCGGTATTGGTGGAAGTGCACGACGCCGAGGAACTGGAGCGTGCCTTGCGGTTGGCGACGCCGCTCATCGGCATCAACAACCGTAATCTGCGTAATTTCGACACCCGTTTGGCAACGACTCTCGATTTGCTGGGCAAGATGCCCGCCGGTCGCATCGTCATCACCGAAAGCGGTATCCATAGCCGTGATGACGTGGCCTTGATGCGGCGTCATCGGGTTAATGCCTTTTTGGTGGGCGAGGCCTTCATGCGCGCCGCCGATCCCGGTGCCGAGTTGGCGCGTATATTTATGTGAGGACGTCGTGCTGTTTTTGGAGTTTGCCGCGCATTATCCATCCGCTGGCTGAAGGACGGGATTGATAATGTGCAACCGAGGCGTCCTCATATCCCTCGCTTTCGCTGAAAACTCCTGATCACTACATCCAGCCCTTCTCCCGTGAGAGAGAAGGGCTGGATGAGTAAGAACGGCGAGATTGATCGCTATCGGTAACGTCCCACGCGCGCCGCCGGATCAGGGTTGTTTGGTGCCGCGCGCGGTGGAACTTGGTTAATTGCGCGAGGGAAAGATGCCTTCCACCGCGATGCAGTAATTGATTCCCAGATAAGGCGAGCGGTTCTCGATGGCTTGTCCCCCGCCGGTCGAAGCGACAGTGGTAGTGGCGTTGGCCGTGGTGCCGATGGCGTTGGCGCTCATGTTGACGGTCGGCGCGGCGTTGCTGTAAAGATTTTGCCGAGACACCATCGCCAGGCTGTTGCCGCTGGGATTGTCGGTGTTGCCCGCGGCGCCCAAGGCGCGCGCCGTCGCGGTGACGGTTACATTCGTCGTCGCCGAGTGGCTATGCGGCGGCAATTGATTCACCGTCAGAGTGACTTGCTCGGTACCCGCCATCTCGCCGAGATTAACCGGTGACAGGCCGGGGCCTTGACCGGCCCCCACCAGGGTGCGGCCGCGCAAGTCCGGCAGGCCGAAGGTCGTGGTGCCGTTGCCGCCATAGGTGGTGCCGAGCAAGGAGAAGAGGGCGGTGTTCTGGCTGATGGGCAAGAGTGAACCGTTGGCGGGCAGGTAGCCGCGCGGACAAAAATTGAAGCCGAAGGCGCAGACCGTGCCCAAAAAGGGTTCGGTGTTGCAGGCCGAGGCTGTGCCGGGTGTCATCACGAAGCTGGCGATGGCCAGGCTCAGTCCTTGAATAACGGTTTTTGATATTTTTTTCATGGTGACGTCCTCCTTGAGTGAGTGATGGGTTTGGTAAGTATGGCGCTCCGCATGTTTTGCAAGCCTTAAGATTTTACGAATGCAGGTCGTTCAAAATCGGAAATGGATTTTTCAGTATGGGCGGTAGGTCGTTGTGAGTATCTCGATGGTTCAGTCAAGTGGCTATCATCGAATGCGGCAAACCAGGTAATTTGCAGCATTCCGAATTGTCCGGTAGCGATTTAGAAACATAAGAAATGCGTGCCACGGCTGTTCACTCGCCACTGTCCGCGACCAGCGAGTGTTACTGCCGCGTTATCGCCTTTTTCCGGCGCGCCAAGGTGATTCCCATCATGCCCACGCCCAATAAAGCCAGAGTCGTGGGTTCGGGAACGGTACCGTCGGGAGTGCCGGATCCGATGGCGGATGTCTTGACGATGTCGTCTATTTCGAAGAATGGAGCGCCCGCCGCGCCGCCCACGGGGCCGAACAGCAGGCTGGCGGTGGTATAGGTGGCGGCAGGATCGACGATGCCTACGAACAAGGCCGCGACATTGTTGGGGGTCACGCTGGTTGCGACGTCCGCATCCACGTTGGATAAAGTGGTGCCCGCGAAAGTCAGATTGACGTCGTTAGCGAAGAAATCGAAGGAGGTGTCACTGACGATGATGTACATGCCGAAGGCATGGGACGCCGCGAAACTGAAATTTATCTGATCCCCCAGCGCGAATTGGCTGAAGCTGGCGCCGCCGTCGTTGGTGACTCCGAGAAAGTTCGAGCCAGATGTTCCCGCCAGCGGGCTGCTATTGACGCCGATCTGGAACGGAGGCGGGCCGCCGGGAATCGCATAGGAAAAATTCAAACCGGCAAAACTGAATCCACTGGGAATCAAGTCGCCGCCGGATCCGCTCTCGAAGTTGATTACGTTCGAATTTACGGCGGGGACGATGGCGGCGATGGCCGTGTCGAAGGCGGCCCGGCTGGTATAGGTGGTGGGTAGCGCCTGGGCGGTGGTGGCGCAGAGGGCAGCCACGGCGCCGATCAATAATCTATTCCACATGGACGTCCTAATACTGGTCATCGTTGATCTCCTTACATTCCCTAAGTTTGGTCTCGTTAGCGAGTTTGTCCCCAGTCTCGGCCGACTGCTTCCATTGTAGGATTTAAATCGCAATTAAGCCATAAAATGCAAAAGCAGTTGATCGGTGCAAGACTTATATCCTAAAGATTTTATATTCCATTTCAATTGCAGTCTGAAAGTGCAATGTTGTGTGATAGCCAATCAGAGGTTAATGCACCCCGTCCGTTCAAGCGCACCAAAACCACCCACTAGGGCGCCAGATACCGTTTTTTCATTAACGCACCGGTATGCCGCTTAGACATTTTCAATAGTTTAGTCGCGAACCGGCCGGGATGGCAGCCATTGGTCCCACCATTTCGGCTTGCCGTGTCGTTCCGGTCTTGGGTGAAGGTCGAGCGTATTTATATTCCGCCGACAACGCTTACCTTCTAAAGTCCCCCTTATGCAGGACGATAGCTCCAGACATGGCGGTGTGACGGATGCGAGCCGGACGCCGGAGGATGTTGTGGCTATACGGAGAGGGATACATGGACAAACGTGCTTTATTGATGGGTTTGCCGGTAGTGTTATTGGCGATGCAGGATGCGGGGGCCGTGTCTTTCGGCAGCTTCGATCCGCGTTCAATGGCCATGGGCGGTACCGGCGTGGCGTCGGGCACCAGCGCCAATGCCAGTTTTTTTAACCCGGCTTTGCTGGCCATCGGCCGTGAAGGCGAGGATTTCAGTCTCGAGTTTCCGGTGCTCGGCGCGCGGGTCGCCGATCCCGATGAAATGGTGAATAGCCTGGACGATTTTCAATCGGCCGACTACATCAATGCGTTCAGCAACGCGGTGGACCAGTGGAATAGCGCCACCACGGTCGGCGAATTGAGCACCGCCAAAGACGCGGTGGTGGCTACCGGTCGTGCCTTGGTGGGCGGGTTGGGTACGCTTTCCAATAAGGCGGTGGACGGCGAGTTACACGTCGGCGCCGTGCTCGGCGTGCCGAGCAAACGTTTCGGAGCGTCGCTGTACATTAATGCACGCGCCATGGGCGGGGCCTTACTCGAGATTACGCAATCCGATGTTAATAAAGTCAACGCGGTGATCGACGGCCTGGAGGCCAATGACCCGTCCGGGGTGGTGGACAGCAACGGTGACATCATCGATCCCACCGATAATATGACGTCCTCGGTGCAGGGCCGCGGCGTGGTTTTGTCGGAAGTCGGCGTGTCGCTGGCTCGTGAGTTCAGTTTCGGCGGCCAAGGCGTGGCGATCGGGATCACGCCGAAAATGGTGCAGGCCAAAACCTTCGATTACCGCCTGGATGTGGAAACCGCCGACCTGTCGATAGACGAGGGCGAGAAAGAGTACACCGACTTTAATTTCGATGTCGGTATCGCCCACCGTTATGCTAACGGCTGGACCACCGGTTTGGTGGCGAAGAATCTGATTCCGCAGGAATACCAGACCATCTTGGGTAATACCATCAATCTGGATCCGCAATACCGGTTGGGCCTGGCCTATGAATGGAAGTCGCTCACCATCGCGACCGATCTCGATTTAGTGGAGAACGACCCCGCCGGTCTCGACGGCGCCAGCCAATACTGGGCGGTCGGCGCCGAATGGAACGGTTGGGATACGCTGCAACTGCGTTTGGGTTATCGCCACAACATCAGCGACAGCGACACCAGCACCGCTTCGTTGGGCGTGGGCCTCTCGCCTTTCGGTGTTCATATCGATATCGCCGCGATGGGTAACAGCGACGAGGTGGGCGCGGGCCTCCAGCTGGGTTTCCGCTTTTAATTGCTCGAGTCGGCCAAGAGATAAACAGCGGCCCCGCTACGGGGCCGCTGTGTTTTTAGGCCAGTAAAAATATCCGCCGCCCGCTTTTGTTACAATGGCCGCCTAGCTTCGATTTTGGCCAAAGGAGAAACGCGATGCGCATGGTGACGGGATTCCTGATGTGGGTGACGCTGTTGTCGCTCAGTGGCTGCGGGTACAACACTCTGCAAGTGACCGACGAGCAAATCAAGGCGGCCTGGTCGGAGGTCGTCAATCAATATCAGCGCCGCGCCGATTTAGTGCCCAATCTGGTGAATGTGGTGAAGGGGTACGCGGCCCACGAGCAAGCCATCCTCACGCAAGTGGCCGAGGCGCGCGCCAAAGTGGGTAGCATTCAGGCCACCCCCGAACTGATCAACGATGAACAGGCCTTCGCCCGTTTTCAAGAGGTGCAGGGTCAGTTGTCTTCGTCGCTGGCGCGTTTGCTGGCGGTGTCGGAGAACTACCCGCAGCTCAAGGCCGACGGTGTGTTCCGTGACCTGCAGGCGCAATTGGAGGGCACGGAAAACCGCATCACCGTGGCGCGCAATCGATATATCAAAGCGGTCCAGGACTATAACGTGACGGTGAGATCCTTCCCGTCCAATCTCACCGCCATGGTGTTCGGTTACAAAACCAAACCCAATTTCAGCGTTGAGAACGAGCAGGCGATTTCCAATGCGCCGCGGGTGGATTTCGGTGCGCAGCCCGGTGCACCGCAGCCCGCCCCTGCGCAGTAAGGTGATCGCCGCCCGCGCATGGCTCCGCTGTTGGGCGCTGCTGGCGGCGCTTATCGGGTTCGCGCCGTGGGCCGCGGCGGACGTGGCGGTGCCGCCGCTGCGCGAGCATGTCACCGACCTCGCCGGTGCGCTCGCTGCCGAGCAACGCGCCGCCTTGGAGCAGACTCTTACTGAGTTCGAGGCGCAGCGCGGCGCGCAGCTCGCCGTGCTCATCGTGCCCACCACCCAGCCGGAGAGCATTGAGCAATATTCGATCCGTGTCGTGGAGCAGTGGAAGCTCGGCCGTAAAAACATCGATGACGGTGTATTGTTGCTGGTGGCGGTGCAAGACCGCGCGCTGCGCATCGAAGTGGGCTACGGCTTGGAAGGGGCGATACCCGACGCAGTGGCCAAGCGGGTGATCGCCGAGGTCATCGTGCCCTATTTCAAAAGCGGCGATTACGCCGGCGGAGTCGTGGCCGGGGTGCAACAACTCATGCGTTTGATCGAGGGTGAGCCCTTACCCGCGGCGTCCCGTCAGGCGGTGGCGCCCGGCGACTTGGAGGCGGGGCTGCCGACCTTGCTCGCCGCGACGCTGATAGGCGGATTTATGTTGCGGGCGTTGTTCGGCCGTTTGGCGGGCGCGGGTCTGGCCGGGGTGGGCGCCGCGGTGTTCGCCTGGTTTTTGTTCAGT
>JAHFRV010000106.1 GCA_023266095.1 Gammaproteobacteria bacterium | reverse complement strand
GTTGAGTATTTTCTCCGCGCCTTTCGATATCCTCGACTTCGGCGCGACTCTGCTCCCGAAAGAGCTTGGCCCTATGCTCTCCGATTATGCCCAGAGAGACCCCTTGGATGCCGACCATAAATAGGGCCACGACCCTCATTGAAGCATAGCCCGGCTGATACGGGCAAAATTCTACCTGATTACCCATAACTCTCAGCAACTCCGGCGCTTTCCCGGTGTCTATGGAATAGGTTGTATTGTCGGGAGAAAGCGCCATGAAAAAGAACCCGGTCCAATTCCAAAAAGGCCTCAGCTTGGTGGATTTCAACAAACACTATGGTACCGAGGCCCAATGCGCCCAGGCATTGTTCCAGGCCCGGTGGCCTTCGGGCTTCCAGTGCCCGGCCTGCGGCGGCAGCCGCTACAGTGTGGTGAAAACCCGCAACCTGTACCAATGCTCCCGTTGCCACCACCAGACCTCGCTGACCAGCGGGACGCTGTTTGAGCAGACCAAACTGCCGCTGACCCTCTGGTTCCTCGCGATTTATCTGGTCACCCAAGCCAAGACCGGCTTGTCAGCGCTGGCGCTCAAGCGGCAGATCGGCGTCTCCTACAACACGGCCTGGAGCCTCAAGCAGAAGATCATGCAGGCTATGAAGGAACGGGACGACCGCAAGCCGCTGGGCGGCCTCGTCCAACTGGACGACGTGTACTGGGGCGGCCAGCGCCGGGGCGGCAAACGGGGCCGAGGCGCTGAGAACAAAACGCCATTCGTAGCGGCGGTCGCCCTGAATAACGAAAGTCACCCTATCGCCATGAACCTGCATGTGGTCAAAGGCTTCCGGTCGGCCGAAATCGCCCGCTGGGCGGGAAAGCACCTCGTACCGGGCAGCCTGGTCTATTCGGACGGCCTGGCCTGCTTTGCCGCCGTACTCGACGCCGGCTGCCACCATTACAGCCTCGTCACCGGCGGCGGGCCGCAAAGCGTGACGCTGGACGAATTCCAGTGGGTGAACACTATGATCGGCAATGTGAAGCGCGCCATCCACGGAACCTACCATGCCATCGATCCGAAACACCTGCCCCGCTACTTAGCGGAGTTTTGCTACCGCTTCAACCGCCGGTTCGACCTACGGGCGATGATGCCGAGATTCCTGCACGCCGCCGCCCGAACGCCGCCCATGCCCGGCAGGCTGCTTAAACTAGTGTTTAATTGCATTATTAAGCGCATGTAATATCATGCTGCCGGTACCCCACACAACGGAGGCGGAGATGGCGCGCGTGGCCCCGGCGGTGAGTTGTTCGGATGAAGAGCGGCGCGAGCTTGAGCGTTTGAGTCGGAGCCGCACCGATGAAGCGCGCCTGGTGGAGCGGGCGAGAATGGTGCTGGGTTGTCTGGCCGGGAAACGAAACGATGAGATTGCCGCGGAGTTGGCGATCCGGCCGGGGACGGTGGGTGTTTGGCGCCGGCGCTTTGCGGCTGAAGGGATGCGCGGGTTGCGCGATCGTCAGCGACCGGGGAAACCGCCGCGGTATCCGCCGATCGAGTTGCGGCGACGCCTGCTGGAACAGCTCGAACAGCCGCCGCCGGCGGGCATGGCGACTTGGGATGGCGGGTCGCTGGCGCACGTGCTCGGGGTCTCCGACGATGCGGTCTGGCGGCTCCTGCGCAAGGAGGGCGTCCAGTTGCAACGTCAGCGGTCGTGGTGCGTGAGTACCGACCCGGAATTTGCTGTCAAGGCGGCGGACATTATCGGGCTGTACCTCGATCCACCGGAGAATGCCCTGATCATTTCGATCGACGAGAAACCGTCCATTCAGGCCATCGAACGACCGAGTGGGTGGGTGTACACGCGCAGCGGCAAGATCGTCCGTGGTCTGAAGAGTACCTACCAGCGCCATGGCACGATCAATCTCTTTGCGGCCCTCAACGTGGCCACCGGTGTGATTCAGTCGAAGACCACCCCCACCAAGAAGCGTCCGGATTTTCAGGCGTTTCTCGAGGAGGTGGTCGCGGAAGTTCCGGCGGAGCAAGAGGTCCATGTGATTCTTGACAATTACGGCACCCACAAGAAGAACGATGACTGGCTGGCCGCTCATCCGCAGGTGCACTTTCACTTCACACCCACGTCCGCCAGTTGGCTCAACCAAGTCGAAATCTGGTTCGGCATCATGACCCGTAAGGCCCTGCGAGGTGCCAGCTTCACCAGTACTGAACAGCTCACCACGGCGATCGCGGATTTCGTCGCCGCCTACAACGACAAGGCGGCTCCCTTTGTCTGGCGTAAGCGCGAAGTCAGAGGCGCGCAATTGCGCAATACAATCGCTAATTTATACAATTAAACACTAGTGCCTTTTTGGGGCGGCGGTCCTTTGTCATAAGGCCGAATGCCCAATCCTCGACTTCGGAATCAGCCCGAAACCACTCGTCAGTCCATGAGAAAACCACAACGCC
>JAHFRV010000030.1 GCA_023266095.1 Gammaproteobacteria bacterium | reverse complement strand
GATCGCCATCCTGACGCGCGGTGCGGCGCGTCCGGGCGGGGCGGGCCCAGGCGCACAAGCCGGCCGCGCCGTCCGAGGCCCGGTCGCCGTCCAAAGCGAGCGGGGGCGGAACATCAATCCAACCCGAACAGGCCAACTTGTCTCAATCCTTGGTTGCAAACAAAACTTTCAATACAGGCGCAAGGCAAGTTCTAGATCCAAGTGATATTAGAAGTTGGGATGCCGCGGAGGATGCATACAAAGTAATAAAGTCAGATGCATCGGATATTTCAGCAATCGCAAAAAACACTGGATTTTCCGAGTCAAGGATCGAAAGAATAAAGAACCATGTATTTGTCAATGAGCATAAACTCGATCTCGGTGTAAGGCAATTTGATGCTGATCCGGAAATAGTGAATGCGTGGAGTCGACTGAAAACCGGCGATTTTGTCCAATCTGATATTAATTTATTGCGACACGAAATATTCGAGTCTAAGTTCGAAGGGATATTTCGTACCGACTATCGTACTGCCCATGAAGCAGCAATACGCGCAAATAGACTATGGAATCCCGAATAATGGCGTTCTACATAAAAATTACCAAAGTAGAAACAAACGAAAATACTGTGCGTTATCGGTTTGAGGCTGAGAACGGCAGAGAAGGTTTGTTTGACTTTAAATCATCTGATGGGGCTGTAGAGTTGGTCAAAGCGATGGAAGGTGATGGAAACGAGCATTGTTTTAAGCGGGCTGCTGCGAAAATATATAAAGAATGGAAAAATGGGAATTTACCAGATGAAGCAGAGTGGGCATCTTAAGTTGCAAACAAGGTAATCCCCGGCTTTAGCGCGGTTGAATCAGGTGCTATCCGTCAAGCACAGAGCATCCTGGGATCAGCCGAGTTGAGACAGATTCGCGCTGCTCACGTTGCTGGCGAACCGCTTGTCAGTAAATATTGGCCGTCGTCTCGTGCAGTATGAGCCTGGATTACCAGCATCTGGAATGACGATGTTGGGTGAAAATGGTTTGGCGGATTCAATTCGCGCACCTTGGTATAACATCAACCCGTTCGCCGGCTACGGATTCGGCAGCCGAGACGCCTATCTGGTGGTCGCGCCCAGGCCACTGCTTGCCGGCGGGCAAGGCGCGCCGATCGGGTCGGGAACCCCCGCCCTGCGCAGCGGGCCCTTCATCGACCGTTTCGAACACGTGGTGCGGCGCTGCTTCCAGCACCACCTGGGTCCGCAATTCCGCGAGGCGGCCGGCCCGCTGCTGACCCCCTACAACTTGTCGCTGATGGCCGCCTTCCTGGCGGCGTTCGCCCTGGCCGAGGGCACCCCGGTGGGCATCGTGCTGACCGGCGCCGCCCTCGCCATGCTGGGCGTCGAAGCCTGGCGTATCCTGGACGACTTCAGGACCTTCATCGTCAAGATCGGCTTCCCCGACAAGCCGGGCGACGTCGACGCGGCGGCGCAGTCGCTCGCCAAGTACCCGCGTCGGCTGCCGGGGTTCGACGATTAGGTGATCAGCATGTATGCGCGCGGCATGACCCTGCGCGAGATTCAAGGCCACTTAGCCGAGCTGTACGGCCTGGACGTTTCCCCGGAGCTGATTTCCACCATCACCGACGACGTGATGGCGGAGGTGGCCGAGTGGCAAGCACGGCCGCTGGATACGATGTACCCCATCGTCTACTTCGATGCACTGCGGCTCAAGATTCGCGATGAGGGTACGGTCAAGAACAAGGCGGTCTACCTGGCGCTGGGCATCGATGCCAGCGGCCGCAAGGATGTCCTGGGCCTATGGATCGAGCAGACCGAGGGCGCCAAGTTCTGGCTCAAGGTGTTCAATGACCTCAAGCAGCGTGGCGTGGCCGATATCCTGATCGCAGTCGTGGATGGATTGCGGGGATTCCCGGAGGCCATCGAAGCTGTCTTTCCTCAAGCCCAGATCCAGACCTGCATCGTGCATCTGATCCGCACCTCGCTCAATTACGTGGGCTGGAAGGAACGCAAGGCGCTGGCCACTGAACTGAAAGCAATTTACCAGGCGGCCAACGCGGATGCGGCGGACGCCGCCCTGACCGAATTCGAGCAAGGCGCTTGGGGTCGCAAATGCCCGCCTATTGCCGCCGCCTGGCGGCGGCAGTGGACGCAGGTGATCCCGTTCTTCGCCTATCCCGCCGAAGTGCGCAAGATCATCTACACCACCAATGCCATTGAGAGCCTGCATATGCGACTGCGCAAGATCGTGAAGAACCGCGGCCATTTCCCGAGTGATGAGGCCGCAAACTTTTGTTCCTCGCCTTGCGCAATATCGTCAAAGACTGGAAGATGCCACCACGCACCTGGAAGGAAGCCGCCAATCAATTTGCCATTGTCTTTGGTGAACGGTTTACGGCATCATTGAACTGAGACCGTGAGAAACCCGACCTCACACACAGAATTTCGGGTACGTCCGCGACCAGACGGCGCGTTGCAGCACCGCGCCCATCTCGTCGCACACCACCGCATGCGACTGGAAAACAAACTGCGATGACATTCATTTTCACACCTACCAAACGATGCCGGCGGCTCGGCGCCAACGAATTGCCTTCGCGGGCACGATTACATACAATCCCGGCTCCGTCCGATAACAAGCTCATCTTCAAGCTGGCGTAGCTCAGTCGGTAGAGCAACTGATTTGTAATCAGTAGGTCACGGGTTCGACTCCTGTCGCCAGCACCAAATAAACCATGACTCACCACTCGCTCGGCATACACCGCTAAATGGTCTGGGCCGAGATGAGCATGCCGCCTAAGCATTGCCACTGAGTCTCAACCACCCAGCTCTTGACGAGCGTACATAAAGCGTCCCTGCCTGAACATGCCAGCGAACATCATTAAGCCCTGCCTTCAGCAAAGCCTTTCGCCACGCCTGGGGCTAACCTCCCTGAGTTAAGGTCGGCTGTGACACTGGGTGCAGCTGACTTGTGTCCCCTTCGCGAGATCGACCTGACGGCCCTCGACGCGGTAGCTGCGTGCCGCAGCGGTTCGGGCCAATGACGTGCCCTCCAGTTGACGGCCGTGGCAAGCCTGGCAGGCAGTGGGGTTGCGTTCGAAATAGGCGCCGTGGTCTTCGACCCAGCGGGCGTCGTTGACGTTGTGCATGCCGTGCGGCCCTGCCAAGGTCAAGGGCAGGCTGCCGGGGCGGTGGCAGACACTGCACTCGGCGACGGTGCCGGCATAGCCTTGGAGCTGGCGGGCGGCGACGTTGTCGTTGGCGTTCGGATCGTCGTTGGGCCAGATCGCATGCGGGCTGCCGTGACAACTGGCACAAGCGACGCCGCCGTGGCCCGTACTGTTGCGGTACAAATTGCCCGCGTTTTCCGCGAAGCGTCGGTTGCCGGCGAGCAGCGGCGTGGCCGCGGCGTCGCCGGGGGCGTACACCAGTTTGGAGATCAGGCTGCTGCCTTGGTGATTGAGGGCGTCGCCGGTGTGACAGGATTCGCAACGCGGCAGATCACGCCACGGTTGGCGTTTGCGGCCGTCGGTGAGCGGGAATTCACCCGCCACCGCCAGTAACGTGCCGTGACATTCCAGACAGCCGATGCCCTGATTGGTCATGGCGCCACGCAGGCATTGCGTGGTTTTGCCGGGGTGGCAGTTATAACAGCCATCGGTGCCGTTGTCGGCGATGATGGCGGGATTGGTGCTGTCGGGCAGTGCGCCCCCGACGGTTTTGCCGTGACGGCCGTGGATGGCATACGAAAGAAACGGCACATTGAGTTGCCGGCCTTGAGGGCCGGCGCCGGCCAAGTCGAGGGCCGGTGAATAATGACAGTCGGCGCACAGCACCGGCTGTTCCGCATAAAGCGTGGTGCCGTGTTTGATGTCGTGCAATAAAAGGATGTTCTCTTTGTATTGGCGCGCGGCGTTGGTGTTGTTGCTCCAGATGACCAGCCCGCGATTAGCGTAACGGGCGGCGGTGGCGCCATCCGCCGCCGAACCGTCGGTGTTGTGGCAATCGGCGCAATTCATCTCGGTAGACACCGGCACCACGGCGTCGAGGTGGGCGAGTACTTGGCCGTTCGCCCGGTCGCGAGCCTCGACGCGGAACAGCGGATAGCTGTTCACCTGGCCCTTGTCGTCCAGCGGGGTGATGGGAAGACCGGTAGCGGTAAAGCGCCGCAAGGCGGTGTCGTAATCACGGAATGCTTGGGGGCCGGCTTGGGCGCTGGGCATTTTATTACCGGTGAGTCCGGTGTCTTGCGGCAGACTCACGCCGAACAAACTCTGCGCATAGTCCCAAAAATTGGTTTTACCGGCGCTGGTGGTATTGATGGATGCCTTGGCGTCGGCCACGCCGCTGTACCGCACTTCGGTGGTGGAGATGGCGAGCAATTGTGGCTTTTGACCGGCGCCGCCCACCTTGAGCACTTGCGCGTGAAGATTATTGAAGGGCGGCAGGATGGAGAACACCGCAAAGTCGTCGTCCATGCAATGCATGCCTAGATCATTCACGGCGAATACACGGTAGTTGCCGCCGAGACTCGGTGCGGGAGGCGGTGTGCCGGGGGAACCGTTGCCGTGATCGTCGCCTTGTTTGGCGTCATGCTCAGATTCTTCTTTCTTGTTTTTTTCTTTGTTACTTTCTTCCTTGTCGCGCTCGCTTTCTCGATTACTGTTTTTAGATGAACTGGCGGCGGAGCTCGCCGAGTCCGTCAAATTGGTTTGTGGCTGTGCGTCAGCACCACCACACGCGCCGAGCAATAGGGGGGAGATAACCACCATTATTTGGCTGATGCGATACATATCCATGGCCTGCCTCCTGAGGTTTTCCTGATCTTTTTGGCAAGCTAACAGTATTGGCTTAACACAATCTTAAAAGTCGGCGCGTAGGGCAAAGACTCGACGGCAACGTTTTATTCGCGGACAAACTTGCAACAAAATGCGCCATCGCCCGGCCATTCATAACCAGCAGCATCCGCTGCCAACCCTAGCCGGGACTATGCGATCGATGTCTCATCGTTCCGCTCAAGATTTTTTATTTAAGAAACTCCGATAATTCCATCCTGGAATTTTCAGCGCACCGATAGCAAAAAATGTGATTTTAACTTTCCGGCATTGTCAATGGCGACAGAACCCTTGGCTTCGCGCTTCCCTGTGCCGCGGGAACTTCTGAATGAATCAGCCGTTTCTTAAGAAACCCTTAAGTATCCGTAGGCATAGTCTTCGACGCAGTCGTCCAGAGCAGCGCCGCTGCGGATACAACTTAAACGGCCCCTTCTCCACCGATCTGTCCAGCTGCGCAGATCGCTTCGTCTCTTTACACACGGAGGAATATCAAATGAAACACTTAATCTTCCAAATTCAGCTACCGCGATGGATTTTTTTTCTGACGGCAATCTCATTCGCGGCATTTCTACCTGTGTCGCAAGCGCACGCAATGAGTTCGTATCTGAATACCTGGAACGGGATCTATCCCGGCTCTTCGTCGGGTAACAACGCAAGCTGCCAGCTCTGCCATGGCACGAGCACCGGCAATCTCAACGCCTATGGCGCGGCGATTTGCGCAGCCGGCGGCAATATCACCGCGCGCATTCAAGCGGTACACAATCCAAATTCAGATCAAGACCCGACGGGCGCCAGCAATATTACGGAGATCAACGCCAGCACTCAGCCTGGCTGGACGCCCGGCAACGTGAATCCGCTCTTTAATTTCAGTTGTAACGCGACCGGCACGGTGACATCACCGCCCGGCAGTATCAGCGGTCAATTGGATCCGCCGCTGGCGAACCTGCCGCCCGTCGCCAATCCCAACGGCCCCTATACCGGCACGGTCGGCGTCGCTGTGCAATTCAACGGTTCCGCCTCCACCGATCCCAATGGCACCATCACCGCCTACAACTGGAATTTCGGTGATGGCACTAGCGGCACGGGCGTGAATCCCACGCATACTTACAGCGCGGCCGGCAGCTACACGGTGAGCTTGACCGTGACCGACAACGCCGGCCTCAGCAACTCCGCTTCAACCAGCGCCACCATCGGCGTGGGCAATCAAGCGCCGGTCGCCAATGCCAATGGACCCTACACCGGTGCAGTCGGAACACCGGTGCAGCTCAATGGCAGTGCGTCCGTCGATCCGGACGGCAGCATCATTTCCTACAGTTGGAATTTCGGCGACGGCAGCAGCGGCAGCGGCGTGTCACCCAGCCATGTCTATCTTAGCCAGGGCACCTTCAACGTCACGCTCACGGTGATGGACAACACGGGCGCGACCGATTCGGCCAGCACCACCGCCACCATCGGCCCCGTTCCCAATCAACCGCCCACCGCCAATCCCAACGGCCCGTACACCGGCAGCGTGGGTGTGCCCGTGCAATTCGACGGTAGCGGATCGACGGACCCGGAAGGCGCGTCGCTCAGCTATGCGTGGAACTTCGGTGACGGCGGCACCGCCACCGGCGCCACACCCACACACACTTACAACACCGACGGTCTCTACACAGTGAGCTTGACGGTCACCGACCCGGCGGGACTGAGCAACACCGCCGCGACCAGCGCCTCCATCGGTCCGGTTGCGAATCAGCCGCCCACCGCCGATGCCAACGGCCCGTACAGCGGCACCATCAATCAAGCCGTGCAATTCAACGGCAGCGGTTCGACGGATCCGGAAGGCGGGCCGCTTAGCTACGTCTGGAATTTCGGTGATGGCAGCTCCGGCACCGGCGCCACGCCCACCCACAGCTATGCCAGCAACGGCGTATACACGGTGAACTTGGTGGTGACCGATAACGCCGGCGCAAGCGACTCGGCGACCACCACCGCCACCATCGGCGTGGGCAATCTGCCGCCCAACGCCGATGCCAACGGCCCATACACCGGCAGCGTAGGCGTGCCCGTGCAATTCAATGGTGCGGGCTCCAACGATCCCGACGGCTCCATCGCCGCGTACAACTGGGATTTCGGCGACGGCAGCCGCGGCACGGGCGTCAACCCCAGCCACACCTACAGCGCGGCGGGCACCTTCAATGTCACGCTCACGGTGAGCGACAATGCGGGCACAAGTGATTCCGCGAGCACCAGCGCCACCATCACTCCGGCCGCACCCCCGCCGAATGAAAATGTGGATCTGGATATCGACGAGTTGGGGGTATCTCGCACCCACATCTTGGGACGCAGCCGCCCAATCAATATCAGCCTGGAAGTGCGCAACAGAGGCACTGTCGACGCACCGCGTTTGGCGACGGTGGTTGGCACACAAAACGGCAGGGAGATCTACCGCAATAGCATGCTGGTGAGTGCAGCGGTAGGTCGCGGCGACAGGGAATTTCGCTTCCCCTCTTACACGCCGTCTAGTCTCGGCACCCTACAGTGGCTCGCCACCATCAACGATAACGATCCCGACGCCGATCAAGCCACGACCAGCACCCGCGTGGTCAGCGGCGCACGGTCCAATCGTGATCATGACGAGAGCTCCAACGGCAATTCGAACATGCATGATTGACGGCTAACATCACGCTGGGATACCCAGGGGCGGGTATCCCAGCGTGCATTTATTGTTCTGCACCTCCTATTCGTAACCAACACCCTGCGTTCTTTGAAACAGAAGGTTTTTCCTTGCTGTTCGCTTAACGAAACCCTGAATAATTCCATCCTGGAATTTTCAGAGCATATCCCTGTGCCGCCGGAACCTCTGATTAAACTAGAAGCTCCTTCAACTTTAAGCTTGAATTAACCTCTGTATCTTAATTTCGTAGACGCGAATAATGAAAACCCGCCGCCGCAAAGGAGATTGCCAATGCGTTTATTACTCGTGGAAGACGACCTGTTACTGGGAGACGGCATCCATGCCGGACTGAGCCAAAATGGCTGTGCGGTCGACTGGGCGAAAAACGGCAAGGCCGCCGAGTTGGCGCTGAATACGACCGTCTACAATGCCATGATTTTGGACATCAACCTGCCGCAATGCGACGGCTTGACGATTCTGAAAAAGCTGCGCGCCCGCGCTGATGAATTACCGGTGCTCATCCTGACCGCCAGTGACACCGTGGCCGACCGCGTGCACGGCCTGGACAGCGGTGCCGACGACTACATGACCAAGCCCTTCGACCTCTCCGAGCTGGATGCGCGTTTGCGCGCATTGCAGCGCCGCGCCAAAGGCCGCGCCGGACCACTATTGCAACACGGCGACATCGTAATGGATCCGGCCTCGCATACCGTGTGCCACCAAGCCGACACGGTGGCGCTATCGCGCCGCGAGTTCGCCGTGCTGCATATGCTGCTCGACAATGCCGGCAAGGTACTGTCGCGCGCCTATCTGGAGGAGAGCCTCTATGCCTGGAGCGATGAGGTGGAGAGCAACGCCGTGGAAGTGCACATCCATCATCTGCGCAAAAAATTCGGCCATAATCTGATCCGCACCCTGCGCGGCGTCGGTTATGTCATCGACAAACCGTCATGAACTCTTCGCTGCGCCGCCGTTTGCTGCTCACCTTGCTTGGCGTCGTCAGCGTAGCGTGGCTGGCGGCAGCCTTGGCCAGTTATTACCAAAACCAATATGAGATAGAAGCGCTCTTCGATGCCGAATTGAACGAATTCGCGCGCATCCTCAATAGCATCAGCGGACATGAACTGGTGGAGGAAAGATTGTCCAGAGAGCAAATTCTGCCAGCCCATACCTACCTCCAAGTCAGCGGTGAACCCTACAGCCTGGACTACCAAAAGAAGCTCGCCTTTCAAGTATGGGTCGATCACGCAAACCTCGCACTGCGTTCGCAAAGCGCGCCCACTCAAGCCCTCAGCCGCATCAGCAACGGCCTCACCGATGAACTGATCGACGGGCGAATCTGGCGTATCGCCGCCCTCCACCACGATGAACTCCCCATTCAAATCTATGTGGGCGAACCGCGCGATGTGCGCGCCGAACTGGGACGGGATATCACCTTACACATGCTGCTACCCCTCCTCGTCGCCTTGCCCGTACTGGCCATGACGATCTGGTATGGCGTCGGCTACGCCCTGCGACCCCTACATCGGCTGGCCACTGAAATGTCACGCCGCGACCCCAATCACCTTGCACCGCTCGATGATAGCAAAGTACCGCAGGAGGCACGGCCGCTCACCCAATCACTCAACCATCTGCTCAAGCGCGTACAGCACGCCTTCGATTACGAGCACTGCTTCGCCGCCGACGTCGCCCATGAATTACGCACACCCTTGGCCGGCATCAAGATCCAAGCACAAGTGGCGCAACGAGGCACGCCAGCCGAACGGCAAACCGCCCTCGCCCAGGTCGTCCGCGGCGTCGATGCCGCCGACCGCATCGTGCACCAATTGCTGACTCTCGCGCGCCTCGACCCCGAGTCCGATTTGAGTCAGCACACGCCACAGGCGATGGCACCTATTGCCGCCGATGTGCTGACGGACCTCGCGCCGCACGCACTGGCCAAGCGCATCGACATCATCCTCACCGCAACGCACATCGCACAAGTACGCGGCAGCCGCGACGCCCTGGCGATTTTATTGAGCAACTTGGTCGATAACGCCATTCAACACACGCCGGCACGGGGCTCAGTGGAAGTCCGTATCGAGCAAAGCCACGGCGAGGTTCTGCTCTCGGTGAGTGACAGCGGGCCAGGTGTCCCCGCAACAGAATACCAAAAAATTCTGCGACGCTTTTACCGCCGCCCGGGCAACGGCAGCTCCGGCAGCGGCCTGGGTTTGTCCATCGTCCAGCGCATCGCCGACCTGCACCGCGCACAACTCAGACTGGGCCGCGCCGACCTCGGCGGACTGCGCGTCGAGTTGCGCTTTCCGGCCGCCGATGCCGGTGCGCCCCGCAACCACGGTTAGCCATAGTTACCTATCGCGCGCCACAGGTTGTACTCTCGGGTCTTGTGTAACGGGGAATGCGACGGGCATGGCAGGATTTTTCAGCAGGATTTTATCACTAGCTATCCGAATTTCAGCGTAGCCACATCGACCAATGGATAACTGCTAACGCGGTATTACGCGAGAGCTATTTTTTTGAATTCGGTATCGTCTGGCGATGGCCGTGCGGCTTCCACGCAGGTGAGATGACATTGGGCATGACGCTGCGGTTTAGTAGCCGTGCCGGCATCAGAGTGAACTCTCCGTATTTATTATTGATGGCATCCATTACATGGTTGCGGACTGTCTGCTTGGCGCAATCTATGGCGAACAATTCTCCCTGCACGGCCGCCGATCGTGGATCAGTGGCGGTGATTTGTACTTGATAGACACCCTCTCCGCACCAGCACTCATCGAGCATGTGACGGCAGACGGCAAGTACCGGCGCCGTGTCGTCAACAGGTGAAACGGTGCGGTAGTTACCACCGATCCAGCCATCGCCCGTGAGCAGGCCGATGGCGAACGTTTGTGCCTGTAGTCCGTGGCGTCGGAGTCGCGCGCTGAGTTTGAAGACCATGTGCTCCATATACATAATGATCTCAAGCCGCGAGCGGCTGTTAGGCGGCAACACCTTGCCGTGACCCATCGACTTGGGGTCCGCTATCTGGATCTGGACCGGCGAGGGATCGAGCCCCTGCGCCATCAGCCAGATGCGGCGGCCGATGCCGCCAAAACGCTTGCCCAGTTCACTGATTGGCAACTTCGCCATGTCACCGCAGGTGCGCACACCCCGTGCGGCAAGATAGGCGCCGATTCCAGGCCCGATACCACACAGCTCCGTGACCGGCACGTCATGTAGGCGCTGTGCCGTCTCCCAAGGAGGGATGACGGTGAGGCCATTGGGTTTTCGGAAATCCGAGGCATATTTCGCGGTGGTTTTATCGCCGGAGAGACCTACCGAGCAGGGTAAGCCCGAGACCTGGTGTACCGCATGTCGCGCTCGTTCGGCGATGCCTTCCGGCGGCCCCCACAGCGATTGGCAATGAGTCACGTCCAAAAAGGCTTCATCGACGGAGAATACCTCCACGTCCGGCGTTACCGTGGTGAGCGCGTCCATTATCGCCGTGGACACCGTTGCGTAACGCTCAGGCCGCGCCGCCACCTGGACGAACCGCGGGCAGAGCAGCAAAGCCTCTTTCACACGCATGCCGGTTTTAATTCCGTGTGCGCGCGCCTCGTAGGAGCTGGTGATGATGGTCGTTCCCTGCTCGCCGTTGGTGATGCCGATGGGACGGCCGCGCAATTCGGGGCGGTCCAGCTGTTCGACGGACGCGAAAAACGCGTTCATATCGACATGGATTATGGCCCTGGACCAGGGACGGAAATTCTGATGCGAAGGCACGACAGGCTTCTTTGGTTGAGAAGGGTCGTTTCATAATAAACCAAGCCGAGGCCTATAAATAGATACTAGATATCCATGATTTTGGATGTACAGAACTCACAGGAACCGGTGCCTGAACAAGCAGAGAATAACCGAATCGATACGTAATTTGCGCATACCGGGAAGGCGCCAAGCCGGCACGCGCAAAGGGAGTGATGATCGCTTGCTGCCCTTGCGTGTTGTTAATTGAACATCAGCATTGCCCGTAATAACAAACGTCCCGCCACATAGCGGAAAATGTGATTTTCGCTTTGCTTCATTTTCCATGGCCTGCCGCCATTGAAAATGGCGGCAAGACCCTTCGCTTCGCTCTTCGCTGTGCCGCAGGAACCTCTGAATAAATCAGAGGTTCCTTGATTCAAGGCCGTATCAACCAAAAGTTGTAGCTGCCACCGCCGCTGCGGCTGATCAAGGCCCAACGATAATAAGCTGCGGATCCACTGTAACGGATGTGCTCCGTCGACGTACTGTTGGCGGCATTGGCCACCGTGACCCATCCCTGTCCGCTCCAACGCTGGAGAGCGAGATCGAAGTTGGTGCCGGCGGGGCCTTGCAACCAGGCTTCGTGGATACCGGGGTTGCTGTAGTAGTAACTGCCGTTGGGTTGATAAACCGTACTGCCCGCGGCCAGCGTTCCCGTGTAGCTTGCACACGCGGTACACGGCGCCGCGCTGACGGGGGCGCTGACATTGATGACTGCCATGCGGGTGTTGCTACCGCCGCGATCATCGGTGACGGTGAGCGACACGGTATAACTGCCCGCGGCGGCATAGGTATAAATCGGATTGCGCAGTGTGGAACTGCCGCCGTCGCCGAAGAGCCATTGCCAGGAGACGATAGTGCCATCGGCGTCACTGGAGATGTCGGTGAAAGTCACTTGCAGACCGTTGGCCGCCGCACTGAAGTTGGCGACCGGGTTTTGATTGACGGCCGCGATGGTGTAACCGGCCGTCAGCGCGACGCCCGCGTAATCGGCGCTGGCATGCAGCATTACATAGTAAGTGGTGGTGCCGGGCGCGGCGAACACACAGGATTCGGCATTGCCGGCGTTCACGGAACGGCAATCGAAGACGCTGATGGTCGGCGCGCTGCCGGCGCGGACATACAGATCGACATTGCCGCTGCCACCGCTGACGGCGATCTGCAGATTACTGGCGCCGGCGGGAACGTCGATCGTGTAATATCGGTCGCTGCCGGCCACGCCGGCGATATTCTGCAGCGTCACGCCATTGACCAGCGGCGTGGGTTGGCCGGCCGACCCGCCGACGAACTGCGCTTGCAATAAAAGATTGGGCGAGCCGGCGCCGATCGCGCTGAGCCGGCCGCTCACTGCATTGCCCTTGATCGCCGCTTCGACCTCGGCGGGGGTTTTAGTGGGATTCGCGGCGAGATACAACGCCGCCACACCCGCGGTATGCGGAGCGGCCATGGACGTGCCGCTGAGATTTCTCGTCGCCGTCACGCCCGAGTACCACGCGGAACTGATATTGACGCCGGGAGCGAACAGATCGACGCAACTGCCGTAATTGGAAAAGCTGGCGCGCACGTCATTCGCCGCGCTGGCCCCCACGGTAATCGCTTCTCTAAGGCGCGCAGGCGAACCCGCGCAGGCGTCGGTATTTTCATTGCCCGCGGCGACCACATAGGTGACGCCGCTGGCGATGGAGTTGCGCATCGCGTTGTCCAATGAGGTGGAAGCGCCGCCGCCGAGACTCATATTGGCGACGGCCGGCGATCGGTGATTGGCGGTCACCCAGTCGATGCCGGCGATGACCGATGACGTGGTGCCGGAACCCGTGCAGTTCAGCACCCGCACCGCATACAAATTAACGCTCTTAGCGACGCCGTAGACCACGCCGCCGATGGTGCCCGCCACATGGGTGCCGTGACCGTGGCAATCCACACCATTGCGTCCATCTCTAACGCTATCGAAACCGAACTGCGCACGGCCGCCGAATTCGGCATGCGGCAAATAAATACCGGTGTCGATCACGTAGGTATGCACCGTGCCCGCCGTGGTGTTGTAGTTATACGTAGCATTGAGCGGAAGATCGGTTTGATCGATGCGATCCAAACCCCAGGTGGCGTTGGTTTGGGTGGCATCGACGGTGATGATTTGATCTTCTTCCACCAACAGAATATCCGGATCGGCGGCAAGCTCTTCGGCTTGGCGCCGGTTCATTTTCGCGGAGAAACCTTTGATGGCGTGTTCAAAGACGCGTTCTATCTGCGCACCGCGGGCCTTGGCGCGTCGGTCGGCGAACTCGGCCACGCTGGGCCGGGATCGGATACTGGCGCTAATCTCATCGGAGCGGCGCACTTGGTCGGGCTTGATCTGCACGATGTATTGGTCAGTGATGGCATGCTTGCCGCGCAAGACGGGGGCGGCTTGGCCGGCAATGGGAATTATTGATGTTATTAGCAGGGTGACAACTAAGCGGGCGTTCATAATTATTATCCTCACGGTAGAATAATCTTTACCTGTGCCGCCCATAGTAACGACGATGAGGGGGCATTAATAGGCTTAAAACCGGCTTTTTCTCCAACATGTGAGGCCTATCACATGAACGGTAACACCAACACGATTACTCGTCTTCCGCCAACCATGGCGACCAATCAGTTGCACTATCCAAAGAGAATTTTGTCAAAAGACTCGTGCTACCATTCAAAGCTCTCCCTTGGCGGGGAGGGTTTTGTTTATAGCCATCGACGAATACCCCAGCAAGCCAATTGCTGCGTGCATATTACGTCGACTTTTTCCGCATGGCGTTCGTCTCGCGGTTGAACCCGCCACCTAGACTTCACTGGACAAATAACTTAAGAAGGCTCTGACTAATTCCATCCTGGAATGCTCAGAGCGTGGCCGCTCCTGCGCATCCCTGCGCCCGCGGCATTGGGGCTCCCTGCCCGGCAGAAAGCGAAAAATGCCATTTTCGCTTTCCTTCATTTTTAATGGCTAACCGCCATTGAAAATGGCGGCAAGACCCGTCGCTTCGCTCTTCCCTGTGCCGCAGGAATCCCTGGATAAATCAGAGGCTCCTTAACCCTTCTGCGCCGCCTCGTCGCGCAATTCATCATTGGGCACGATGTGAATTTCCACCCGGCGATTTTGACTGCGGCCTTCCGCACTGTCGTTACTTGCCACCGGACGTTCCAAACCAAAACCCATGATGCGCATCCGATCGCGGCTGACGCCCAAGCTCATCAGATAATCCGCCACTGCTTTGGCACGGCGTTCGGATAATTGCAGGTTATAACTCGCGGTGCCCACATTGTCGGTATGGCCGGTGACCGTCATATCGGTCTTGTCGTATTTCTTGAATACGTCCGCCATTTTCTGCAACGCCGCGCGGGAATCGGCTTTGAGTTCCGAGCTATTAAAATCGAAAAGGATTTTATCCTTCATAGTGACGATGATGCCGTCATCGACGCGCTCGGTCTCCGCCACCTGTTCTAATTCTTTTGCTTGCTTATCCATATATTGGCCGACCACGCCGCCGATCACCGCGCCGGCCACGCCGCCGATCACCGCGCCCTTGCCGGTTTTGCCTTTTTTACTGCCGATCAAGCCACCCACCGCGGCGCCGCTGGCACCACCGATCATTGCGCCTTTTTGAGTGCGGCTCAGTGATCCGTCACTCGCGCAACCCAACTGCATCAGGCCCAACACCAGCAAAATCGCCACTGGCCGCCAATAACCCTGTTTTACACTACGCATAAATGTACCCTGGTCTTGTTGATAAGGGTGCCTATTTTACACGCAATAGGCCTGAGGAATGTTGGTGCACTGAGCGGATATACCGCAAATTAATCGTCTTTCATTGGCGACATACTCCATCCTGCCATTCACTCACGGCGCCCGGGGTGGGTTAGAATAGCCCCCCTGAAAATTAACGCGCCCTCCATGCATCCCTATTCGTTTTTCGCCCCCACCCCCAAAGGCCTCGAATCCTTACTGCTCGCCGAATTGAGCGGGCTCGGCGCCATGGAAGTAAAGGAAACCCGCGCCGGGGTCAGTTTCTCCGGCCCCTTGAATTTGGCCTATCGCGCCTGCCTATGGTCGCGGCTGGCGAGCCGGGTGTTATTGCCGCTGAATAATTTCACCGCCGCGACACCCGAGGCGCTTTACGCCGGCGTGCATGCCCTGGCCTGGGAAGATCACCTCGGCCCCGACGACACCTTGACCGTCGATTTCACCACCGTGCAATCGCAGATCAATCACAGTCACTTCGGCGCGCTCAAGGTCAAGGACGCCATCGTCGACCGCTTCCGCGAGCGCGAGGGCCGCCGCCCCTCGGTGGCGCGCGAGCGGCCTTCGGTGCGCATCAATGTCTATCTCTATCACGACCAGGCCACCGTCTACCTCGACCTGTCCGGCGAGAGCCTGCACCGCCGCGGTTATCGCGCGATGCCGGTCGCCGCGCCCTTGAAGGAAAACACCGCCTGCGCGTTATTGCTTCGCGCCGGTTGGCCCGAAATCGCCCGCGCCGGTGGCACCCTGCTCGACCCCATGTGCGGCGGCGGCACCCTGCTCATCGAAGGCGCACTGATGGCCGCCGACATCGCGCCGGGTTTGCTGCGCGACTATTTCGGTTTTCAGGGCTGGCGCGGCCATGACGCGGCGCTGTGGTCCGAACTCATCGCGGAGGCGCAACAACGGCGCGCCGACGGACTGCGGCAACTCACCACCCTCTACGGCTACGACGCCGACCCGCGCGCCGTGCAGGCCGCGCGGCACAATGTCGCCGCCGCCGGACTCACGCCGCACATCCTCATCGAACAGCACGACGTGCACGCACTGGTGGCGCCGCCCACGGATAAGCCAGGCCTGCTCGCCGTCAATCCGCCCTACGGCGAACGGCTGGGCGAGACCGAGGCCCTCAAGCCGCTCTACGCCGAACTCGGCGCGAAACTCAAAGAACACTTCAGCGGCTGGCGCGCGGCGGTGCTCACCGGCGATCCCGAACTCGGCAAAGGGATGGGCATCCGCGCCCGCAAACGTTACGTCCTCTTCAACGGCGCGCTGGAATGCAAGCTGTTGTGCTTCGACGTCACGCCCGAATGGTTCATCACCCCGCGCGCAGCGGAAGACGACCTGCCGCTCAGCCCCGGCGCGGAGATGCTGGCCAACCGCCTGCGGAAAAATTTGAAAAGCCTGGGGCGCTGGGCCGACAAGGAACAGGTGCGCTGTTACCGGCTCTACGACGCGGACCTGCCCGAATACGCGGTGGCGGTGGACGTCTATCACGGCGAAAAATTATGGGTGCATGTGCAGGAATACGCGGCGCCCGCCAGCATCGATCCCAAAAAGGCCGAGAATCGTTTGCGCGATGCCTTGCGCGCCATTCCCGCCGCGCTGGAAATTCCCCCCGAGCAAATGTTTTTCAAAATCCGCCAACGGCAAAAAGGCAGCGCGCAATATCAGGCCAGCGACGAAACCGGCGAGTTTCACGAAGTGCGCGAGGGACCTTGCCGATTACTGGTGAATTTCACCGCTTATCTCGACACCGGATTGTTTCTCGATCACCGTCCGGTGCGCACGCTGATCCGCGAACTCGCGCGCGGTCAAGAGTTTCTCAATCTATTCGCCTACACCGGCAGCGCCAGCGTCCACGCCGCGGCGGGCGGCGCGGCCGGCACCACCAGCGTCGACATGTCGCACACCTATCTGGACTGGGCGCGCCGCAACATGGCGCTGAACGGTTTCACCGGCAAACAGCATCGCTACCTACAAGCGGATTGCGTGCAATGGCTGGCCGCGCAAAGCGCGCTGACCAACCGCCAACGCTACGGTTTGATCCTGCTCGACCCGCCGACCTTCTCCAATTCCAAACGCATGGAAGGCAGCTTCGACGTACAGCGCGACCACGTGACCTTCATCCGCCAAGCCGTGGCGCTGCTCGCACCCGGCGGTACTCTGTTGTTTTCCACCAACTACCGCCGCTTCAAACTCGATGCCACCGCCTTGGCCGACTTGCAAGTGGCAGACATCTCCCGCGCCATGCTGCCCGAGGACTTCGCGCGCAATCCGCGCATCCATCAAGTGTGGCGCATACAAGCAGGCAAGGCGTAAACGTGTGGCGAGATAAGTCGATGGAGGGTGGGTAGCGCAGCGTAACCCACCCATCCGCGCCGTCAGGCGCTCCTTATAAAGATTACTGATGAGTCGCTGCGCGACAGTTTGGTGGGTTACGCCGCTAGCGCGGCTAACCCACCCTACATTTATTTTTACGCCGAGACATGCTGGCCTTGATTTCAAATTCCCGTCGCTGACGCCGAGCACTACGGGGTAGCGCGGTGTTAGCCACCACACTACTTGATGATGACTTTGACTTCATAACCTTTGTCTGCGGGCCAATTTTCTTTAACAACATCGACTACGGAGGAACCGATTTTTTGTGATGCATTGCTGCCGTTCTTGATAGCATCTTTCAATACATTTGGTAGTTGCTCCCCCATGACCTCAAGGCTAAGTGCATTTGCGGCTTGGAGCAGTTCTTCATGTGCGGCTGAAGAGGAATCGCGGTTGTTGACGTTGAGCACAAGCTTTACTTTGCCCACCGCGTTACGGGTTCCCTCGGCATAAAACGCCAGGTTATTGGCAAGCGGAAACCCCGGCCCGAATTCCTTATAGGGAGACGAGCAAAAGAACCCAAGACCATCAGAATTTTTCCAGCCGCGCGTCGCCAACCCTTGGTCGTTGAGTAAACTGCAAACTTCAGCAGGCGTTGAAACCAGTAATGCGGCGCTGGCCGGTAAGACGATGCAAAAGGACAACATAGTCGCAACGACGCGCATTCAGTTTTCTCCGTGGTGGCTAACCTGCACTAAGCATATCTTTAATGAATGTGCTAGACAGAATCTATCTAGCACCTACGCGATTAACCCTCACCCCCAACTAATCCCGCGAAAATGCTATACGCAGCGAACCACCCCACTCACCGCGCCGGCGCCACCGACAACTCCCGCCTCCCGCTATCAGCCGAATCCGCATCCGGACTATTGCGATCAGTCCATTCCTTACCGCGCCGCGCCAGCCATTCCGCCTCTTCCTTGGGCAATGGGCCGCGCTTGAGGGTATTCTCCCATTCCCACAAGGCGGCGCGAGCGCGCCGCACGTAGTCTTCCGACGCCGGGTCCGAAGGCGCGAGATGGATGTAGGTGCGCATGGCGCCCAAGGCGACGGGCAGATCATTCAAACCTTCCGCCGCGACCGCCAAACCCCAATAGGCATTGCCTTGATAGGGCCGCAGGTCGATGGCGGTTTGGAAAAAATCCCGCGCCGCGGCGTATTGCTTCAACCCCAACAACGCGTAGCCCATATTGACGTAGGCCTCGGGCATGCGCGGCGCGAGCGCGATGACCCGGTGCAAGGCGGTGATGGCGTAGTCGTATTGGCCGGCGTGCAGCATCATCACCGCTTGCTGAAAACGTTCGGCGATTTGCTGTTCGCGGGCGGCGCTGGCGTGTCCGCGCGGGTCTTGCGCCGGGTCGATGCGCTTGGCGACCGTTTCTTCCAAGGTCGCCAATTCCGGACTGCGGCTGAGTCCGCCCAGCAGACCGATGATGGCCAGCAGCAACAACACCGAAAGGAAAGAGGCGGCCTTGGGCTGGCCGGGCACCGGGTTAGCGAGTGGACTCATATCACACCTTTATGGGCGGCACTGCTGTAGAAAGGCGTGCCGAAGTAGGTGAGGAAGGCGATGATGAAGACCACGATGATGAAGATCGCGCCAGCGCGCATCGGCAGCCGATAAGTCAAGCGCGCGTGGATCGCCCCGCCCAAGGCCAGCCAGGTGAGAAACGACGAGGTTTCCAAGGCGTCCCACGACCAGTAACGGCCCCAGGCGTCCTGGGCCCACACCGCGCCGGCGATCAGCATGGCGCTGTGAAAGATGAAGGCAAGCAGCATGAAACGCCACGCCAGGTGATCGACCATGGCGTCGCTGGGCAATTGGCGGAACCAGGGTTGCAGACGCGGCACGCCGCGCAGCAATAAAGCCCCGGCCAGGCCGGTGCCGACCAGACAAAAGCCAAGGAAGAATTTACCCAGGCCCACGTGTGCCCACAGCCAGTTGTTGAAATAGGTGGGCGGAAAGGGAGTGGCGCGGGGTTCGAGCATCAGCACCCACACGCCCAAGATCCACATCAAAGGCAGAGCCACCACCGCGCTGGCGCGTATCGCCGGATAACGCCAATAGGCGAAGCTGTAGATCACGCCGAGGCTGAACAACTGGCTCATCAATAATTCGAAAAGATTGACGAACGGCCCGTGGCCGATCCGCATCCAACGTTCCGCCAAAGCCATCGCCAGCAACGCGACGCCGGCCAGGATGAAGATGAAGGCCGGTGTTTCATAACTGCGATTCACTGCGGCGCCCGCCGCACCGCCGCGCGTATGCATCACGCCGCGAATCACGATAAAAGTGGCCAAGGCATACGAGGTCATCCCCGCCCATAACCAGGGCAGTTCGGTCGCCGTGTTCCACTCATTCATAACGCACCCCCTTGGACGTAGCAGAATAGCTTCCCGTCTTAATCGTATCGGCGGCCGGCAGCCGCGCGCCGAATTTACGCCAGAAATGCACGGACATGCCTATCACCCCGAACACCGCCGTCACGAACAGCCACTGTAACGTCGGATCGTAAAATATTTTATAACCCATCCAGCTCGACAAGCGTTCGTAACGCAACTGCCCACCTGGTAACTTGACCGTCTCACCCGGCTGTAATTCCACGCGCTCCGCGCCACTATTGACCACCAACGTGCCCTTGGCCTTTTGCCCATCCAATACCCACGCCGCCTTTTCCGTCATGCCGGTTTCGAGACGCAGCCAGAATTTGATCTCCGGCCCGCCGGGCGGTTTCCAGGTGTTGTCCTGCTTGAACTCGAACAGCGGATAAGCCGGCATGTGCACTACGCCGGTCTGCGGCTCGCCCTGCTCGGGCATCCAAGTCAGCAGCGGCGCGAAACCTTTATTGAACGAGGTATAGAAACGATAACCGTCCAACACCAGAGGCCGATCGTCACCGATCACCCGGCGCTCCCAGCCGCCTTGCCCGTCAGGCACCCGCACTTCGCTGTGAGTCAGACCACGCACCATGCCCGGCGCATAATCCACGGTATAGGGTCCTTGCACAAACACCAGCTTGTCCAAATCACCGGCATGCCAGGGACCGCGGCTGTCGTCGAATAATTCGTCGGCGGAAAAAGCGGTGTCTTGCACCAGCTCGACATGGGCTTCCAAATGGGTGAGACGGCCTAGCGCGGCCAGCACCACGATACCCAGCAGCGCGATATGGAAAGTTAGCAGCCCCCCGCGGCGATTAATCCGCGGGTTGGTGATGATGGCGGCTAATAAATTGACCGCCAGAAACGCCATGGGTACCACCAACACCCACACCGAGGTCGTCATCGGGTTGCCGTAACTCAAGGCGGCACCGATCGCCAACAACACCATCCCCACCAAAGTCAGGCGCAAGGAAGCGAGGGGACTCAACACAGCGTTCATGGAATATTGCTGCAGGTCTCTTCACCGTTGCCGTTCATCCAGGTAATGCCTCGCTTGCCGTTACCCGGCGAACCGGCGGAACCGCAACTGACCGGGGTCCACTCGCCGCTGCGTTTGAAGTTGACCACTTTCAGCACCGAGCCGTTGTAATACGCACCGCGGTAATAACGCTGCGGGCTGGGGGTGCGCACTTGCGTCCCCGCCGGTAAGCCCACTTCCAAACCTACGTCGTTCAAGTTGACCAGGAAGTTTTTATTCTTCCAGCCATGGGGCACGGCGATATGACAGAAATTGCAGCGGAAATTGCGCACCACGTCTTCCTTGGCGTGCCCGGTGTGGAGATTGACGTTAGGCACGCCTACGCAAGACGAATTACCGGTGCTGCGCCGGAAACCACTCTGCAAAGTCTGACTTTCGGCCAAAGGACCGGCGGGGAATGACTTGCCGTAATAATTGTAATTATGGCAACGGAAACACAGGCCGTCGGTCGTGGTCGTGCCGACATTGTCATTCCACGGACCCTTCAAAAGAAAATCATTGTTCGACCCATGCGGCCCCCAGACACTGCCTTGCGCACCGCCGCGCGGCACGGCGCCGTCGTTCACATCGGTATCCGAACCATGACAATCGGTGCAATACATGGTCTGGGTGCCCACGCCGGCATTGAAGGGCGACCGCCAAACATCGGGACTGCTGATGTTGCGCACCGCGATCAAACGCCCGGTATCCTTGAGCGCGGGATGCCAGGATCGGTGATTATTGTCCACCAGATTGATGCAATTGCCCTGACTGTCGCGATAACCCGGCCAAGTTTCCGAAATGGCGTAATTAGCGTCGGTGTAATTGTTCGTGCATTCCCCTATGGCGCCGCTGACGAAAGCCCCGCTGGGGGTAGGGGGAGTACCCTCGCCCTTGTGATCGTCCGGCGATTGATATTCCATGGCCTGATTAGTGTACTGGAACATCGCGTTGGTGCCCGGCGGCGTGCCACCCCGGAAGGAACCCAGGTTGGGCGGTGAATCGTAGGCGTTGTTGGAGTGGCATTTCATACACACTTGATATTCGCGGGTGACGTAAGGCGCGTTGACGTCGGTGCTGCCGCCCACACCGGGATCACCGCGTTTCACTTCGAACACAGTGGGCTCGCTGCCGAATTCGGTCGACGGCCAGCCGCCCGGCTCCACACCCGAAATGCCGCGCAACACCCCGGAAGCATGGTTGGTGTGAATCCCGCCGGTGGCGGCGATTTGGCTGGCGGTGTGATTGTGGGTGCCCTCCTCCGCGTCCGGCACATTGGGGTTATCGTTGAATAAACGATTGCGGATCACGCGATGGGGATTATGGCAGTCGGTACACTCGGCATGGCGATTGTTGGGATCACCCTTGCCCATATTGGTGGTCGACTCCACGAAATCTTTACCGCCTTGCTGGCTCTTGAGCGGGCCGGTGCCGATATCGTGCATCTCGCGCCCGGCCGCCTGGTCGGTGTTGGCGATGGGCATGTGGCGGGCCATGGTGGTGAAGTCGGTCTTGATGTCGGGCACGCCGAAACCGGGGCGGGTGCTTTGGGTGCCGCCGGTATGGCCGCCGCGCAGCACGTCGCCGTCGGCCGAATGACAGGCGTAACAGGTTTGTTCGATGGCCGCTTGCCCACCGTGACGGAATTTGGCGCCGCTCGCGGTGATCGCCGGCGGGCCATCGGCGCCTTCGCGCAGGATGCGCCGTGAACCTTGCACGGTGTGAGGATCATGGCAGTTCAGACACGCCGCCTGCCACACTTGTATGCTGCGGGGAAATTCGCGCAGATCCGCCGCCGCGTCCTGATATTCATAAGTGGCGACGGTGGAATTGGCGTGCGCCGAACCTACCCAGCCAGCCTTGTCGTGACAGCCCAGACAAATGATGTCGTTCTCGGCATTGAACTGGCGGTCCACCGGCTCGGCCTTTTGGAAGCGGTTCACCCGCAGAAACTTCACGTTTTCCCCGGAGGTGTCGCGAATGTGTGGATCGTGACAGCTGATACACTCCACGCGATTTTCTTCGAGCGGTAAACGGGGTGCGGGTTGACCTTGCACCCGGTCACCGACTTGGGATGCCACAGCGGGATCATACAATTCACCGTCGCGCGCGGCTTGCGCGCTGTCGAAGGTGAATGAAATGGGATGATCGTTGCTTAGATTGACGCCCAATTTGCGGGTGAAACCCGTGGTCGGCCCCATGCCTTCGGGGATGGTGTCGCCCGGCCCGATACCCGGACCGGTGAAATCGATACTGGGTTCTTCGACGCGATTCAGCACATTGACCGCACCCAGAGCGAGAGTGCCGTCATGGCAGGACAGACACAGTTTGGACTTGGCGCGCGGCTGGCCCAGATCGATCGCGTCAAGCGAGCCGGAGGAATACGGCGTATACGTAGTGCCCGTCAGCTTGCGGTTCCACAAAGGAGCTTTGGGAGCTTTGGTCGCGCCGTGAGGGGTGTGACAGAAGGCGCAGATCTGCGACTCGCTGCTGGCGGCGGCATTACGCTGCGCACCGTTGGGTAGGATGGGAATGACCGTCGCGGAAAAATTATGCTTGGTGTTGCGGATGTCGGAAATACGCTCGGCCTGCGCTGGCAGGACGGACAAAAATAAACAAGCAGCGGCCAGCGCGAGGATGCCTCTGTTTCGCAGCGTCCGTCTCATGCGCCCTCTCTCAGGAACTGAAGTATGACCACTCGACCATTAAAACTGTCAGCGATGTAGATCCGGTCACGCTCATCGGTCCACACACCTGCCGGCAGATAAAATTGTCCGAGGCCCCCGCCCGTACCGCCGATAGGCAATAACAACTCACCTTCGGTGTTGAATACTAACAAATAATCGAAATAAGATTCTACCACATAGACATTGCCGTCTTTATCCACGGCAACACCCTTGGGCCGCGGCATGTCACCCATGAATATTCCTCGGCGGCCGAACACCTGCAAGGCCTCGCCGTCGGGGGACACGACCTGCACCCGGGCATTGAGTGTATCAGCAACATAAAGCCGATTATTGGCAAAGCTCAAATAAGTGGGCGAATTATATTCACCGGCCGCCTCGCCGCGCCGACCGAAAGTCTTCACCAACTCGCCGCTGTCGCTGAATACTTTGATATCGTGACCGTGGGTGTCGGCCACATAAATCCGGCCCTGCGCCGCATCGCGCACCACGCCGGTGGGCCGTACCAATTGGGTCTGGCCGATGGTTCCGCGCGGAATACCGTCTTTATCCAAGCGGACCACATAGCCCAGCTCCGCGTCGGCCACCAGGATTTCATGGTTCGCGCCCAAGGAAATACCGATGGGAGAGACGAAACGGACATTGTCGGCCGCCATCTCCCAGACCTGCATGGTGCCGGCCGGCTCATCGAACACATAGACCGCTTGACGGCTGACGTCGGTGACATACACCCGGCCGGCCGCATCGGTCACCCCGCCCTGTGGGCGCTGCAGAACCACCGGCAGATGTTTCGGCGAGGTCAGCCCGACCAACCACTTAAACAGCCGCGTGCCGCTGGACGCGAGCCCTTGATTGGCGACATGGATATTCTGTTCGCCGGTGAGCTCGCCCACATAACGGTAACGCGGCGTCTCGGGCGGCGCCGGCCATACCGCGGTGAAAGGCGGATCGGGTTGATAACGCAGCGTGCTGTGGGTCGGCGCGCAACCCGCCAACACCACAACCGCGACCAGCAACCCCGTCGCGAGGTTGGCACGTCTCACCACACCGACCCCCTTTTATTGTTTCGCTTTGAACTCGCCCGCTGCGATCTTGAACACTTGGATACGGCCGTTGAGGCTGTCGGCAACGTACAAAGAGCTCCCGTCCAACCACACGTCGCTGACCCCGTTGAAGCGGCCGGGCCCTACCCCGGCGCCGCCGATGGTCGCGACCAGTTTGCCCTGCTCGAATATTTTGACGGTGTTATTAAAAAAGTCCGAGACATAGGCCCGATTGGCGGTGTCGACCGCCACGGCGTTGGGGAACACCACGGTATCGGGATCGAACGCGTATTTAAACGTTCCTTCCTCCGAGAGCACTTGAGCCCGATGGGCGAAACGGGCGGTCACATACACGCCGTCCGGTCCGCGGGCCATGGCGGTGATATTCAAGAATTCACCGTTTCCTTCACCGCGACCGCCGAGCGCGCGCCACAAACCACCCGCGCTATTGAAGATCAACACGTGATCGAGCACGCCGTCGGCAACGTAGACATCACCGGTGGTTTCGTCCACCGACACTGCCACCGGCCGCCGCAGATTCATGGAATCGCGGAAAGTAGCTTCCAAACGGCCATTGCGATTGAACTTGAGCACCTTGCCGCCGACGCTGTCGGCGAGGTAAAAGCTGCGGTCGCCGGTAACGAAAATGTCGGCGACATCGCCGGTTACCAGCCCTTTCAAGCTGACCAGGATTTCCTGGGTTCCGGAAATACGATCGTAAAGGATCACCTGCTGCTGGTCGGCATCGACCACGTATACCCAATGATCTTTGGCGGCCACCGCCACCGGACGGCGGAAACGGGCTTCGTGCAAGCGCACCAGTCCACCGGTGTCGCCGGTCATCACCGGTTGCAGTTCACCGTTGCCGAAAAAGGCATTGCCAACCCGGCCGCCGCGGAGGCTTTCTTCAAAATAAATACGGCTCGACGCGGTCTCGGCGACCACCTCGCCTTCGGCGGTCGAGGACATGGGTGTACCACCGAACATGGAACATCCGTTCAGAAGCCAGGTGCTGCCGGTCAGCAGCGCAGCTAGCGCAGCCCGGCGGAATCGCGCGGTACGGAGTGGCATCGTCCACAATTCATAGTGGGAGGAAAGGCGACCTTGCCATGGCAGACACCGCAGTATTTGCCTTGGATGATGTCCGACATGGTAATCGGGTTTGACCCTTTCTGCGGAAGAAATATCGCAGGGTGGCAATTGGCGCAGGTCAACCATTGCGTATGGGGCAAATGGGGAAAGCGCACGAACGGCATGGAACCGGTATTCTTGAAAATAATGTCGAAGTCGGCGGCATACATATCCTTGTCACCCAGCTTGCTCTGCCGCGGGTCGATCATATCCTTTTGCAGCACTTTCACCCAGTCGATGATGCCGGCACCGTCACGGGGGAAATCCTTCATGGATTCCACCGGCTCTTGAAAAATAGTCACGGCATTGTTGGTGGGATCGTGGATGCCGTCTTCCAAAACGGGAACTACTTCACCTTCCGTTTGAAAGTGCAGGCCCTTGGTCCACACCGGACCGTCTTCCGCGTGCGCCGCGACGGCCCAGCCGAAAAACAGGGCGATGGCCACAGCGAAATAGCCGCGGAGATGAGTGTTAAACGCGTATCGCTCGACGCCTTTATTCATGCTATCCCCATTTGGCATGCCGGCCCCTGCTGGAGCGGGCTCGGGTAATATAGCGTGTTTTCAAGACAAGTCACACCGAAAAAACGCGGCCTTGTCCATACCTAATATACGGCCACGGCAGAACGACTATTGCACTCCCGCCAGCCGCAAAGCTTTTTGCACTCTTTCGGTCGCCGCCTGCATCGCCATCACGGCCATTTTGTGATCGCCCTTGGCCGCCAATGCCACCGCCTCCGCATAGACTTCTTTAGCGCGGTTGGTCTGCTCATCCATCAGGGTTATCGTTTGCGGCGCCGGGCGGCGTTGTTCGATGGCCACCGGCACCAGCTCCGCATAACTGCGGTAACGGGACAACTCAAACTCGTACTCATCTTTAGGCGAGGCGAAACTCTTGTCATAGACCATGGTCTGCTCGTGCAGCATCGCGCTCAAAGCGGCGGTGATCAATTCATTGGCTGATTCGAGTCGCTTGACCGCATTCTCGTGGTCACCTTTGGCCGCCAGACTCTCCGCCTCGCTCATCAACTTGCCATATTTGGCTTTATCCAATTCCGCACCCGGCTTGATGGGCTTCATGCCCTGCGCCACATTCCGCTGATGAGAAGTTTCAAAGCCTTGGATTTGTTCGAGCAAAGCCGCGTAACGGGATTTGTAATCCACCACTTGCTGATCGGGGACCAAGCGGGTGGCGTTGTTCATCAGCCGCAAGGCTTCGTTCACCGACTCCATGGCCCGGTGATTATCACTGGCGCCCAAGGCGGTACGCGCGGCAGCCAACTGGTCTTTGGCTTGGGTAATCAAGGTTTGCGCTTCGGTATTATTACTGGCGGCCACCCGTTTAGCGGAGGCGGATGACCCGATCAACATCTCCGCGAAAGCCAATTTTTGTTTTATTTGATCCGCGGTGTAAGTGCGAGCTACCGGAACCCCTTCCACGGGCAAGGCAGGCGAGCCACCCAAGCTTACCTTGTCACCGGCGTTGGCGATGTGAATCTTGCCGCCCATATAGGCGTGATTACGGCATTGGTAGTACGCCACTTCCGGCGTAGTGGCGGACGGCGTAAACATCGCGTCGCCCTTAAAAATAAACTGGCCGGTAATGCCCTCGGTCAAGGTGCCGGCACCACGCCCCACCGGACTGGTAGTGAAATAAAAATCGTGCATCACGCCAGTGTTCAAATTGAACGTGTACGTCACGCCCCGGGTCAACACCAGCTCTTTTCCCTGCACACCATCGGTCACGAACCCCATGTCCGAACCATGGCCAAAATAAGGATGGCTGGCGTCCTTCGTCCCGGCTATCAAATGAAAAGTCCGCGGTGTGCGATCGGCCACCACGGTTATAGCACCGCCGGACTGCGCCGCCGGCGCACTCACCACGGGTTTGGACGGGACAGGGCTGGGCGTCACCACGGCCGGCGGCGCAGCTACCGGCGCGGGCGGGACCGTTGCACTGCCTTCCACCGGATCGGCGCTTACACTCGGCTGCTGCGCCTCTGCAACCGGCGCTGTAGCGGCAGTCGGCGCGGCCTCTTGGTTCTCACTTGCGGCCGCGGAACCTGCCATCACCACCAACGCCAAAAGTACTAATTTACACTTTGAGTTCATTAAGTCTCCTCGCCGAATCTTATGACCTTGCTCAGCCGCAAATGATTCGCCGATCCGTCACTTTCACAAACCCAGTCCAGACAGACTTACCCCTGGACAACGGTGTTGCTCACAGCTTGCCCCGTAATTACACGGAATCAGGAACTGACTAAACAGCGGCGGCGCCACACACTTGTGGCGCCGCTTGCGTTATCGGACTAACGCCAGGGATTCTTAAGGGTGGCGTCGCTCAAGGGCGGCGACCAATCCGCGGGCTTGGGTTTGGAGTGACACTTGGAACAGGTCTTGGTGGTGATCGGGAAAGAAACTTTACCATGACAGACGCCGCACTTCTGTCCCAGCAGGATGGCCGACATATTGATTTGGTTAGCACCTTTCTGCGGAACGAAGATAGCGGGATGGCAGTTGGCGCAGGCCAGCCATTCGGTGTGTTGACGATGCGGAAACACCACGTCCGGCACCGAAGCTTTCACTTCACGGACGATGTCCATGTCCATCACGAAGGGTTCTTCGCTGGAATTAATCCGGTCCCAACGGGGTGACAGCTTCTTCTCGTCTATCGACTTCACCCAGTCCACATGATTGCCGAATTCCGTGGTAGGTAAGCCGGTATAGGCATCCTTGGGCGGCTGCAAAATATGCGTGCCTTCATTTTCGGGGTCGTGATACCCGTCTTCGGAAGGGGCGGCGTTAGGATCTTTTTCCTTTTTCAAATTACGATTGAAAGTATTGGAAGATGACACATCAGCCAGCAGCAAGTGTTCGCCGGGCGCCGCTTGTTGCATGGCGCCGCTAAACAAACCCGCGTCCGCCGCGAGGGCGGGAGCAGAAACCAGCAGGGCCAACACCGCTGATCCGACATAGATTTTCAATTGTTGTCTCATGACCACGTTCCTCACATTGACCGGTTACTGTTGGGCTGGTTGTTGTGGAGCGTTGAGCGCCTTATAAGGAGGCGACACTAGACGCTGCACGGTACTCCCATGAATGTGGGTCGGCGTGCCGGGTATACCGGAGTGGCACATATTGCAGTTCTCCACGGACCAAGCCACCTCCCCGTTATGGCAAGCGCCGCAGAATTTACCGTCGATGATCTTGGCCATGGTGATCTTGTTCCCGCCGGCTTTGAACTGGAACCCCAAGTCGGCATGACAGACCTTACAACGGAAACGAATACGATGGAACCAGTGCGGGAATACCACGGGTCGCATGCCGGCCGCGTCGGCATAATTATTAATGATCACATCGGCATATTCCGCTTTGGCAGGGGCCATGGCCAGCAGGGCCAGTCCCGCCAACACCCCCAAAATGGAAAATCTCCATTTAATGCTACGGTCGGCTTTGTAGGACGTCATGCACTGTCTCCTCGGTTAATTTGACGTATTATAATTAATGATCAGCAAACTTGGTAATGGTTTCAAACCTTAACCCTCTTAAAATCGGCGTGTCACCCGAAAATATAAGAGCTGTGAACTCTCGTCGCCGTTATCCATCCATCTAAAACTCAGGCTGGCGTCCACCAAACCGATGGTGTAATCCAGACGATTCTCCCATTCGTTGCGATCAAGACCTTCATCCGTTGACGCTTGTGAAACACGCAGATCGGAGTTGAATTGCAGTCGCGGTATATTGAACAGCGTCTGGTGAAGATAACTGATCTGGCCGGTGGTGGTGGTCACCGAGCCGTCATTGGCATGATTGGAAAAATCACGAACCACGGTCTGCAGGGTCAAATGTCCCGACAAGGTGTTGCGCGCGCCTAGCGCTTGATACCGGGAAGCTTGCAGATTGATCAACTGCTGCTCATCGCTCAAATCACCGAAATTACGCGAGTCGGACAAAGTCAGCTGCACCAGAGTGGTCGCCCCTTGGAAGGCCGACTGATTCCAGCCCAGGCTCGCGCTGTGATCCAAGCGATGCGCGGTTTCCTGATCGCCGGTGCTCAACACCTCATTGAGCGCCTGGGTCAAACTCAAACGCAAGGACGACTGTGGGTTCAACATCCACATTCTCTGTGCATCGTGTCCCAACGAAGCCTGTAGCGATAACGCGTCATCGTCCACGTCACTCAGATTTTCCAGCGCGCCGCTGGCATACCACTGATAAGTAAATCCCCGCAACTCCACCAGATCGGATTGCAGCAGAGCGCCAAGGCGTTCGCGATGGGTGGTTTGGTCGGCGCTATTGATGTCGGCCTTGCTGAAGTTGACACTGCCGTCGAACCGCAGCCGTTTCGAATATTGATAGAAGGCGCCCGCCGTCGCCCCAAAGCTGGTCTGGTCGCTGGATTGCGCGGAATTTTCGCCGGCCATGGTGTAGGCACGCGCGCCGGCGCTGACCGTCCAGCGCCGATCGACCGGCCGCCAAAAAGTGAAGCTGGATACCTGGGAGATTTCCGTAGTAACAGTATCCACCAAACCGGTCGCACCATCGAAGGTGGTGTCGAGATGATAGTGGCTGGCCTTGGTGTCGAGCCGCAGATCATCATTGGGGAAATAATAATGATCGACATCGAGTATGAGATTTTCCTGATGTCGATCGGTGCGGGATTGATCCGTGGTTTCAATATTGCCGCGAAACAACAGGCGCTGACGTACGGGCCGCCAGTCCAGCTCCACGCCCATGATTTCATTTTCATAGGTGCCGCTCAGATCCGAATCCCAGGTCCGCGCGCCATAACGCAACTGGGCCCGATGGCCATCCTCGGTGATATAGGATTGCCGCAAATCCAAATTGGTGGTCTGGTATTCCGAACCATAGACCCGCACCAGCGGGTTGTAAACCACGGTATTGTCCACGCGGCTATCGGTGGCCTGATACAATAAGCGAAAGGGCGTGCGGCTATCCGGCAACACATTCAGCACGAGATCACCGGAATAGATGTCCGAGGTAGTGCTGGTGCTGGTGCTGCCGTCGTCCAAATCCGAATTGTCCTTGGCGAGCGTGGCGCCCCCTTCGACAGTGGCGAACCAGGGCTGCCAAATATAAGTACGCAGACGTAAATTTCCGAAGAGTTGATTGCTGGTGGCGTCAGTGGTATCGGCGCTAAGCGAACGGAAGCTGTAACCCACGCTGCCCGACACATCGACGGGCAAGGCGCGCGCGGCGGGGCACAATGATACCAACGCCACCAGGGCCAAGCCCTGGGTAACGTGAGATGTAAACGCAGCACAGACCCGTCTCATTGTTATTGTCGCGCGCCCCTCAGTGACATAAGCCCAGGACCTCCACCCGACTCTCCCCCGGATGGCGATCCACAACGCATTGCACGGATTTTTTTGCTTACCGCCGTCACACGCCGTAAATTTTTTCACCTTAAGCGACCTCACGCTCCAACGCAAGATCACCCGCCCAAATGAATAACGCGGTACTGCTCACCCCCAAGCCATGGCCGCAACCCCCGGTCCAGCTTGTTCACCTCTCCGGCGCTCGACAACCCGTCCTTGAGTCGGACCCAGACTAACTACATCGGCCGCAATTTATTTATTATGACAAGTCAGACACACGGCGCTGCCCGCGGGATTAACGCGCAGGAACGTGGGGTTTTCATCCACATGGGGATCATGACAGGAGGCGCACTCCACATAAGGCTGCGCCTCACCCACGTAAGCCCCCCGCGTCGCAACCCGCGTGTACAGTTTCATATCGGTACGCTCGAAAGATTGACTACCCTCCGGGGTATTGACCCACCATACCCGGCTGGTGCCCATGATGTCCGAATTGGCGGTATGAAAGTCCCGATCCGCGCCCGGCCCGCCCGCGTTCGACAGCGAATAACCCCCGCCCGCGAACTGAATCCCGATCGGATGATCGTTGGTGAGATCCTTGCCGAGATTGGTGATCACCGCCGGCCGGCCGATGCGGCCTTGCGCAGGCCGCGCCTGTCCGCTCCAGGCGCCATTACGAAAACCGGGCACTTGCACACCGGAGCCCGGCTCGTTGATCAAGGTGTCCATGGCTTGCGTACCGTCGTGACAAGAAAGACAGGCGACTGAGACCGAACCTATCGGTTCTATGGACGCATCGAGGGTGGTGGTGCCAAGTTGATCGTAGGTTTCATAGCCGGTGGGGTCGATGTTGCGGTTCCATAAGGGGACGGCCGCGCTGGCGTTGGCGCCATGAGGCGTATGACAAAACACGCAGATCTCCCGCGTGCCGTCGTCATTGCTCACGGCATTCAGCCCGCCCGCACTTAAGTTGTGCTTGGTATTAAATACGCCGCCGAGGCTCACGCCTCCCGCCAACCACAGCAGCGCCGCTCCGGTAAAGACCAGAACGCGGTAGCCCGTTTTCATCCACTCGCCCCCTTGAAGGGATTTCTGCCGTCAGATTTTGTCAACTTAGGTGCTAACTTACAAGTGTTTAAACTGACAACGGTGCTTATCTCGCAAATTACTTCGGTTGGCGGGACATCCAATACCCAATTCATCTGCTTCCCAAGTTCGCCAAAACGGTGCGTGCACCGAATAAAATACTGCTCATCCGACAACCCTGACCGCGGCCTTTCCGTTTCAACGTCGCACCAAACCCACGTGATTAGAGTTAAACGACATCGCCGGTCAGCCGAGAAACTGTTAGCCGTTCGCGCCAACGGGATATAGCGGCATAAAAAAAGAGCACTCTAGGCGCCCTTTTTTATGCCGCGATTACGCTATTTGAAAGAACATTGATGATTGAGAGCAAACGAGAAGGCCAGTACGTTTTACCCACCACCAGACTCAACTCGGATCAAGTCGTAGTTGGCATTACCAGCGTCGCTGATGTTGTTGTATTCCACATACACGCCGACGCTCATTGCAAGCGCCACCACACAACAGCCGAAGCGGAAGGTATTTCACGCAAAAAAATGGGCGCCCGCAGGCGCCCATTCCGTTCTCGACTGAAGCAATGACTTACTTGGAAGAGAACTTGTGGTTGACACCCAAGGAGAAGGCGGACATGTCTTCACCCAGCGTGTTGCTGGAGTTGCTGATCAGGCCGTAATCGGCGCTGGCGTCGTTGCTCACCACGGTGTACAGAGCGTACACCTCGGTGGCCTTGGACAGGGCTTGCGAAACGCCCAAGGCGAACTGGGTGGCGCCGGTGTCGGTCACGCTGCCCATCTCATCGGCCATGGCAATGGCACCCTTGATGGTGGTGTCACCCATCTTGTGGGCCACGTTCAAATACCAGGCGTCACGGTCGCCGGCGGAACCGCCCACATCGGCGCTTTCCCAAATGGCACCCACCGTGGTGGCGTCCATGATGGTGTAGGAACCACCGATCTTCCACGCGGAGGCGTCATCACCACCCGCGCCCTGAGCATTCAAGGACTCATAGGCGGCGGTGACGAAGATGGGGCCGTTGTTGTAACTGCCGCTCAAGCTGTAGGCGTCTTGATCGCTTTCGGTCGACGTCATGGACAAATTATCGTCATTCGCCCCTTTGGCCATGACATAGGCCACCGCGGCACTGAAGCCGCTCATGTTAGGCGTCATATAGGCGATGGTATTGCTGGCGCGGTTATCGAATACCACGGCGCCGTCCACACTGCCCATGATCGCGTTGTAGTCGGCACGGGTATCGCTGAAGATATCCAGGCTGCCGGTGGAGTTCTTGTAGGGGGTGCTGAGCTTGCCGAGCATCACGGTACCGAAACCGCCACCCAAACCCACGAAGGTGTCACGGGCGGTGAAGGCATTACCGGTATCCACGCTGTATCCCTGCTCGAGCTGCCACATCGCGGTCAGACCATTGCCCAGATCCTCGTCACCCTTGAAGCCGAGGCGGGAGGCGTTGCTGGACAGACTGATGACGCTGTCTTCGCCAGCGGTAGCGGGGGCATTGTTGTTGACGAAATCAACGGAGGCACGGGCTTGGCCATACACTTCCACGCCGGCTTGGGCCGCCAAGGGGGCCGCCAAGGGGGCCGTCAACGCGGCGGCAACACCAAGTGCAATCAACTTCTTGTTCATAGCTATCTCCCTGTAGGGTTTAAATTCGGTGGATTAAAAAAGGCTTAATCACTTAACTCAAGAGACTTGAGCTGGGGCAGACTCTACGAAGATGCCGAGACAAAGACAACACTTATTTTCAAAAAAACAACGTAAGCGAAATCGTGTTGTTAAAAAGATACAGCAGGGAAATGGGGTGAAGACGGAATAATGGCTGGGGGACTAGGATTCGAACCTAGGTTGGCGGAGTCAGAGTCCGCAGTCCTACCGCTAGACGATCCCCCAACAACAACACGGATGAGGACTTACCGGTTTGAGACCCGCGCGGATCGACCGCGCAGGTCTCAAACCTAAGTTCATTAACGTTTCGAGTACTGCGGACGCTTGCGCGCCTTGTGCAAACCGACCTTCTTACGCTCCACCTCGCGGGCATCGCGAGTGAGGAAGCCGGCTTTGCGCATCGGGCTGCGCAAGGTCTCGTCACGGTCGACCAGAGCGCGGGCGATGCCGTGACGGATGGCGCCGGCCTGACCGCTATTACCGCCGCCGCGCACGGTGATGGCGATGTCCAAGGAGCCGACCATATTGACCGCCTCCAAAGGCTGGAGGACGACGCGACGCGGCGTCTCGCGGCCGAAGTAATGTTCGAGCGTACGATTATTGATGGTGATCTTCCCGGAGCCGCTGCTCAGGAAAACGCGGGCCGTCGCGGACTTGCGGCGGCCGATGGTGTTGTTGGTCTGCTGTGCCATGAACAGTCCTGCGCTAAATGAATTAAATATCCAGATCCAGGGGCTGCGGTTGCTGCGCCTGGTGACAATGCTCGGGGCCCGCGAAGACTTTGAGCTTGGTGAACATGGCCCGCCCGAGTGAATTCTTGGGCAACATGCCCTTCACCGCGATCTCGACCACCTGCTCCGGTGCGCGCTCCAGCATCTTTTGAAAGCTGAAGGAACGCATATTACCGATGTGACCGGTGTGATGATGATACATCTTGTCGGTGAGCTTTTTGCCGGTGACCTGCACCTTGCCGGCGTTCACCACCACGATGTAATCGCCGGTATCCACGTGCGGGGTGTATTCCGCCTTGTGCTTGCCCCGCAGGCGCCGCGCGATTTCGCTGGCCATGCGCCCCAAGGTCTTGCCGCTGGCGTCGACGACGTACCAGTCACGCTTGACGGTCTCTGATTTTGCGCTGAAGGTCTTCATCCGAATGAATCCTGAAAAGCTGATTTTAAGAAACGCGGGATTCTACAGCAGCACCCGCCCCGGCACAAGCTACCCGTCAACGGATCAAGCGCCGCCGCAACAGCCAGGTCGCCGCGGTCAATGCCAGCACGGCGCAGATCATCAACACGGCCAAATGCAGCAGCGGAGCGACGAGCGGCAGACCGGTCATCAGCGGCCGCACCACCGCCACCACATGGGTGAGGGGAAACCCCTGCGCCATGCCTTGCACCCAGCCCGGCATGACGTCTATCGGGAAAAATACCCCACTCAGCAAAAACATGGGGGTGATGATGAGGGTGGAATAGTACATAAAGAAGTCGAAGCCGGTGGCCACCGAAGTCACCACCAAGGCCATGGCGCCGAAGGCCAGCCCCGCCAGCAGCAGCACCGGCAAGGCCCACAGGGCATTCCAATCATGCACCGCCCCCAGCGCCGCCGCCACGACCAAGATCGGCGTGCTGTTGATCAGCGCCTTGGTCCCGGTCCACATCATCTCGCCTACCACCACGTCCCGTACACTCAGCGGGGTGGCGAGGATGCCTTCCCAAGTTTGTTGCATCGACATGCGCACATAGGCGGAATACAGTCCCTCCAAAGTGGCGGAGTTCATGGCGCTGCCGCAGACGATGCCCGAGGCGAGAAACATCAGATACGGCATGCCCTGCACTTGATCGACGAAGGAGCCGAAGCCGTAGCCCAACGCCAACAAATAGAACAGCGGTTCACCGAAATTACCCAACAGGGACGGCAGGGCGAGCTTGCGCCACACTAGGAAATTCCGCCGCCACACCGGCACCCAGCCCCATATCGCCATTACTCCACCTTCAACTCGCCGTCCGCAGATCGCGGCCGGTGAGCTTGAGAAACACGTCTTCCAGATTGGCGCGGCGATGGGTGAAACGCAGACCGTGCGCCGCGGCCAAAGCATCAAGCAGCGGCCGTTCGTCGTGCAGATAACACAGGACGCTCTCCCCGACTTCTTCGGTCCGCTCGGCCCGGCCCGCGCCATCCGCCGCCAACCATTCGGCGGCGCGGGGACCGAACAGTTCCACCACTTGCGGCTCGATGTGGGCGCGGATCAACTCCGCCGGGCTGCCGGTGGCGAGGATCACGCCGTGATCCATCACCATGATCCGGTCGCAGAGTCGTTCCGCCTCTTCCATATAATGCGTGGTGAGCAGCAAGGTCTTGCCGGCGGCCAGCAATTCCCGCAGCCGCCGCCACAACAACTGGCGCGCCTGCGGATCGAGGCCGGTGGTGGGTTCGTCGAGCACCAGCAACTCGGGGTCGTTGATCAGGGCGCGGGCCAGGGTCAGCCGCCGCTTCATACCGCCGGAGAGGGCGCTGATCTTGGCATCGGCCCGCTCGGTGAGCGCGGCGAATTCCAGCAAGACCGGCACCCGCTCCGCGAGCACGGCGCGGCTCAAGCCGAAATAACTGCCGTAGGTTTGCAGATTCTCGGCGACGGTGAAATCGGGATCGAGATTATCGAACTGCGGCACCACGCCGAGGCGCCTGCGCATCTCGGCGGCTCGCGCCGGCACCGGCAGACCCAGCACCTCCAGCGTGCCGCCGCTGGGGTGGGCGGTACCCAGTAATAAGCGCAGGGTGGTGGTCTTGCCCGCGCCGTTAGGGCCGAGCAGCCCCACGCATTCTCCGCGATAGACATTGAAGTCCACCCCCTTCACCACCGGGGTCTCGCCATACAGTTTGGTGAGCCCGACGGCGCGCACCACCGCTTCCGTCAACGGCGCGGCGGCCACGGCGGTACTATTGGAAGCTGAGCCGTTCAAATCTTCAACCGCTCCACCACCCGGCCGTGCTGCAGATGCTCGGCTATGATTTCATCGATATCCTCTTCATCCACGTAGCTGTACCACACGCCCTCGGGATAGACGGCCACCACCGGCCCCTGCTCGCAGCGGTCCAGGCAACCGGCGGCATTGATGCGTACTTTATCTTTGCCGGCCAGACCCAATTCCTTCACCCGCTTTTTGGCGTAGTCGCGCAAGGCGGTCGCGCCACAGTCTTCGCAGCTCTGGCGGCCATCGTCGCGTTTATTGGTGCAGAAAAAGACGTGGTGGCGGTAATAGGACATATCAGCGACTAACGGTCAGGTTGAAGTGGCAAGAATAGGCGCAAGAGAATAACATGATTGCATGCCGACCTTTACCCCGTTTTGAATCAGGTTGTTCTTGTTTGCCAGTCGCCGCCCGCCATTCGTCACTGCTTAAAGCCACCGACCGCTGCGTGATGTGCGGCATGTGCCTGCCACACTGCCCCACCTACCACCTCACCCGCGACGAGGCGGAGTCGCCGCGCGGCCGCATCGCCCTCATTCAAGGTGTGTTGAGCGGGCGGCTTGAGCAAACACCCCGCCTCGAAGCCCATCTCGACCACTGCCTCGGCTGCCGCGCCTGTGAAGCGGTCTGCCCCTCGGGCGTGGCTTACGGCGAGATCATCGACGGCGCGCGCGCCGCCCTCGCGGAACAGCGTCCGCCCGCGCCGCGCTGGCGGCGTCTGGCCTGGCACTGGACCACCGGCGTGATCGCGGACCGGCGCCGCCTCTATCGCGCCGCGCGCTTGTTGCGGCTTTATCAACGCAGCGGCCTGCAACAACTCGCGCGCCTCACCGGCCTCACCCGCCGCGGTACCCTCGGGCGTCTGGACGCGCTGCTGCCGCCGCTGCCCGCGCCGTGCGCCTGGCCCAGTCAGCTCCCGGCCCAGGCCGAGCCGCGCGGCGAAGTCGGCTTGTTTCTCGGCTGCGTCTCCGATGTGGCGGACCGCGCAACGCTCGACGCCGCCGCGCAACTGCTGACCCGCCTCGGTTATCGCGTACACGTACCGGCGGCGCAAACCTGCTGCGGCGCGCTGCACCTGCACAATGGCGACCCGGCTACCGCGCGAACGCTCGCGCAACGCAATAGCGCGGCCTTCAAAGCTCACACGCTGGAGGCCATCATCACCGTCGCCAGCGGCTGCGGCGCCACCCTCGCCGAATACCCCGCTCAGGACGGCGCGGCACTGGGCGCACCGGTGCGCGACATCAGCACCTTGTTAAACACGCTAGATTGGCCGGAAGAGCTCCGCTTCGCGCCACTGCATAAAAAAGTCGCGGTGCAGGACCCCTGCACACTGACCCACGTGCTGCGGCAAAACCAGGCGCCTTATTCCTTACTGGCGCGCATCCCGCAAATCGAACTCATCGCCCTGCCCGACAACCGCCGCTGCTGCGGCGCGGCGGGCAGCTACCTGCTCACCCAACCCGCGATGGCGGAAAAACTGCGCGACGAAAAAATCGCCGCATTAAAAGCCAGCGGCGCGGAGATCCTGCTCACCTCCAACATCGGCTGCGCGCTGCATCTGCGGGCCGGCCTACGCGCGGCGGGGATGGAGATCGAAGTCATGCACCCGGTTGCGCTGCTGGCGCGGCAGTTGGAAACGGCGAGCGACCGCTAGTGTAGTGCTACGCACTTGAAAGAACATAAATAATTCCCATCTATGGTGTATTGCTGAAAACCAGATGGAACGCCGACATGCGAGTAGCCCCGACGATTATTTTGACTGATGCCG
>JAHFRV010000029.1 GCA_023266095.1 Gammaproteobacteria bacterium | reverse complement strand
CGTCACTGAGCAATAATCGGGGCATCTAGCAAACTCTTTTTTTGTTTTTTGGCGAATCCAAGAATACGAGTTTGCTTTTTTATTTCAATACCTTAAAACGAAACGTCAACAGGCCCTAGTCGAATATCCGTGCTTCTCGCGACGGCCCCACCGTCATCACTCAGCCCTGTGATAACCTACCGCCATCCATCAGCGAGCGGGAATCCACGGCCATGGCCAAGGCGAAATCGGTTTATCGGTGCACGGATTGCGGCGCGGAGTCGCCCAAATGGGTGGGCCAATGCCCGGATTGCGGGCAATGGAACACCTTGATCGAAGGCGTCGCGGCACCTGCGGCGGGCAAGGGAGGCCGCGCGGGACGTTTGACCGGTTTCGCCGGCGTGGCGGGTGGCGCGGAAGTCAAGTCGCTCGCCGACGTCGCGCCGGATCACGAGGTGCGTATCGCCAGCGGCCTCGGTGAATTGGACCGGGTGCTGGGCGGCGGTCTGGTGCTCGGGTCGGTGGTGTTGATCGGCGGCGATCCCGGCGTCGGCAAGTCCACTTTGTTGTTGCAGACCGTGGCGACTCTCAGCGCCCAACTGCCCTGTCTCTATGTCACCGGCGAAGAATCTTTGGAGCAGGTGAGTCTGCGCGCGAATCGCATGCAGGTGAACGGCGGCGCGTTGCGTCTGTTGGCCGAGACTCAGGTGGAGCAGGTCATCGCTCATGCCGCGCACGAAAGGCCGCGGGTGATGGTGATCGACTCCATCCAAACCATTTACACCGACGTGCTGCAATCCGCCCCCGGTTCGGTGGCGCAGGTGCGCGAGAGCGCAGCGCAGCTCGTCCGTTATGCGAAGGCCACGGGCACCGCGTTGTTCCTGGTCGGCCACGTCACCAAGGAAGGCACACTGGCCGGGCCGCGGGTGCTGGAACACATGGTGGACACCGTGTTGTATTTCGAAGGCGACATGGGCACGCCGTATCGGGTAGTGCGCGCTATCAAAAACCGTTTCGGTGCCGTCAATGAACTGGGCGTGTTCGCCATGCACGACCGCGGCCTCAAGGAAGTCAGCAACCCCTCGGCGATTTTTCTCTCGCGCCATGAACAGGAAGTGCCGGGCAGCGTGGTGATGGTGACCCGCGAAGGCACCCGTCCGCTGCTGGTGGAAGTGCAGGCCTTGGTCGCAGAGAGTCACATATCCAACCCGCGCCGCGTCACCGTCGGCCTCGATCACAATCGGCTCTCCATGTTATTGGCCGTATTGCAGCGCCACGCCGGCATCGCGATGTACGACCAAGATGTGTTCGTCAACGTGGTGGGCGGCGTGCGTATCACCGAAACCGGCGCCGACCTGCCCACCGTGCTTGCCGCCTTGTCGAGTCTGCGTAATAAACCGCTGCCGTCGGCGCTGGTGGTGTTCGGCGAAGTCGGTCTGGCCGGCGAAATCCGCCCCGTGCAAGGCGGCCTCGACCGTCTGCGCGAGGCCGCCAAACACGGCTTCAAACGCGCCATCATCCCCGCGGCCAACGCACCCAAGAAACCGCTGGCGGACATCGAAGTGGTAGCGGTGAAGAGGTTGGAGGATGCGATAGAGGCGATGTAGCAGCTGCAAGTTGTTCGAAAAGCATGGTTCTTCGTAGAATTCTTAACCCCTAAGGCAGCCTTGCTGCGCTCTTCCACCATCTCGAGGACGCGACCGCCTTCCAGATCGTTGTCACTGTATTCAATGTTGATGTCTACTCGATAATCGCTGACTTCAGCTCTACGCTAATGTTCTTCTATTCCATTACCTGTTTCTTGCCATGTTAGTGGTACGTCTGGGCCATACGCCGCCGCCTGGAACCCCGCAAGGAGAAAGCGTGAATGATGTGGTAGTTTTATCCTGCTTTTACAGAATTCTACGAAGAACCTTGATTATAGACCGGCCGATTCGCCGTGATGCGTGGCTAGCATGTTAAGATAGCCGCAATTTACCTATTCGAGGGAATGGCCTTGAGTTTGGCCGTCTATTTTTTATATAACTGCCGCTCAGTATCTCGGCGGTGGGATAATGAACCGTTAGCCGTCTGACCTTAATTCTACCAATATGCCTATCATCAATCGCAGCGCCTTGGTGCCGTACAGCCCGGCGGAGATGTATTCGCTGGTGAACGATGTGGATGCGTATCCGCAGTTCTTGCCGTGGTGCAAGACGTCACGGGTGTTGAGCCGCGATGAAGACGAAGTGCGCGCCACCCTGGAGCTGTCGCGTGGCGGTTTTGAAAAAGCCTTCACCACCTGCAACCGTCTGCAGAAAAATAAAATGATAGAGATGCGGTTGGTGGAAGGTCCGTTCCGGCACTTGGACGGCTTTTGGCGTTTCGAGTCTCTCGGCGAGCAGGCGTGCAAGGTATCACTGGATCTCGACTTTGAATTCGCCAATAAGCTGGTGGGCCTGGCCATGGGCCCGATCTTCAATCAGATCGCCAACACCCTGGTGGATTCATTCTGCAAACGGGCGGTGGATGTCTACGGGCAGCGCTGAACCGATCAGCGTGGAAGTGGCCTATGCGCGGCCCGACGTGCAAGTGATACTCGCCGTGCAAGTGCCGCGCGGCGCGACGCTGCAACAGGCCATCGATTTGTCCGGCGTGCTGCGGCGATTTCCCGAGATTGATCTTAAACAGAATAAAGTGGGCGTGTTCGGCAAACTGGCCAGACTCGATGCGCCGTTGCGTGCGGGAGATAGGGTGGAGATTTACCGCAAGCTGATCGCCGATCCCAAAGAGGTGCGTAAGCAGCGCGCGGCGGCGGGTAAACGAATGAAGAAGGGCGGTGGTGATTTGCCACCGGCGCGGGACGCCGGCTAATTATTCTGCGTTGCGGCGGGCGGGGGCGTGACGCCCCGCTGTTCCATGCGACTCAAGCTGTCGTTTTCGAAAAACACCGTCAGATGCTGGCGGGTCGGTTCTTTGCCCTTGGGTTTCAACCAATACACGTAGTCCCAGCGTTCGGCTTGAAAGGGGTCGCTGAGCACGGGGTTGCCGAGGATGAATCTGACTTGGCGTTTGCTCAAGCCCGGTTTCAATTGTGTGAGTGCCGCGCTGTCCAGCACATTGCCTTGTTGCACGGTGGGCCGGTGGATGGCGCAGGCCGAGAGCGCCAAGACCATACAGAGACTGAGATAAAGCATAAGCTTTTGCATGTGGGTTCGCATTTGAATGATAATGGCCGCTTTAGTCCTGACATGGTAACCGAATCGAGGCGGCTGTGTCATGGCCCCGCGCCAGCGAGAGGATGATGTTCAGTGGAAAGCAGTGATTTAAAAAAAGCCGGTCTCAAAGCCACTTTGCCCCGCCTCAAGATTTTGGAGATCTTGGAACAGAATTCCGATTTGCATATGCGCGCCGAGGACGTCTACAAGTCCCTGCTCGACAGCGGCGAGGACGTGGGCCTGGCCACGGTGTACCGGGTTCTGACCCAGTTCGAGGCGGCGGGCCTGGTGACCCGTCATCACTTTGAAGGCGGCCACGCGGTGTTCGAGCTCAACGAGGGCAAGCATCACGATCATATCGTCTGTGTGTCCTGCGGCAAGGTGGACGAGTTTATCGACGAGGTCATCGAGGAGCGGCAACGCGCCATCGCCAAAAAATTCGGTTACGCGATGACTGACCACGCCCTCAACATCTACGGCAAGTGTGTCGACTGCCAGGCCAAAGAAAAAGCCGCGAAGAGATGAGCGGCCCGATCAAGCCGGATCGCGGGCGCGGGTGACCATCTCCCGCGCGTGGGCGCGGGTCTGTTTGGTGATCTCCACGCCGCCCAGCATGCGGGCGATTTCCTCGTAACGTTCCGCGTCCGAGAGTGGCGCGATGGTGGTGACGGTGGTGTCGCCCGTGCTGCGTTTGCGCACTTGCAAGTGCTGGTGGGCGAGGGCGGCGACTTGCGGCAGATGGGTGATGCATAACACCTGATGCGAGCCACCCAGCGTGCGCAATTGTTTGCCGACGATCTCCGCCACGCCGCCGCCGATGCCCACGTCCACTTCATCGAACACCAGGGTCGGCACCCGCAGGCAGCGGCTGGTCACCACCTGGATGGCGAGGCTGATCCGTGACAGTTCGCCGCCGGAGGCGACCTTGGCGAGCGGGCGCGGCGGCTGGCCGGGATTGGCGCTGACCTGAAACTCCACCTGTTCCATGCCGCTGGCGGCGAAGTCGGCGGCGGCGCGCGCGTTCAACACGATGCTGAAACGGCCGCCGGGCATGCCCAGTTCCGGCAAGCGGGCCGTGACTGCGGCGGACAGTGACTCCGCGGCTTGGGCGCGGCCGGCGCTGAGGTCTTGCGCCAGCCGCCGGTAATGATCTTGCTGCTGGCGTGCCTCCGCCGCCAGATTCTCCAATTGCGCGTCGCTGTTTTGCTGTGCCGCCAATTCGGCGGCCAGCCGCGTGTGTAAGGCCGGCAACTCTTCCGGTTGGATGCGGTGTTTGCGGGCGAAGTCATGCAGACTGTTGAGCCGCTCTTCCACCGTGGTGAGCCGGTGCGGATCGAGATCGAGACCGGCGAGATAATCGCGCAATTCACCGGCCGCCTCGCTGAGTTGGATGGCCGCATCGCGCATCAGTTGCAGCGGCGGCGCGAGACGCTGGTCGTAACGCAGCAATTGTTCCAACTCGTGGGTTTGCTGATTGAGGCCGCTCACCAAGGCGCCGTCGTTTTCGTAAAGCTGGGCCAACACCTGTTGCGAGGTCTCCAGCAAACGCTGGGCGTGATGGAGGCGCCGGTATTCCTCTTCCAGTTGCGCGACCTCGCCGTCACTCGGTGCCAGGGCGTCGAGTTCGCCCACTTGATAACGCAGGAGATCAAGCCGGGCGTCGCGGCTGTCGGCGGCGGCGCGCGACTGGGTCAGTTGTTCGCTGAGGGATTTCCAGCGCTGGAAACAGATGGCGAGTTCATTCAATAACGGACCATGTTCCGCGTAGCCGTCCAGCAGGTCGCGCTGCACCTCGCGGCGCAACAAGGATTGATGTTCGTGTTGACCGTGGATGTCCACCAGCCACTCGCCCAGTTGTTGCAGGGTCAACATGGGCACGGCCTGGCCGTTGATGAAACCCCGCGAGCGGCCCTCGGCGGTGATCAGGCGACGCACCACGCAGTCGCCGTCGGCATCCAGCCCTTGTTCCGCCAACCAGGTTTGCAGAGGGGCGAGGGCGGCGATGTCGAAGCTGGCGCTGATCTCGGCGCGCTCGCGGCCGTGGCGCACCACGCCGCTGTCGGCGCGGTCGCCGAGGGCGAGGCCCAAGGCACCCACCAAGATGGATTTGCCGGCGCCGGTTTCGCCGGTGAGGGCGGTCATGCCGGCGGCGAGGTCCAGTTCCAGTTCGTCGATGATGGCGAAGTCGCGGATGTGCAGATGAGTCAGCATAAATGATGTGTGGTGATAAAGGTGAGGCCGTTCCGGCTCATTCGCCTTTCGAACCCCAGCGCAGTTTGGCGCGCAGGATGTGAAAGTAATCGTGGTTAGCCGGGTGAATCAAGCGAATCAAGCGCTCCTTTTTATGGAGCACGATGTGGTCGCCATCCAGCAGACTGAAGTTGCTCTGGCCGTCGCAGGTCATTTGCGCGTGGGTGAGTTTGCAGTCGCGCACCACGATCTCGATGCGGCTGTCGCCGTCCACCACCACCGGCCGGTTGCTCAGAGTGTGCGGACAAATCGGCACCAGGGCGATGGCGTTGAGGGTGGGCATGAGGATAGGTCCACCGCCCGACAAGGCATAGGCGGTGGAGCCGGTCGGGGTGGAAACGATGATACCGTCGGAACGCTGCACGTCCATGAACTGGCCATTGACGTGGGTCTCGAACTCGATCATCCGCAACATATTCCACTTGTGGACCACCACGTCGTTGAAGGCGTCGCTGCTGTGCAGCAGCTCTCCGTCGCGGTGGATCTCGGCGTGCAGCAGAAAGCGGTCTTCCGCGCAGTAGCGGCCGGCGAGGATCTCGCTCATGCACTCCAGCATGTCGGAGGGCGAGATGTCGGCGAGAAAACCCAGCCGGCCCAAGTTGATGCCTACCACCGGGATACCGAAGTCCGTGAGGCTGCGCACCGCGTTGAGCAGGGTGCCGTCACCGCCGATGACCACCGCCAGGTCACAACTTTTTCCGATCTCGGCGCGGCTGGCGGTGGTGAGTCCGTGGCCGGGCAGGGCGCGGGCGGTTTCCTCGTCCAGTAATACACCCAGTTGGCGGCTGGCGAGAAAGCCCGCCATGGCAGCCAGGGTCTGCGCGATGCCCGGATCGCCATATTTTCCTATCAGCCCGATGACTTTGAATTGACTGGACATGCCCTGCTCCTGTTGGCCCGCTAACTTAGCACGGCCTCTCTCCGGCGCCAAACGCTACCGCGGCTTGAGTCGGGCGGGCAGGCTGAGGTCCGGTCCGGCGTCGGGCGTATTTCTTGACAGTAATTTGGGCGGCTTGTTAGTTTGTGTTAGCACTCTTATATGAAGAGTGCTAAATATGTCGTCATTATTTCGGTGGATGGACGGGTTGTGAGTTCCAACGAGCTTAACGAACGCGCGCAACAACTGCTCAAGACCCTGGTCGAGTGTTATATACGCGACGGCCAGCCCGTGGGTTCGCGCAGCCTGGCGCGCAGCTCGGATCTGGATCTCAGTCCCGCCTCCATCCGTAACGTGATGGCGGACTTGGAGGATCTGGGCCTGGTGACCTCGCCCCATACCTCGGCGGGGCGGGTGCCCACCGCGCAGGGCTACCGGGTCTTCGTCAACTCCCTGTTGCAGGTCCAATTGTTGGAGAGCGAGGAGGTGCAGCGTCTCCGTCATCAATTGGAGCCGGAGGGCGCACGGCCCGGTCTGCTGGAGCGCGCCTCGCGCCTGCTGTCCGGTGTCACCCGCATGGCGGGGCTGGTGACCGTGCCCCGGCCGGAGCAGGCGGTGTTGCGGCAGGTGGAGTTCGTCAGCCTGTCGGAGAACCGGGTGCTGGCCATCTTCGTCATCAATGATAGCGAGGTGCAAAACCATGTGATCCACACCGGGCGGCCGTTCGCGGCGGCCGAGCTGACCCAGGCGGCCAAATACCTCAACAGCCAGTTTCGCGGCAAGACCTTCGACGAGGTGCGGCAGGGTGTGGTGCAGGCCATGCGGGACGCCAAGGACAACGCCACGTCCCTCTTGCAGGCGGCGATGAATCTGGCCGAGGAAGCCCAACGCAGCGCCGAACAGCGCGACTACGTGCTGGCGGGACAGACCAATCTCATGGGATTCTCCGAGTTTTCCAACATCAGCACCCTGCGTCAGTTATTCGAGGCCTTCGCCGAAAAACGCGATTTATTGCATCTGCTCGACCAATGCCTGGTCAGCAAAGGCGTGCAGATCTTCATCGGCGACGAATCGGGTTACGACGTTTTGGGCAATTGCAGCCTGGTCACCGCGCCCTACAGGGTGGATGGCAAAGTCATCGGTGTGCTAGGGGTGATCGGGCCGACCCGCATGGCCTATGACCGGGTGATTCCCATCGTGGATGTCACAGCCAAATTACTCGGGGCCGCCTTGAATTCCCGCCAATAAGCCTTATATGGAAAGCCAGGTCCAGCGGCGGCGCGGCGGCGCCGGTATTTTTTGGCGGCGCGGGGCCATCAACACAGGCATTGGAGAGCAGGATGAATAACGAAGATCAGGCAAGTAAACAGCAAGCGGCTGGTACGGCCGAGGACGCGTACAGCGCAGCAAGCATCGCGGAACCGAATCCCTCCCATGAACAATTGCTGATCACCCTGCAAGACGCCCAAGCCAAGGCCGATCAACACTGGAATCAATTACTGTTGGCGCGTGCCGAGACTGAGAACGTCCGCCGCCGCGCCGAGCGGGACGTGGAAAGCGCCCACAAATACGCCCTCGAAAAATTCGTACGTGAACTGCTGCCGGTCAAGGACAGCCTGGAGCTGGGCCTGGCGGCGGCGGAGGGTGAGCAGGCCGATCTGAGCAAACTTCGCGAAGGGATGGAGCTGACCCTCAAAGTCTTCGGCAGCGCACTGGAGAAGTTCGGCGTGAAGGCCATCGAACCCCAACGCGACAAATTCAACCCCGATCTGCATCAAGCCATGGCCATGCAGGAGACCAGCGACGTGGAGCCCAACACCGTGCTCACGGTGTATCAAAAGGGTTACACCTTGAACGACCGCCTTCTCCGCCCGGCCATGGTGGTGGTATCCCGTGCCGCGGAAGAGCGGAATAGCCCTTAAGGGCTTGAAATAGGTTTCATACACCCCACTTTACAGGGTAATAGACGGGCCGCTCGCGGTCCTGATGATGAATTCACTTTAGGAGAGCAAGACAATGGGAAAAATCATCGGCATCGATCTCGGCACCACCAATTCCTGCGTGGCGGTTTTGGAAGGCGGCAAACCCCGTGTCATCGAAAACGCCGAGGGCGGACGCACCACGCCTTCCGTGGTGGCCTTTGCCGATGACAACGAAGTGCTGGTAGGCCAAGCCGCCAAACGCCAGGCCATCACCAATCCCACCAACACCTTGTTCGCCATCAAGCGTCTCATCGGCCGTAAATTCAACGACGACGTGGTCAAGCGCGACATTGGTATGGTGCCTTACAAAATCGTCCCCGCCGACAACGGCGACGCCTGGGTGGAGGCGCGCGGCAAGAAAATGGCCCCGCAAGAAGTGTCCGCCCGCATTCTGATGAAGATGAAAAAGACCGCGGAAGATTATCTCGGCGAACCGGTCACCGAGGCGGTGATCACCGTGCCCGCTTATTTCAACGACTCGCAACGCCAAGCCACTAAAGACGCCGGCCGCATCGCCGGTTTGGATGTCAAACGCATCATCAACGAGCCCACCGCGGCGGCGCTTGCTTACGGCATGGACAAGCAGCGCGGGGAAGGCAAGATCGCCGTGTACGATCTCGGCGGCGGCACTTTCGATATTTCCATCATCGAGATCGCCGAAGTGGATGGCGAACACCAGTTCGAAGTGTTGTCCACCAACGGCGATACCTTCCTCGGCGGTGAAGACTTTGACAAACGCATCATTGATTATTTGGTCGCTGAATTCAAAAAAGACAGCGGCATCAACCTCGAGAAAGACCCGCTGGCCCTGCAACGTCTCAAAGAAGCGGCGGAGAAGGCCAAGATCGAGTTGTCGTCCGCGCAGCAGACCGAGATCAATCTGCCCTACATCACCGCCGACGCCTCGGGCCCCAAGCATCTCAACATGAAGATCACCCGCGCCAAGCTGGAATCCTTGGTGGAAGATTTGATCAAGCGCACCATCGATCCCTGCAAAATGGCGTTGAAAGACGCGGGCGTCAGCGCCAGCGAGATCAGCGAAGTGATACTGGTGGGCGGTCAGACCCGCATGCCCAAGGTGCAGGACACGGTTAAAGACTTTTTCGGCAAAGAGCCGCGCAAAGACGTCAACCCCGATGAGGCGGTGGCGGTCGGTGCTGCGATTCAGGCCGGCGTGTTGGGCGGTGAAGTGAAAGACGTGTTGCTGCTCGACGTCACGCCGTTGTCGCTGGGTATCGAAACCCTGGGCGGGGTGATGACCAAGATCATCGAAAAGAACACCACGATTCCGACCAAGGCCTCGCAGGTATTCTCCACCGCCGACGACAATCAGACGGCGGTGACCATCCACGTGTTGCAAGGCGAGCGTGAAATGGCCTCGGCCAATAAATCGCTGGGCCGTTTCGATCTGGCGGATATTCCGCCCGCGCCGCGCGGCATGCCGCAGGTGGAGGTGACGTTCGATATCGACGCCAACGGTATTCTGAACGTGTCGGCCAAGGACAAGGCGACGGGCAAACAGCAGTCCATCGTCATTCGCGCCTCCAGCGGACTCAACGAGGAAGAGATCCAGCGCATGGTGAAGGACGCCGAGGCCCACGCCGCCGACGACCGCAAGTTCCATGAAATGGTGACCGCGCGCAATCAAGCCGACAATATGATTCACGCCGTCGATAAATCGCTCAAGGAATTGGGCGACAAGGTCCAGGCTGACGAGAAGAAGCGCATTGAAGACGCGATCGCCGCTTTGAAAGAAGTGATGAACGGCGACGACAAGGAAGTCATCGAGGCCAAGACCGCGGCGCTGGCCGAGCTGTCCGGCAAACTGGCGGAACGGATGTACGCCGAGCAGCCTCAGCAACCGGGCGCAGCGGGCGGCGCCGGTGCCAAGGCCGACAGCACCAAACGGGAAGGCGACGCCAAGGACGATGTGGTCGATGCCGAGTTCGAAGAGGTCAACGACGACAAACGTTGAGAGTGATTAATGCGCCTCACATCGAGGTGAATACCGAGAGACGGGGGCGGCTGTTTACAGTGCGCCCCCGTGGTTTTACCAGCAGCGAGGATCGCGGCATTCGCGTGTAGTTAAAACAATGACCAAGAGAGATTACTACGAAGTATTGGGCGTGGCCCGCAACGCCAGCGATGCGGAGCTGAAGAAAGCTTACCGGCGTTTGGCGATGAAATTCCATCCCGATCGCAACCCCGATGACGCCAGGGCCGAAGAGCAATTCAAAGAAGCCAAGGAAGCCTACGAAGTACTCACCGACGCGCGCAAGCGCGCGGCTTACGATCAGTTCGGCCACGCCGGTGTCGATCCCGGTGCGGGTGGGGGCGGCGCGGGCGCCGGGGCGAATTTCAACGATGTATTCGGCGACATCTTCGGCGACATCTTCGGCGGCATGCGCGGCGGCGGCCAACAATCCGGCGTGCGGCGCGGCGCCGATCTGCGTTACAACCTCGAACTGACCTTGGAAGAAGCAGTACACGGCACCTCGGTGAAAATCCGCGTGCCGACTCTCGTGCCGTGCAAAACTTGCGACGGCTCGGGCGCCGCCAAAGGCAGCGGACCGGTGAAGTGCACCACCTGCGGCGGCGTCGGCCAGGTGCGTATGCAGCAGGGCTTCTTTTCCTTGCAGCAGACCTGCCCGCGTTGCCGCGGCAGCGGCAGCATCATCGAAAACCCCTGCAAAACCTGCCACGGCCAGGGCCGCGTCCAGGAACACAAAACCTTGTCGGTGAAGATACCGCCCGGCGTCGACAACGGCGACCGCATCCGTTTGGCGGGCGAGGGCGAAGCCGGCGAACACGGCGGTCCGGCCGGTGATTTGTACGTCTACGTCAAAGTAAAAGACCACGCGATCTTCACCCGCGAGGAAAACAACCTCTATTGCGAAGTGCCCATCAGCTTCGCCACCGCCGCCTTGGGCGGTGAGCTGGAAGTGCCAACTTTAGACGGCCGCGTGAAATTGAAAATCGCCGCCGAGACTCAGTCCGGCCAGATGTTCCGCCTGCGCGGCAAAGGCGTGTCGTCGGTGCACGGCGGCGGCGTCGGCGATTTGATGTGCCGCGTGGTGGTGGAAACTCCCGTGCATCTGAACGACAAGCAGAAAACCCTGCTGCGTGAATTCGAAGATTCGCTAAAAGAGAAAGAACACAGCCACAGCCCCAAAGCCAAGGGCTGGTTCGACGGTGTGAAGAAATTTTTTGAGGATATTAAGTTGTAGGTTTAGCGTAACAAAGCGTAATAACTTGATCGCTATGTTATGTGTCCCTTGAGCAAATAGGTGCGGAAAATGAAATCATGTATGAAGCTCTGAGTCAGAGCTTGAGCGCAATGATTTATCTCCGCGGGAAGATTGCCATTGCGCCAAAAACCTAATGGCCGAAACGTGGCTACGTCAGCGACGATAGAGCCTCCGGTTATTCTCTGTAGAACCCATCGCAAAATCGCCTGAGTAGGATTCCGATGGTGGCCAGCGGCACAAATACGAGAAAATTCTCGGCGTACTATTCCCCACGGACCAGGAGGCGGCCTTGCCCCTGAAGCTAGTCAAAGAAGCGTTCCACCAGCCAGCGTCGTTCACAGCGGCGCAGACGGCGGCTGTCCTGCGTCTTGGGCTGCACTCGATTCTGTCGGTGCGGCGAGATCATTTCGGTGCCCTCCTGCCGCCACTCCTGGTCCAGCTTATCGCTGTGGTATGCACGATCGCCGATCAGATTTTCCGGATTCGCTTCGATCATGTAGAACTCGAAACTCAGCAGCACCAGCGTGACCGCTTTTGGCCGAGGCAAAGGTGACATCCAGCACGCCTTCCTCGTGCAACGTGTTTGCGTGGTCGGTCATGACCTTGCGCAACACTTCGTTTATTATTCCGGCGGTCGAAAGTAAGGAGTAAAGAGTGGACCCGATTGATAGCTTGCTCCAGGGATACAAACGTTTTCGCGATCAGTATTTTCATCAAGAGCCGGAGCTGTTCGCCAATCTGGCCGCCAAAGGGCAGGCCCCCGCGGTGGCGGTAATCGCCTGTTGTGATTCGCGGGTCGATCCGGCGATCATCATGGATTGCGAGCCCGGTGACTTATTCATCATCCGCAACGTGGCCAATCTGATACCGCCGTATGATCCGGACGGCCGGCACCATGGTACCAGCGCCGCCTTGGAATTCGCGGTGTGCAGTTTGAATGTGCGGCACATCGTGGTGATCGGCCATGCCCAGTGCGGGGGTATACAAGCCCTGTTAAAAGGCAATGATGTGGGGCAGCCTGGGGATTTCGTCGCCTCGTGGATGAGCATCGCCGATAGCGCGCGTAACGAGACCCTTAACAACCCCGCGTTAAAAACCGCCGATGAACGTGCCCGCTATTGCGAACATGCGGCGATACGCTCCTCTTTGGATAACCTGTTGACCTTCCCTTGGATACGGGAACGTGTTGAACAGCGGCGCCTGCACTGCCACGGCTGGTATTTCGATATCGGATCAGGCGAATTGTTGCGTTATGATCAGGATCAAGGCGAATTTTTGCCGCAAATAGCCTGATTCAGGCGCTGAAATTGAGGTGTCTTTCTTCGATGTGTCTTGCGAATTTCGTTGATGTTACGAGATATCGTTGCGCAGCGACTTCGACCAGCTCGCCTCCGGGTTAAGGTCGCAGGATGATCTCGGCGCTGAGTGCGCCGGCGCGGGGGTGACGCGCGCGTAATGTAATCACCGCACCTGTCGGCGCCTGCACCACCCACTCGGCTTTGGCGCGGTGGAGGCTTGGATCGCTCACACTGCCCGCCCAGCCGAAGGTGGAGGAAGGTTTGTGGGCGCGGCCTTCCAGTTGCCCGATCTCCACCCGCCGTTCGCCTTGCAGCAGGCATGCGCCGTCGGGTAATTCCAGTTCGCAAATCACGCCGCGCACCAGTTTTTTTTCGGCGGCGAGCTTGGTGACGTAGCTCGGTAGCCAGCCGCTGTTGCGCACCACTGCGCGGACCAGATAACTGTCGCCGCCGAGGGCGGTGGCGCTGACGTCCTGCCACTCCAGGCGCGGGGAGAGGAGGGCATGCCACACCAGCCATTTCGGAAAGCGGGCGATCTCCTGCTCCAGTAAAGCCGGCGGTGGGTTCCAAAAGGTGAACAGCGGATCCCAGCCGCCCAATTCGACGCGGCCGAGTTGCGGATGATCGACAGGATACCAAGGGACGAAGCCTGCGCCGTTCAGTACCTCATCGTTCCACTTCAATAATTTCAAATCGTCTTCGACGGGGTGATCGCGGTACCAATCAATATAGCGGTATTCGCCGATGCCGGCTTGGCGTTGCGGGCTCCAGATTTCTACGGTCCAGGCGAACACGCCCTGTTGTTCGTACAACCAATCGTCCAAGGCGCCGGTGATGATTTCTTTGGGGTGATAACGGAATTCGTGATAGGCCGACGCAGCGGGATAGCCGGTGAGTGCTGTGCCTTGAGCACCGATCGTGCGGTAGACCCACAGGTCTTCGGCGGGCAGGTCGTCATCGCTCTGATAAGACAAGGGCCGCAGCAACACGCCGCTGTAACAATGAAAGGCCACGCCGCCGCAAATGTTGGAATGAGCGGCGATGAAGCGCACGAGGTTCTGCACCTCCGGCTCGGAGGCGGGAAAGGGGCCGGCACCGGTTTGTTGCGACTCTTCGCGCCATTTAGCCGGGAAGTTGCGATTGAGGTCCAAGCCTTGGGCCGGCGGCGAGACGTGGATCAAGTGGCCGTCGTAATTTTCGAGCCGGCCTTCCGGCAATAGCCGGTAATATTCGCCGCCGATTTCGGTCGGTTCGCGAGGCACCAGCAGGCGGGGGTCGTGCGGCGATATTTTCCACGGGCCGTCGGGGTCGGCGATGCGCATGCTCAACACCCGGCCGTCACCGTCGATGTCTTCGCGGATCAGCCCGCACACCGGCTCTTCGGCATAAGGATAGGGCCGGGTGCTGGAACGGATGATGCGGGACGGTTCAGCCAATGCCCATTCCGCGCCGTCGGGGTTGACGCGCGGACAGATATAAAAGACCCGGCTGTCCAGACAACGGCTGATGTCCGGGTCATGACCGTAGCCACTGAGCAGCTGGTGTATGAAATAGAGACAGGCGGTGGAACCTGCCAGCTCCGGGGCGTGAATATTACCGTCTACCCAGAAAGCCGGTTTCTCGCTATCGTCACCGTGGGCGTAGGCGGTGAGGGTGGCCAGCCATATCTCGCGGCCTTCATGGCTTTTGCCGATGCTGGTGAGCCGCATCAGGGCCGGGTACCGGGCGGCGAGCGTGTGCAACAGCGCTGTGAGCGCATCGTAACGGTAATACTGATCAAAGCGTATATCCGGCATGGCGGTCCTCCCTCGGCCCGTCGGTAGTGTACCGCTGTTGTTGCAAGAACTTAATGGCTTTATCGTCGCGGCGCGGCGGTTGGCGCGCTTCGACGGCGCCCGGAATCAGGCCATTTGCCTTTTTAGTACCTGCCCGCCCCGTGATAGGATAGGCAGCATGATACGCCGCGCCACACTGGATGATCTCGAGGACCTGGTCCGGATCGAGAACCGTTGTTTCGACACCGACCGTCTGTCGAGGCGGAATTTCCGTTACCTGTTGACCAAAGGTAACGCGGAAACCGTGGTTGACGTGGAAAACGGCGTGATGCGCGGTTATTCCATGCTGTTGTTCAATACCGGCACCTCCCTGGCCCGTTTGTATTCGCTGGCGGTGGACCCTGATTTTCAGCGGCTGGGTGTGGCCGGCGCCCTGGTGCGCGCCTCCGAAGACGAAGCCACCCGCAACGACTGCGTCACGCTGCGCCTGGAGATTCGTAAGGACAATGTGGCGTCGATCGGCTTGTTCAAACGCCACGGCTATCGTGAATTCGGCCTCTACACCGATTATTACGAAGATCACATGGACGCGGTGCGCTTCGAGAAGTCGCTGACCCAGGAGCTGGCGCCGGCCATGGCGCGGGTGCCATTTTATGAACAGACCCTGGATTTTACCTGCGGCCCGTCCACCTTGCTGATGGCGATGAAGGCACTCGATCCCAGCATCGTATTGGACCGCATGTTGGAGCTGCGCATTTGGCGCGAGTCCACCACCATTTTCATGACCTCGGGTCATGGCGGTTGCGGGCCTTACGGCCTGGCCTTGTCCGCCTATCATCGCGGCTTCGACGTCGAGGTGTTCGTCAACGACGAACGTGCCTTGTTCGTCGACTCGGTGCGCAGTCTGGAAAAGAAAGAAGTGATGCGGCTGGTGCAGGAGGACTTCGTCAACGAGTTACGCAGCGTGCCGGTTAACATCCATTACGGCGTGATCGGGGTGGATGCCTTGCAACAGCAATTCGAACAGGGCGGCATTCCCATCGTCCTGATCAGTTCTTATCGCATTTACCACGAGAAATTTCCCCACTGGGTGGTGGTCACCGGTTTCGACGAACGTTTCATCTATGTGCACGATCCCTTCGTGGATAAAGAGGTCGGCAAGACCATTACCGATTGTGTGGATATGCCCATCCTGCGCAAAGATTTCGAACGCATGGCCCGCTACGGCAAGGCTGGGCAGAAGGCCGTGCTGATACTCAAACGGCGGGTCGAGTCACCAAAAGGCGCGCTGGAAAAATTAACACCGACACGGGCGGCGCTGGGACAGAAACCGACCCGCGCAGGCAGTCGCTAATAAAAGCAGCGAGGATAGACTGAAAATCCAATGTCAACGCATACCATCGTCGTAGAAAACCGTAAAGATTGGGAGCCGCATTTTCCCGAGGCCAATATCATCGAGGCCAAGGAATACATCGCCAATCCCGAGTATCTCAAGTCCAAGCACGAAAAAGTCATCAATCTCTGCCGCAGCTACCGCTACCTGAGTTTGGGCTATTACTGTTCGCTGCTGGCCGAAGCGCGCTGGCATCGGGTGATTCCCAGCGTCAAGACCTTGAGCGATTTGAGCAGTAAGGCGGTGTACAGCCTCAATCTCGAAGACCTCGATGAACTGGTGCAAAAAATCTTGCGCAAGCGCGAGGATCAGCCGGCGGGCGGCACTTTCCAGTTCCACATCTTTTTCGGCCAGGGCGAATTCGCTTATTTGCAGGACGTGGCTCGGCAGATTTTCGATCAATTCCCCTGTCCCTTGCTGAAAGTGGAACTGAAGTTGCGCGATACCTGGCAGATAGCGTCGATCAAGCCGTTGGCGCTCAGCAATATCACCACGGAGCAGCAGCCCTTTTTCGTAAATACCTTGAGTGCCCACCTCGGGCGGCGCTGGCGGATGCCGCGTGCCTCCAAGATGTCGCGCTGTGATCTGGCGATACTGCACAATCCCAACGAGAAGCTGCCGCCTTCCAATGTCGCGGCCCTGAAGAAATTCATCAAGATCGGCAAACGTCTCAACGTCGACGTGGATCTGATCGAGAAGAAGGATTACGCCAAACTCGCCGAATATGACGCGCTGTTCATCCGCGAGACCACCCAGGTCGATCATTACACCTATCACTTCGCCAAGAAGGCCGAGAGTGAAGGCATGGTAGTGATAGACGATCCGGATTCGATACTCAAATGCACCAATAAAGTGTTTCTCACCGAGGTGATGAAGGCCCACAATATCCCGGTGCCCAAGACGGTGATCCTGCGCAAGGGCAACACCAAACCGCTGGAAGGACAGATGCCTTATCCTCTGGTGATCAAGATTCCCGATGGCTCTTTCTCGAGGGGAGTGTTCAAGGCCGAAAACGAAAAAGACGCCAACGACATCGCCGAACGGCTGTTCAAAGAGTCCGATTTGATCCTGGTTCAGGAATTCGTCTATACCGAATTCGATTGGCGCATCGGCATCCTCAATCGCAAGCCCTTATTCGCCTGTCAGTACTTCATGCCGCCCAAACACTGGCAGATCGTCAAGCATGATTCGTCGGGCAATTTTACCCAAGGCGCCTTCAAATCCTGGCCCATCGAGCAAGTACCGGGCAAAATCGTCGAGGTGGCGCTGAAAGCCGCCAACGCGATCGGCAATGGCTTCTACGGTGTCGACATGAAGCAGTTCGGCGACCAGTTATATGTCATCGAGGTGAACGACAATCCCAATTTGGATACCGGCGTCGAAGATGCCTGTCTCGGTGACCTGTTGTATCAAACCATCATCGAGGAATTCGTGCGCCGCGTGGAGTTGCCGATGGGTTATGTGGCGGCGGGTCTGCCTTGAGGCTAAACTGCGCCTCACATGGTCAAAATGAGTTTGAGAGTTAGATTGTTTATCCCTCTTCCGGCGGGAGAGGGGATGAGCGCCATAACTTGAGCGATCCCGATATTACGCGCATTACGCATCGTCGAGCAGCTCATCCTTGAGTTGTTCGCGCAAACGTTTTTCTTCCCAGTATTGTTCGATGTTTCGCCATTTCGACACGTAGCGCGCCACCGGAGCGGACTTTTGGCTACCGCCGGTTTCACGAGTGTCATTGGTCAAAGTCTCGCCGTCGGCAAAGTCATCTACGGCAACGAGTCGCTCATCGTTTGCTGTCTTTGGCATAGCCGTTACTCCTTATAATGATCGTGATCTTCAATTCTTCCTGCTTGCACTTCGCGCCGCATGGCACCCCCACTGCGGTGCGCAGAAATATAAAGTAAAATGTTCCTGAGCGCCACAAGAATTATCGTTCGTTACAATGCTGTGCCTCGCGTCTAAGCACCCTGGTACTATTGGGTGAGTCGTTCAAGATTGTGCGCGGTTTGGATCAATAGCGACTGAATTTTTTTCCGCAAAATGTACGGTCCGATCACCGGCGGCACAAAAAAATCCGGCACCAGTTCGGCGTGGTATTCCACGCGAGTGTGCATATCATCGCCGGTGATTCGCCATATTTCGCGGGCGTACAGAAAATCGCTCTGGTCGGGCAGGGCGAGGGTGGTGATTTCCCCATTGGGCAGCGATTCCATGAGCTCGGTCTTGAGCAGCGTCTTGCAGATGAACAACACACAGCCTTCCAACGTGACCTTCACTTTCTTTTTATGGCCTGGCAGTCCAGACAAGACTTGGCTATCGATGATGACATCCGACAATTTCGGCCAATTGGCAGGTTCCATCATCAAGGGCAGCGCTTTATCTACCGACGCGTCCAGCATCACCTCGAAGCGCACGGTGTAGCGGCCTGCATCATTGGTCACATCGAGCCGGCGGATTTCATCGGCGTAGGATGGATTGATTCCGATGAGGAACAACAACAGATATGCGCCATGAATGAATCGGATATGCAACATGACGCACAGGGTGACGGCCCATCTGATCGCCGTCAAGCCGCGCGGAGGAATCTGGCATCCGTGCCGAGAAGCGTTTAGCCTATGCGTACCAGGGAGACCACAATGACAGACCAACTATTGATTGCCGGCGTGGACGAAGCTGGGCGTGGGCCGCTGGCCGGACCGGTGATGGCGGCGGCGGTGATACTCGATCCGGCGCGCCCCATCGCCGGTTTGGCCGACTCCAAAAAACTCAGCGAACGGCAACGCGATGCGTTGGAATCTGAGATCAAGAAAAAGGCCGTGGCCTGGGCCGTGGCCTGGGCCGAGGTGGAGGAGATCGATATTCTGAATATTCTGTGGGCTAGCATGCTCGCTATGCAGCGGGCAGTGCTGGCCTTGCATACCGCGCCCATGCTGGTGCTGGTAGATGGCGATCGCTGTCCCGACTTGTCGTGTCGCACCGAGGCCGTCATTAGAGGCGATGAAACCGTAGCGGCGATATCCGCCGCCTCCATCCTCGCCAAAGTCGCGCGCGACCGCGAGCTGATAATTCTCGATAGCCACTATCCAGGCTACGGCTTTGCCCGCCACAAGGGTTACCCAACCAAGGACCATGTTGCCGCGTTGGAACTGCTGGGCGTGACGCCGGTACATCGACGGTCGTTTAGGCCGGTGCGACGTCTCTTGGAATCATGAAATACGCGCGCTATGTTGACGGGAAACAATAGGCGGCGAGCCACAAAAAATACCGTTTATAATATTTAACATAATAAACATTATGCGTATAATAATTTCGAATTAAGTGAAATTTGGGCTGGATAATAATTAAAAGGTGATTTAGCATCGCATTCTCACTTATCGTCAAACCTTGAAGTTTTCAAGCGTATAACTAAGCAACAAGAACCAATCATGATCACCATTATTATTGACCTTTCTCAAGCTTCACCCGTGCAGCTTGAACAATATTTCCAGCACACCGAGATACAACGGGCCATACAAACTCTCAGTGCAGTCGATAAAGGAGTTTCCATACAGGTAAAAGTGCTCCAGGCACGCACCTCGCCGCCTTCTCAGGAATCAGGCCGTCGAGGTTATCTGCGTCTGCGTCGTAACAAATCTACCACTGCGGGGCCTACCGCGCACCAATCCACACTGGAACGCGACATAGAACAGCAAGCCGAGGCCCCCATCGATGAGCTGCATAACCCTCCTCAACAGCCGGTCACTATCAAATATCGCCATCGCCGCCAGGCGCCGCCGCTTAAATAAATAATGCAAACCGATGTCAAAGTTCGGATTGAATTTCACCTGAGTATCGCCGTCAGCCATCACTTTGATCTTGATCAAGCTTCCCCAAGACGCCTACACTGTCTCTATCCGGTAATCACTTAGGAGTTGAGATAGCCGCTGAGATTTTCTTCTGAAATTAGAATTCATCACTTCATCGATGCAAGGAAGTTCAGGTTCCTGACAATTAAGGAAGACGCGTGGATGTCGCACTGGCCTCATCTCAACAATCCTACGGTTAACTGCCAGCACACTCAGTTGGTGGGTCGTTCCGCGGCGTTTTTACGCGTGGTGTCGCTCATAAAGAAACTATCGACATGCGACGCGACTTTGCTGATCCAAGGCGAAACCGGTACCGGTAAAGAACTGGTGGCGCGCGCCATTCATTACTCTAGTGCTCGCAGCGATCAACCTTTCATTCCCATCAACTGTGGCGCCATCGCCGATGGCTTGCTCGAAAGTGAGCTGTTCGGATACGAACGGGGCGCATTCACCGATGCAAAAGCGGCGCGGGCCGGCATCATCGCGCAAGCGGAAGGCGGCACTCTGCTGCTCGACGAAGTGGAAGTCATGAGTCCCAAGGCGCAAGTCGTGTTGCTCCGCTTTCTGGAGGATCATGCTTATCGCCCGGTGGGCGGGCACCTCCGCCAAGCCAATGTACGCGTCATCACGGCGAGCAACCGCAATCTGCGGACCATGGTCGACAATGGGCTGTTCCGTGAAGATCTATTCTTTAGACTGAATTTAGTGTGTCTGCAATTGCCACCGCTGCGGGAACGCGGCGACGATGTACTGTATCTCGCGGAAAATTTTATTGCACGTTTCGCCCGGGAATATCAACAACCACCACGTTTATTGCATCCAGACAGCATAAGCGCCTTTCAGCGTTACAGCTGGCCGGGCAATGTTCGCGAGCTCGAGAATCTCATTCACCGCCAATTCTTGGTACTTGATGAACCGTTTATTAGATTTACTTTGGATGAATTCCAAGCCGCGCATGACCGCCGAAAGGCCGAGCGTATACCAAGCCAGATTACCCTCGGCGATTTCCAGACCGCCAAAGCACGTGCCATCGCTCAATTTGAACGCTCTTATCTCGCCTCTTTACTTAGCCAGACACAAGGCAATGTCAGTTTAGCCGCCGACCTCTCAGGAAAAGAACGCAGCGCACTCGGTAAACTCATAAAAAAATACGGATTGGCCAGAAGCGAATTCAGGCGTGAGCCTAAATTGTAGTATTTCAAACTGATCTCACACAGGACTTGAAAAAGTGAGACAGGCACGCTGCTCAAACTTTATCCTCCCCATGCAGCGCTCCGCTCGGCGGCCAATTTTTAATGTATACCTCGCGATGAGGAAAGGGAATATCGATCCCCCGCTCGCGGAAGGCGGCTTCGATGGCGAAATTCATTTCACTTTTTACATCCAGACTTTTATCGATCTGGCGGATATAACAACGCAGTTCGAAATGCAGCGAGTTATCGGCGAAGGACAGGAAAAGTACTTTGGGTTCCCTGCCCGCTTCGTCATTGATCACTTGCGGGTGTTGTCGCGCGATGTCCAGCAAAGTTTCTTTGACTTGTGCGGTGTCGCTGCCGTATGCCACCCCGATAGGCACGCGGATCCGGCCGCCGGTATCCTGCAGCATCCAATTGGTCACTTGGCCAGTAATCAATTCGGAATTGGGCACGATAACGTCAGCATTGTCGAAAGTTTGAATGTGAGTGGAACGCATGCGAATGCGCCGCACATAACCTTCGGTGCCGCCAACCACGATCCAGTCGCCGCTTTTGATCGGACGTTCGAACAGCAAAATTAAACCCGACACGAAATTACTGACGATGTTTTGCAGTCCGAAACCGATACCCAGTGACAGCGCGCCGGCGATGATGGCGAGATTACTGAACTCCACGCCCGCGACGCCGAGCGCGACCACGATCGCGATGGCGACGCCGATGTAGCTGGTGATGGAAACCAAGGCCTCGCGCGCGCCGCGGTCCACCGGCGCGTCGACCAGCCACGTCTGCTCCGCCCGCGCGCGCAGCCAGCCACTGAGGGCGAACAGCAGAATGAACACCACCAGGGCCAGCGCGACCCGCGCCGGGACGACGGTGAGTGAACCGACCTGAAAACCCTGCACGAGGTATTCGTAGAGTTGCAGACCCACAGTGCTTTGCAAACCCCACACCCACAACACGACGGCGCCGAGAAAAAACCACAAAACCATGCCTACCGTCATTCGTATCCAGATCAAGCCCGGCACTTTTTTGCCGGGCTCGATGGCGAAATAGTTGCGCAGACCTTGCTGCCAGGCACCACGGTTCTGGTCGATGGCGTTGAACAGCTCCCGGAACACTTGTTTCAAAAGATAGAAGATACCGATCGCTAGCGTTGTGCCGATCACCACCCGCCAGACCAGAACCGATAGCTCGCGATAACCGCCCAACTCCGCCACCAGCCCGGCGGCAAGCGCCAGCCACAACACGGCGCGCAGCCACAAGGTGTGGACAAAGGCCGGGATAGCACCGGTCAACCACAAGGCCCAGATCAGATTGAGCACCAGCAACAGAGCGAATACCGCGCGCGCCAGCAATAACGCGAAGTCCGGCAGGCTGGGACCGAGCACGGTAGAGAACAACAAGTAGCCAGCGAACACCAGCCAGAATAGAACGTTCAAGCGCCTCGCCAAGGCGCGGCCCACCTCTTCCGGCATATTCAGCATCAATTCCGCCGGACGCGGCGGCGAGAACAACAAACGCACCAGCGCCCACGCCGCGAAATACAGCGGCAACCCGTATGCGATCACCGCCAGCAGCGGCACCGGCCTCTGCTGTCCCAATTGACTATAAAAAAACACCGCCGCCGCGGCGCTGATCAATAAACGCGGGGCGAAGTGTCCGGCGGTGAGCAGCAAGGCGCGATTGAAGCGGTCGTGGAAATCATGGTGCCACGCGTGCGCCGATGCCCAACGGCGCAGCCCACGCCGCAACCCCAAGCCCAAGCGGCCGGCCACCAGCACCAATACCAGCAATCCGCCCCAGGCCCACGGCGAGATGGACTCGACACCGGCGTGCTCGAGTAAAAAATCGCCGCTGGCGCGACTCCACTCCACGGGTTGACGCAAATTTTCCCCGATCACCTCGGCGATATCGGGCCCGTGCAGCAACACCCGTTCGGTGAACAGGGCGCGCTGACGAGCGCTCAGCATTTGCTGACCGTCGTCGCTGCGCAGCACGATTAGCCGACAATGCGCCAATCGCTGTTCGAGATCGAGCTTTTCTCGTTCCAAGTCGCGCCGTTTACGCGCCAGCTCACCGTCCTCGGCAGCCACCGGCACGCCGAGACTGGCCAACCCTTGATCCATCTCCGCCAAGGCGCGCCCGGTTTGCGCGACGCAATCCAGGCCGGCCGCCTTGGCGGCCAATAGTTCTTTGGCCCAGCCGTGTAAAGTCCGTGTAGCGGAAATGCCAGAGGCCAAGCCTTGCTCGATACGATCCAAGACGGCAATTGTTTGCTCCACAGATGCGACGCTGGTTTGCTGCTCGGCATGAACGTTACCCCAGCAGCACCCTGCCAGCAGACCGGCAAGGGTCACGAGTCTCCCGACCCATGCCCATGACCGCCGTCCGCCTTTTACGATTTCCACTGCTATTCTCCAACCCACTACACCACGATCCAATAACGACGCCTCCGCACAATGACCGAGTGTCGCGGCCCACTCCACTTTACTGAAATTGAACTGGCCGGTCCACGACGCAAACTCTAGCCTACTCGCGGGATCTTTTTAGAAACATCAGATGACTGCGTGGGCATCACACTATAGCAACCAAGGCGCAGCGTATGCCGCTGTGGGCGCAACACTGACCATGGCAGCACTGATCAGTGAAGGAAGCGTTTAAAAAATCTTTGAACCGCCAAGACGCCAAGAGTTTTCACCTGTCATTAAAGATGAGCTTTTCTTGGGCGTCTTAATCGGTCGTTCCTAAACAATCACGGTGGCGTCTGCGAGTTTATGCCAGCACCGGCGGCAGTTCCTTGCTCCAGGTCTGACGTTCGGCAGCGGCGGCGCCGGTCAAGGCAAACCCCAGCAGACCTCCGTCGGCGTCGCGGTACAAGGCACGCAGGCTATCGCCATTCAGATATTCGATGAGCCACTCACCTGCCGCATCCATCGCCGGCGGCGACACCACCACCGGACAGGCCGGCGTCTTCAGCACCACCGGCATGGCGGGATAATTCACGGCGGTGAGTGTACCCGCCAAGGTCGGCGCCAAAGCGCGCGCCGCGTGCATGATCGGCATCACGAACGGCAATACCAGACCCTCCACCTCGGCGCAATCGCCGAGAGCGTAGACATCGGCCGCGCTGGTTTGCAGATGGCGGCTCACCACGATGCCGCGTGCGGTCTGTAAGCCCGTGAGTTTGGCGAGCTGAAGATTGGGCCGCAGGCCCACCGCCGATAACACGCAATCGGCCAGCAGCGTGGCGCCGTCGGACAGGGTGATCCGATAAGCCTCATCCTGGTGATCGACCCGCAGCGCGGTCACGCCCAAATGCCAGGCCACGCCTTGCCGGGCCAAGGCGCTTTGCAAGGCGGCGCCGGCCTCGGTGGGCAATAGGCGGTCGAGGGGCACGACGCCGGGTCCGATCACCGTCACCTGTTTACCCACGCTGAGCAGATCGTTGGCGAATTCGCAGCCGATCAACCCCGGCCCGATGATGGCCACCCGCTGCGCGGTTTCCAAGGCATGGCGCAACACGGCGTAGTCCGTCAGATTGTTCACCGACAACACCCGGTCGGCGGCGTCGCCCGTCAAAGGCGGATGAATCGGCACCGCGCCGACGCACAACACCAGTTTGCCGTAGGGAATCTCTTCCATGGCGGTCGCCACCGTGTGGGCCTGGGTGTCGATGGCAGTCACCGCGGTGTGGGTGGTTATGGTGATATTTAACTGTGCTTCCATTTGCTCCGCGCTGGCCATCGGCAATGTTTGCGCGGTTTTGCCCTTGGCCAAGGCATTGGACAACATCGGTTTGGAATAGGAGGCACCGTCATCGAGGGTCAAGAGGCGGATGGGCAGGGCCGGCGCCAGTTTGCGTAATTCCTTCGCCAGCGTATAACCCGCCAAGCCGCTACCGATGATGACCACGTTCTCCATGACTTGCACCTTGCTTAGTTCGCTTATGCATAAATCGAGGGACGGCACGTGACCGCCCTCGCCCCCTCGCCGTGCGCATAGTCTACGCGGCGATTTCCACCATTTCGAAGTCGGACTTCGCGACGCCGCAATCCGGGCATTCCCAATGGTCCGGAATATCCGCCCAGCGCGTGCCGGCGGCGATGCCCTCTTTGGGCATGCCAGCCGCTTCATCATACACAAAACCGCATACTACACATTGCCACTTTTTCATGATCGTTGCTCCGCTGTCTCGTTTCGGGTTGGCGCGTTCAAGCTTGCTTGACGCGTTGCAAGTTGGCCGCATAACGCTCGGCATGGCGTTTCTCGACACCAGCCAATGCCGCGAAACGTTTGGCGGCCTTTTCCAGAGTATTTTGAAAACGCTGGGCGTGTTCCTTAGATTCGGCGATCTGCTCGTCGAACTCCTGGACCGCAGCGTCGTTGCGTTCCTGTTCGGCCAAGTGACGAAAGTTCGGATACATCTCCGTGTATTCATAGGTCTCGCCCTGTATCGCCAATTCCAGGCAACGCGCCGGATCGAGTTGATCCTTGGGATATAGCAAGTCCAGATGGCCGAAGGCGTGTTGCACTTCCTGCGCCGCGGTGTCTTCGAACACCTTGGCGGATTCCTCGTCGCCATGGCGGCGGCAGACCTCGGCGAAATAGCGGTATTTGATATTCGCCATGGATTCGCCGGCGAAAGCGGCTTCGATGTTTTGTACCGTCACTGATGATTGTTTCATGATGGCTGTCTCCTCACATGCACGTACCGCCGTGGATCGGCGGACTGAGAGACATCATAGGCAGCCGATACGGGTCCGGCTAATTGATTGTCGGTATGCGCGGGATAGCTTTTGCCTATTTGAGAAAGGTCACGCCGCCGAGTTTGCAACTGCGCATCGCCGCTTCCAGCGCCGCGATCGCGTCGGGACGCGAAAAACTTGCGCGCCAAGCCAAAGCCACCTGCCGTTGCGGCACGGGTGCTTTGAAAGGTTTCGCGGTCAACAGCCGTTGCGAGTATTTGTCGACGCCCGCGGCGGTGCAAGGCAACACGGTGATGCCCATGCCCGAGGCCACCATGTGGCGCACGGTTTCCAGCGAGGTGCCTTCCAGGCTTTTTTCCAACGAAAGCTCGCTGGCACCGCGCCGGCAATCCGGGCAGGCGCCCAACACCTGATCGCGGAAACAATGACCGGCACCCAATAACAAGAGTGTCTCTCCGGCCAGCTCACCGACCGCGATCGACGCGCGCGTATGCCAGCGGTGAGTACTCGGCATGACTACCATGAAAGGCTCTTCATACACGGGCCGGACTTCGACACCGACCTCAGTAAATGGTAAGGAGATGATGATGGCGTCCAACTCGCCTTGTTTGAGTTTTTCCCGCAGCCGTCCGGTGTAGTTTTCCTCGATTAGCAAAGGCATGGCGGGCGCGCGTTTATGCAAGGCGGGTATCAATTGCGGAAGCAGATAAGGCGCGATGGTATATATCGCCCCCAACCGCAACGGACCGGCCAACTGATTGCGTCCCTGCGCCGCCAATTGTTTGACCCGTTCCGCCTCTTTGAGCACCCGCAAGGCCTGATCGACCACCGCCTCGCCTATGGGTGTGACGCTCACCTCGTTCTTGCCGCGCTCGAACAAAACGATGTTCAGCTCGTCTTCCAGTTTTTTCACCGCTACGCTGAGGGTGGGCTGGCTGACGAAGCAGGCTTCGGCGGCGCGTCCGAAGTGACGTTCGCGCGCCACGGCGACGATATAACGGAGTTCGGTCAAGGTCATGGCGCTATAGTAACAAGGCCGCACCGCGCCGAACACATCACCGCCAACTAATACGGTGTATACTTTTTCTGAACCTTGTTTAAGATGTGCCATCCAGCATGGCCGCACGGTATCCGATACCTCATCAACCGGGAGCACCCCATGTCGCACCCTTCTTTGTTACAAAAAACCGCGCTCGCTTTCTTCGCTATGCTTGGCCTGAACGCGGCTCAGGCCGCCGAACTCAGCGTCGGCCAGCCCGCGCCCGATTTCACCTTGAGCGATCAAAACGGCAAGCCGCAACAGCTGTCCGCCTATCAAGGCCAATGGGTCATTCTCTACTTCTACCCCAAAGACGATACGCCGGGCTGCACCAAAGAAGCGTGCAGTTTCCGCGACGACATCATGCACATCAAAGCATTAGGGGCGCGGGTGTTGGGCATCAGTCTGGACAGCGCCACCAGCCACGCCGAGTTCGCCGAAAAACACGGCCTGCCCTTCCCTTTGCTCGCCGACGCCGAGGCCACAGTCTCGAAAACGTATGGCGCTTACTGGTCCTTGGGACCACTCAGCCTCGCACGCCGTCACACTTTCATCATCGATCCGGCCGGCCATATCGTGAAAATTTACCGCAAGGTCGACCCCGACACTCACAGCAAGGATGTCATCACCTCGCTTAAATCACTGCAAAAGCCCGTGTCTTGATGCGCACAGGGTGAGGCCGAACAACCCAGATAAATATCATGACTACGGTCCTAGTCTGGTACCGCAACGATTTACGTGTTGCGGATCACCCCGCGTTGCACCAGGCACTCGCCGATGGCGGCGCCGTCGTGCCGGTCTACATCCACGCACCCGACGAGCAGGCGCCGTGGTCAGCCGGTGCCGCCAGCAACTGGTGGTTGCATCAAAGTCTCGCGGCATTGAGCGATTCACTGGCACGGCTGGGCAGCCGTCTGATCATCCGGCGCGGCGATAGCGCCGCGGAGTTGTCATCCCTCATCAAAGAGAGCGGCGCGACCGCTGTGTACTGGAACCGCTGTTACGAACCCGCGCCCGCCGCCCGCGACCGGCGGATTGCGCAACAGTTGAGTGACGCGGGTATCCACTGCCGTCAGCACCCCGCCGCGCTGTTATTCGAACCGGGCACGGTACTCAACAAAACGGGTGAGCCTTATAAAGTCTTCACACCGTTTTGGCGCGCCTGCCAACAGCGCTGGTCACCGCCCACGCCCTTGTCCAGTCCCAGCGCCTTACCGGCCGTGGCCGACGGTTTGTCTTGCCTCAGCCTTACCGAGCTGGACTTGCTGCCGCGCAAAGCCTGGTACGCCGGCTTGCATGACATATGGCAACCCGGCGAGGCCGGCGCCCATCAGCGTCTCCAGTCCTTTTGCCTATCGGCGCTGGCACTGTATCCGCAATGGCGCGATTATCCCGACCGGCCCGGCACCTCGCGCCTCTCGCCGCATTTGCATTTCGGCGAGATCACCCCGCAGCAAATCCTCTGGACCTTGCAGGATTGGGCCTACCGCGGCGAGACCGGCGGTTTGACGCAGGCGACCGAGAGTTTGATCCGCCAACTCGGCTGGCGCGAGTTCGCCCACCACATCCTCCATCATTTTCCACACACTTCCGATCGTCCACTCAATCCGCGCTTTGGCGAACTGCTGTGGCGGCAGGATGCGCAAAGTCTATTGCACGCCTGGCAACTCGGCCGGACCGGCTTTCCCATCATCGACGCGGGCATGCGCCAATTGTGGCAAACCGGCTGGATGCACAACCGAGTCCGCATGATCGTCGCTTCGTTTCTGGTCAAGAATTGCCGCATCGACTGGCGGCAAGGCGCACGCTGGTTTTGGGAGACGCTGGTGGACGCCGACCTCGCCAACAACAGCTTCAACTGGCAATGGGCGGCCGGTTGCGGCGCCGATGCCGCGCCCTATTTCCGGATTTTCAATCCGATGCTGCAAAGCAAAAAATTCGATCCCGAAGGACACTACCTGCGGCGCTGGGTGCCCGAACTCGTCGCCTTGCCCAAACGCTGGATTCATCAACCCTGGACAGCCCCGCGCCCGGTATTGGACCAGGCCGGCATCCACCTCGGCGCCGATTACCCCGCCCCGCTGCTGGATATCGACCAAAGCCGCCGTGACACTCTCGCCGTCTTCCGCGCCCATCTCGGCCCTCACTCCGCCGCCGAAAACTGATCCACGCGGAAACAGACCGTCTTTGCGCGGGCGACTGTCCCTGCTACGGCACTCTTTGACCCACGGCGTCACAATCCGACACTTCTTGTCCGCGCTTGTGACCGAAGTCACGGTAATCGCCCGCATCGCGGCTAAGCTAAGCCCCTAGCATCACAGTCCACTCAGGGAGTAGTTAAGTCATGAAACCAGCAACCGAGCGCGGCCTATTGCGTCAACCCATTCCACCGCTGGCGGACACCCTCAGCGCCTGCATCCGCAGCGTGTCCCCGCTGCTCAACGGTATGCAGAGGCTGAAATCCAAATTGCTGTTGGAGCTTTACGGCGCCGCCCAGATCAAACAGCAACAACGTTTGCTGACCCTCGCCCGCGAACAAGGCACCAACTGGTGCGCCGAGGGTCTCACCCGGATGTGGTTGAGTTGCCGCGGCGGACTACCGTTCACCAACAATTATGTGCTCTTGCTACAAGACGATGCCCATGCCGATACACTTACCGGACGCGCCGCGCGGTTGATGGCGGCCGCGTTGAACCTATACCAACACATCGATAGCCATCAGCTCTTGCCCGATATGGCCGCCAGTCTGCCGCTGGAAATGGAACAATACCGCCGCTGCTTCGCCACCCACCGCCTGCCGCATCACGAGTGCGATGAAATGGTCACGGTGACAGGTACGCAGCATGTCACCGTGCTGGCCAATGGCCAAGTCTATTGTCTCGCCGTCGATCTTCAGCGCGGGCCGCTGCCGGTCAACGTGATCGAACAAGTGCTGAAACGCATCCTTGAAGACGCCGGCACTGCGCCGGAAAACGACCAGGCCGCTCCGGGTCTGCTGTCGGCCTTGCCTCGCGAAGAATGGACACGGATGCGCGGCACGCTCTGTCAAAACGAGAAAAACCGGCAAGCGATTTCCATTTTGGAAAAATCATTATTCGTATTGTGTCTGGATAGCGGAGCGACACCCGGTTCCTTGAGCGGCATCGCCGCGACCTTACGTGACGGCAACCAGCACAACCGTTATTACGACAAGAGCATGCAGATCATCGTCATGGAAAACGGCAAGGCCGGCCTGTGTTTCGAACGCGCCGCGGTGGATGGCAGCGTCGCTCTCGGCTTCGCCGCGCGTTTGTACCGGGAAAGCCTCGCTTTGCCGGCGGACGACGTCATCGTGACGACCCGTCAGCCGCTGATACGCAGCCGCAAGGTAGCGTGGCAAATTTCCTCGCCGCTCGCGCAACAATTGCAGCAGGCAAGGCAAACCTTGGGCGAGATGCGCAATCAACGCCACATCGAGGCCTGGGTGACAGCCGGCATCGGCGCACAGCGTTTGAAATCTCTGCAACTCAGTCCCGACGCCATGGTGCAATTGGCCCTGCAAGTCGCGATCACCGAAGTGACCGGCCAGCCGCTCAGCATCGTCGAGCCGGTGCAGACCCGCCACTTCGCCGGCGGCCGCATGGACTTCATCGTACCGGTCACCGCCGAATCCATGGCCGTAGTGACGGGGCTGCAAAACGCCACCAGTAATAATTATCGTCTTGCAGCAGAGATTCGCCGTGCGGTTAAGACGCATCAGAATCTGGTCCTACGCGCCAAGAGCGGGCGCGGTCTGATCGCGCATTTGTTGGCACTGAATGCAGTGCAGGCCACCAACCCCACCCAACAAGTCTGGTCCATCAATAACTGGCGCCACGATGTCCTGGCCCATCTCGACAAAGGATTAAAAACCCTGACCCGGCAAGACGTGCTGGCGTCCAACGGCTCGGGTTTCCCCGGCGTCGCCGCCTTCGGCCCCATCGGACCGCGTCCCCATATGCTCAGCATCGGTTACATCATCGAAGACGGCCAAATTACTTTCGACCTGCGGGCCGACGGCCGGTTGAGCCCCCATGGCCGGGCTTTGCGCGGTGCCATTGAAAAAGCTCTGCGCCAGCTGGAGCGCATCATCGCCCAAGCCGCCTTGCATTGAGGATCACCGCTTTCATCCCGCTGAAAATATTCAGTGTGTAAGAAAATGCCTCACCAAAACTCGTCTCGAGTGTAGTGCAACGGGTTTATATCAAAGCGATTGACGAGCTAAGAAAAGTACTGCGAGGGCGATGTCGGTGCATCGCCCTCTTCAGTAACTGGCTGTGTTGAGCAAAGTTCGCATATTCACCAGGATATGGAAAAGTCTTCTCTGTCTGACCTTAGCGGGTGAAGATCATCACTACCGCGGAGCAGAAATCCTCATTGTTGCCGTCGCTCCTAGACGCTCCATTTTTAGGTGTAGGTTTGGCGGAGAACTGGGCGTTGCCCTCGAAGAAATAGACGCCAAAGTCATAAGGGACACCTGCCGTCAAATTAAAATAATCAGAATTGACGTCCTGCACACTGATATTGGCTGCTGGCGTCATGGTGCGCAGGTAATACTGGCCACCTACGACTACCTCAGAGTTTGATTTGTTGCTGCGTATGGCGGCGCGGTGCTCAAGGATTTGACCCGCGCTATCACCGTCGAAGGAGCAGCGGGTTTGCACGAAGGCACGGGCGTTGACGGACGGCTTGTAACTGTCCAGAACCTCATGCGTAATAACACCCTTTTCATCAACAACATCAATACGCGGTGCCACCGCGATATATCCGGTGTAACCCGTCCCCCCCGGCGGGATCTCAGGCACGGTATAGTTGCCCCTGCGCTGATTCAAGAGTGCCCCGACGGCATTTTCCAACTTCTGGATACGCTTCGCGTGGTCGTCTATGTCAGCGGTATTGGCTTCGATGCGGGTATTGTTATCATCCACCGCCGTTTTCACCGCGTTGAAATTGGCGTTCACCTCGGCGGCCTTGGCCGGTGTGCCGGCGCTAAAGGTGGTGAGATTGGTGACTTGGCCGGCGTGGACGCCATGGGTTATCAGCATCAGCGCTGTTAGGGCATAGATCTTCATATGAGCATTCATTCTTATACCTCTACCTCGTGCGGGTGTTTATTTAAATTTTAATGTGGCGCGGGTCGGCTTATTGCCACTGCCCTTCATCCCATTTCATGGTGTCCCATTGCGTGGCGGCGGCTGGCGTGGAATTGGGCGCGGCTACTTTCGGGTCACTGCCCCCGCCCCCGCAGGCGCTCAGGGAAAAAAGCGCCAATAAGAGGCAGATCGAGATTATCGATTTGATTGATGGCATCTTGCGGAGCCCCCGATTCTAGATTTAATTATGGTTATCCTGCGTGGCGCTGAACGCCGATAAATCCCGCATGGACTGAAGTTTATACTCCCTATCTCATTCTGCCCAGTAGGCACGGCCCTCATCGTTCGGGATTATTTACAATAAGATTTTAACTCTTTGTATATTAAATATATTATTTCTATCGCAACCGATCACAAATACTCCCGTCCAAACACCCCCTCCACGCGGAAGGTGATGGAGGGTTCAGCGTCGAAATCGCGTTCTTCTAGGAAATTAATCTGCGGGATCAGTTCGATGAACAACCAGTTTTTATAGACGTCTTTGCGATAATGCACCGCCGCGTTGTATTGAGTGACTGCCCAATGCGGGTCTTGAGTCGCCACCACCCCGAGCTGATAAACCAGATATTGGCGCCGATCCAACTCTTGATAAAGCGAAACGCGCTGCTCGGCGGTGAGGAATTGATCGTTCTCTTCCCATCGCAGACTCGAGGCGCTGCGAAACAACCAGGATTGCCCCATACGCCGGTCATATTCCAAGGCCGTGTTTGCGCCGAAACCCTGATTGGTGAACCAGAATACGCTGCCCGAGGTTCTTTCTAGCCAACCGTTCAGATTGCGGTAACGGCTGGCACGTAAGCGCAAAAAAAGATCCGGATTCCAGCGTAACTTGATACCCGCGGCGGGGCGGATATCCCAGTCCTTGGCCTTATTGACGCTTTCGATGGAGAGCAGGTAGTCCTGTCGTTCCAAGACATTGACCGGTGACTCGTCGGGGCGATCCGGGATGCCTTCCTTGGTATCGCTTTCAATGAGGAGCTTCAATTGCCGCTCGGTACGCGGTAAATCAACTTTGATTTTGAGGTCGCCGTCGAAACCCAGTTGAAAATCTTTATCCAGCGTGGTGTCGATGCGCAAGCGGGCGTAGGTCGATGTCGCTTCATCAAAGGATTTGTCCTCGGCGAAGAAGCTGTCGATATTGCGTGCCATCCTCTCCAGGCTGGAGGACACCACTAGATGCGCGGCCTCGGTCCTCTCCAGCAAGGTTTTTACATCATCCTTTTCAATCTCATCCGCGGCGGGTGCAGAATCGTCCGCGGCGGGAAGGTCGTCATCGCCGGGCGCGACCGATTCGTCCCCCTCTTGCGCGGGGATGGCGTCAACCAGGGTCTCAGCAAAAAGGGGCGCGGAATACATGACCAGCGTTACCGCCCATGTCATCACGGCTACCGCGCACCTGTGGAAAAAAGGACGGATCATGGGAACGGCGCGATCGTACATTTAAGGGTTTGCGAATGTACCGGAGTCATCTCTCCGGTGGAAGTAAACGCTGCGCAAGTCCTCAGCGTCTCGATTGTACCTGGGCCGGACCGGGAGCTGAATGGGTCCCTCGCCCCGCCGCCGAAAAATTTTCGCGCTCCGGAGCGGTTATTTCAGCGCGTTTGTTTACGTACCCGGGCCGTGACCCGGCATAACAGCTCGTAGGGGATGGTGCCCGCAGCGGCGGCCACCTCCTCCACCGGCAGTTCCGGCCCCCATAAGCTGACAGAGTCACCGCAGCGGGCGGCAGCTTGGTCGCGCAGATCGACGCAGAGCATATCCATGGAGACGCGGGCGATGAGCGGCGCGCGCCGACCGTTGACCAGCACCGGTGCACCCGGTCTGATATGGCGCGGATAACCGTCGCCGTAACCGATGGCCACCACACCCACGGTCATATCGGCGGGACAGACATAGTCGCCGCCGTAACCGATGCGTTCGCCGCGCCGACGCGGGTGGATGGCGATGAGCTGGGATTGCAGACTCATCACCGGTTGCAGGCCCAGATCGGCGCCGGTCTGGCCGGCGAAAGGCGACACCCCATAGAGCATGATACCGGGACGGACCCAGTCGTTTTGAGTAGCCGACCAGGCGAGAATGCCCGCCGAATTGGCCAGGCTGCGTTCGCCGGGCAGCGCGGCCAGCGCGTCGTTGAAGCGGCTGATTTGTTGCCGGGTGGTATCGTCATGCGGCTCATCGGCGCTGGCGAGGTGGCTCATGAAACCGATTACCGAGACACCGCCGCATGATTGCAAGCGTTGCCAGACCGCGGCCACCGCCTCCGGCGCGAAACCCAAGCGATGCATGCCGCTGTCCACTTTTATCCAAACCCGCAGCGCACCGTTTAATCCGCCCTGCTCCAGCATCTCCAGCTGATAGTGATGATGCACGACGGTGACGATGTTCTCGCGCACCAGTATCGGCAATTCGGCGGCGGAGAAAAACCCTTCGAGCAAGACGATGGGCTGGGTGATGCCCGCCTCGCGCAGGCTCATGGCCTCGTCGAGGCAGGCGACGGCGTAGGCATCGGCGTCGCCGAGGGCGCGGGCCACTGTGATGATGCCGTGACCGTAACCATTGGCCTTGATGACCGCCATGACCCGCCGACCGGGGGCCGCTACGCGTACTTTGCGCAGATTATGCTGTAACGCGCCGAGGTCGATGATGGCCTGCGCCGCCCGCGTCATCCATACCCCTCGGAGGAGTAGACATCCTGCGTGTAGTTTTCAAAGCGCGTGAACTGGCCGAGGAAGGTGAGCCGTGCCGTGCCGATCGGGCCGTTACGTTGCTTGGCGATGATGATTTCCGCCGTGCCTTTGTCCGGACTGTCCTCGTTATAGACTTCGTCGCGGTAGATGAACACGATAAGATCGGCGTCTTGTTCGATGGCGCCCGACTCGCGCAGGTCGGACATCACCGGCCGCTTGTTGGGGCGCTGTTCCAAGCTGCGGTTGAGCTGCGACAGTGCGACGACCGGCACGCTCAGTTCCTTGGCCAGCGCCTTTAATGAACGGGAAATCTCCGAGATCTCGGTCGCGCGGTTTTCCTTATTGCCATGCACCTGCATCAACTGCAAATAGTCGATCACGATCAGCCCCAATCCATGTTCGCGTTTGAGACGGCGGGCGCGGGCGCGCAGATCGGTGGGCGTGAGCGCCGGGGTGTCGTCGATGAACAGCGGCGTCTCCGCCAGCAGGCCCACCGCCGAGGTGAGCCGCGGCCAATCGTCGTCATTCAATTTGCCGGTGCGCAATTTGTGCTGATCGATGCGGCCCAACGACGACATCATGCGCATGGCCAGCTGTTCACCCGGCATTTCCATGCTGAACACCAGCACCGGCAGGCCAGTTTTGATCGCCGCGTTCTCGGCGATGTTCATCGCGAAGGTGGTTTTACCCATCGACGGCCGGCCGGCGACGATAATCAGATCGGAAGGCTGCAGGCCCGAGGTGCGATCGTCGAAATCAGTGAAGCCGGTGGGCACGCCGGTGATGGGGTTGTCCTGTTGAAACAAAGTGTCGATGCGGTCGACGACCTTGACCAGAATGTCCTTGATGCTGATATGGCCGCGTCGGCCGCGCGCACCTTTTTCGGCGATTTCGAAGACCATTTGCTCGGCGTGATCGAGCAATTCGGCGGTGGAGCGCCCCTCGCGATTAAACGCCGAATCGCTGACTTGGGTGCCGACGCGGATCAGTTGGCGCGCCACCGCGTGGTCGCGCACGATGCCGGCGTAGGCCTTGATGTTGGCGGCGCTGGGGGTGTTCTTGGCCAGCATGCCGAGATAGGCCAGGCCGCCGGCGTTGGCGAGGGCGCCTTCATTCTCCAACCGCTCGGAGACGGTGATCACATCGAAGGGTGCGCCTTGTCCGGCCAGTGTGCTGATCGCCGAAAAAATGTGGCGGTGATCGCGCCGGTAAAAGTCGTCGTCGCTGACCATGTCGGCCACGTCGTCCCAGCTGGCGTTGTCCAACATCAGACCGCCCAATACGGCCTGTTCCGCCTCCACCGAATGGGGCGGGACTTTCAACTGTGCGGTAGCCGCATCCAGTGACTGCGGTAGATGAGCGAGTTCCTGCATGATTTATTAATGGCTTTACGTGCTGGCGGCGTGGCCCGGTCCCCCGGGCTGTGAGACATCACATTACGGAGGAACAGGGGGGGGCGTCAATCTTAAAAACTATGTGAGGGAAACGATTAAACCACCGGTCAACACAGGGCTTAACTAACGGACGCTAACCGCAGGATGTTCACCCACGAGGTGAGCTGACTGTTATAAACCGCTGTTAAAACACCGGCACGCCGTGACGGTCAGGGTGCCGCGCGCACGATTGAAGCGTGCGCGCCGGTCCGACCAGAGCAAGCCATTATGCTTCAGCGACGACCACCACGGTAATTCGCGCATTGACGTCGGCGTGAAGATGCAATTCGATCTCATAACTGCCGATGTTGCGCAACGGACCGCTGGGGAGACGCACTTCATGGCGCTTGAGGGACAAACCGTCACGCTCGGCGGCTTCGGCAATGTCCACGGTACCCACCGAGCCGAACAGTTTGCCTTCAGTACCGGCTTTGGCGGCGATGGTGAGAGTCTTGCCGTTCACAGTTTCGGCGCGGGCCTGAGCGGCGCCGAGGGTTTCCGCCTCGGCCTTCTCCAATTCGGCGCGGCGTTTTTCAAAGGCGGCCATATTATCCGGCGTGGCGATCACGGCCTTGCGCTGCGGCAGCAGGAAGTTGCGGGCATAGCCGCTGCGCACCGCGACGCGATCACCCAATTTGCCCAGGTTTTGCACTTTTTCCAACAGGATGACGTTCATCGTTAAAGTCCTCGTCTTGTCTCTTAACCGATTCGATTATGTTTCGGATCCGCCGCCCGACGGTTTGCTACGACTCAAGCGAGCGCGGATATCCAGCCAACTGTCACCAAAAGCCGCCGTGGCAAGTAATAACGCCAATTGCGGCAGTATGAACAAACCCAAAATATAAAACCCCGCCAGCCACGCGGTGTGCAAGCCCTTGGCCGCCGCCACCCCATGCAACAGCGCCAAACCATGAAGCAGATACACGGCCACCAGCACCACCATCATATTGGCCGCCAGTTCCTGCATTTTGCCCGAGGTCAGCAGGCTGATCGCCAGGATCGCGAAGCACATCAGCGCAAAATGCCGGCTAAGGCGCAGGTCGTGAAACTCCCGGCGAAAACCGCCGGGGTTGTATAACAGCGACTGCCACCAACGGGCCAGCAATACACTCAACAACCAACCCAATACCATCGCGGCCACCAACATGCCGGTCATGTGCGGGGCGATCTGCGCGATCACCTGCCCCATCATCTCCGGCGCACTGCTTTCCTGAGGGAGCTGAATCTCGCCTATCACCCGCTCCATGGTGGCACGCCAGGTATCGGCCGGTGCATCCAGCACCAGGTAGGTCAAGCTCACCCCCGCGATACCGATGAGCGCGGCGATCATCAAGGTGGCAGGCAAAGACACGGTTTGCCGCAATATCAAGGCCAGCAACCATACCGGTAACCACACCCCCGCCGCGAACAGGCCGGCGTTAAGCGGATTGATCGAGGTCACCGCCGCGAACAAGGCCACTACTACGCCGGCCCCGATCACGATGGTCAAACCATCCATCCAGCCGCGGCGCAGAGTGACCAAGGCCACCACCGCGCCGCTGAGATAATTGAATGGCGGTAAGAGCAGCGACAACAGAGTCGCCACCACCGCGACCAGCATGGCCTGCATCCGGCCACGCATAATATATTGAGCAAACGCCCGCATGGCTTACAGCCCGCTAAAGCAACCGGGCGGATACCCGTTGCCTGCGGCCTTTATCCCGTGATCTATACTCGTCAGGTTCAGTGCGAATCGCAGTACGGCAGCAGCGCCAGGAAACGGGCGCGCTTGATGGCCGTGGACAATTGGCGCTGATAACGGGCATGGGTACCGGTGATCCGGCTCGGGACGATCTTGCCGGTTTCGGTGACATAACCCTTCAGGGTCTGGATGTCTTTGTAGTCGATCTCTTTGACTTTGTCCGCGGTGAAACGGCAAAACTTCTTACGGCGAAAAAAACGTGACATGGTGTTCTCCGTTAATTTATCCGGCCAAGCGGCAGCGTTTGCATAACGATGTCCGCCCGACCATTCAACCTATCCAAACAACCGAGGGGCCGGCGTGCCCCGCTTACCGTGGCGACTTAGGCGTCGGCCCCGTCGCTATCGCCGAGGTCGGCGTCACGCCGCTCGGAAAATTCGCGGGGAGGACGGCCACCTTCGCGATCGTCTTTCGACTTAATCAGCGGGGAAGGCTCGGTGACGGCCTCGTCACGGCGCATGATCATATTGCGGATCACGGCGTCGTTGAAACGGAAGGCGGAGGCCAGTTCGTCGATCACGGCTTGGCTGCACTCGATGTTCATCAACACGTAGTGGGCCTTGTGGATCTTGTTGATGGGGTAAGCCAGCTGACGGCGGCCCCAGTCTTCCAAACGGTGGACGGCACCGCCGTCGGCGGTGATGGCGGCGCGATAGCGCTCGATCATGGCGGGGACTTGGTCGCTCTGGTCAGGATGAACCAGAAACACCACTTCATAGTGTCTCATTTGAAACTCCTCTCGGATTAGTAGCCTCCCGCTCAGCGGTGAGGCAAGGAGAAATATTGTTAAGGCGGCGTATTCTAATGGAAAGCCTGCAATGAGGCAAATGGGGCACGACACATGACTGCAGAAGTTCGCAAAATCCGCGGGTGCTGTGACGTGGTTTTTGGTCATTTTCAGCCCAAATTTCACCTTGCACCCAAAGCGGGGCCGCGGCTCTCATTGTCGTGAACCGTTGGGCGGCAGGTGACGTGTGTGCGGATGATGCGCTACGCCGCGCTCACCTACGCGGCATGGCGCGAGGGCGCGCGCGGCGGGGGTTGGGCGGCGTGCCCGAGATGGGTTAGAGCCTGTTCACGATCTTTTAAAATTAAATTAAGAAACGCGAGCACGGCCATCTGCAAACGCGTATTTAGTTTTCGCTCGCAGGGAGCGGCCACATACAATGGAGATGATCGGGCATGATAACCACCGCATCCATCCGAAAAGGATGCCTCTCCTGTACCCTGCGAAATGCCGGCCTCAAGACATCAATTCTCTCGACCAGCAAACCATTGCCCCGCCGCTCGGTCAACCCAACCGTGAAAAACCATGTAGCCCCGGGTACACGGGCACGACGATATTCGGTGAATAGTTTCCCTTCTTTGCTGTCGTGGTTTTCACGAGTGGGGACGCCTACCCTGATACACGGAAGATCTATTGCTGCCCTCGCGTGGGGCGGTGCGGGTATCGGCCGGCCCGGAGTTGAGGATGGTGCGATTCATGCGGGTGGAGAGGGTGGTTTTTGAGGGCTAGCCGTGCCAT
>JAHFRV010000105.1 GCA_023266095.1 Gammaproteobacteria bacterium | reverse complement strand
CACCGTCATGCGCTGTATCAACAGTACATCGTCACCCAATGGGGTGGTGAGGATGAGCGTCCTCCCGAGTAACGTCCCTGCCATGGTGATCGTCCTAGGCGTGTCTGTTTCGATTGTAAAAGAAAATCCCCGCGTTTGCCCAGCGGTAACCTGCGTCTTGTCGGAACGCGCCATGCGCGTTATCTTGAAAGAATAATATTGCACGGTACCACATCTCGGATGAAGGCGCGGCGCAGACCGCAGGGAGGGCGTATGTCTGGTCATTGGGAACATGGCATCGGTTACCCGGCGCGTGAAACGCCGGCGCGACGGCGCGGCATAGTGATTTCAGCGGCCGCGAGCGTTCCCCGCAACAGGCCGTCAGTTTGAGGCCCGCGCTATGACCGTCACCCTCTGCGTCACCAGTTTCCAGGGCAAGAGTCTCGGCGCGAACCGCTGCAAGACCTTCGCCGAGACAGGCGGCACCCTCGGGCGGGCGGAGGATAATGATTGGGTGCTGCCCGACCCGCAGCGCGTCCTATCCAGTCATCACGCCGCGCTCTCGCTGCGGAATGGCCGCTACTACCTGCTCGATACCAGCACCAACGGCGTGTTCGTGAACGAATCCGCCACGGCGGTGGGCAAAGGCAACAGTGTCGAGCTGCATGACGGCGACCGCCTCACCATGGGTGTGTATCAATTCAATGTGAGCGTGGGGCAGGCGGCCATCAACGCGCCGCCGCCGGTGATGGCGGGCCTGTTCTCCGAATCAGGCGCCGGAGCGCAGGACGCGGACCAGCTTTTGCGCGACTTGCTGGGGGCGGACACCGGGCCTGAACTGGGTATGATCCCGCCGCGGCCGTCGCCACCGCCGCGCCCCGCCGCCCCGCCAGCGGCGCGGCCGGCGACCGAAGCGGATCATGTGTCGGCGGTCGAGAGCTATTTCGAGCCGCCGTCCGCAAAAATAGAACTGCGCATCCCCGAAAATTGGGATAACGTCCCGGAACCGCTTTCCCCTGTTGCGCAGCCGTCGCCAGACGTGCCGCGATCGCCGCCGCGGGTGGCTGAGATGCCACCGGTCATGCCGCAACCCACACCGCCCGCGCCGATGGAGGCGGAGCCCAGCACCATCGCTGTGCCCGCACCGGCGCCACGCTACACCGCCGCCGCGCCGGTGGCGTCGGCGAATGCGGAGGCGCCGTCAGCCGAATCGGCGGCGTTGCAGACCCTGTTGCGCGGCGCCGGTATCGAGGGCCTGGCGTTGAATGATGCGCAGGCGGCCGAGCTGCTCGAGAGTTTCGGCAAGATCATGCGCGAAGTCGTGGCCGGGGTGATGGAGGTGCTGCTGGCGCGGGCGAGCCTCAAGAGTGAGTTCCGTATGTCCATGACCATGATCCGGCCGGTGGAGAACAACCCGCTTAAGTTCTCGGTGAACGTGGACGAGGCCATGCGCCACCTGCTCATGCAGCATGAACGCGGTTATCTGCCGGCGGTCGAGGCCTTTGAGCAGGCTTTCGACGATATCAAGCATCACCAGATGGCGATGATCGCAGGCATGCGGGCCGCGTATGAAAACCTGCTGCGCCGCTTCGACCCGGTGACGCTGGAAGAGAAATTCGAGCGCCTGTTGCGTGCGGGCATCGTCCTGCCGGGCACTCGAAAGTTACGCTACTGGGATTTGTATGTAGAAACCTACCAAGAACTCGCTAAAGATGCTGAGGACAACTTCCAGCGCCTCTTTGGCGAGGAGTTCGCGCGCGCATACGAAGAACAGATGCGCCGGCTCGGAAGTCGGCAGACGCCGCGCTGAGCGTCTGGCAAAAGCCCACCGCCCGCCATGATGTACGTTGATAGTATTTTCGTTAACACGTCGAAGTCGCCAAAGGCGATTCGAGCGTTCGCGAACTGCCGGGGTAAATGGCGCCGAAAAGGGAATTAAAAATAGCTGAGAAAAAGGCGGTCGAGTGAGATTGGATTACGGGATGCACTGGCGGGCACGAGTGAAGATCACGCGTTATCCTTGAGCAGATAAGATTTCGCAGAGAAGCGGGAGCCCTCTGTACGGAGGAGCTTGGCGAGATGACGATGTAGGATGTAGAAGTTTGGATCGGATATGACACTCGTCTTGAAAAGAGCGGGGTCACCGGATTTATGGTTGTGCGGCCAATCATCCAACCCTAGAGGTGTGACCAGGCTCCGGCGTGCGCCGGGGCGGCGAGGTGTTTTACATCAAGCTGTCAGATGGATCAAACAATCTCACTTGAGCCAAGTAGCCAAGTAGGGTGGGCATGTTTTTATGCCCACGCAGCACACCACACAAACCACCCCATCACGTAACGAATGCATCATCATCACCAACCCGACACCCTATCGTGTACAACATGCATACATGCATCACACATTATCGTATGGCCATCACCGCGTGGGCACGGACAACGTGCCCACCCTTGTATCTCTCCAGCTATGCTGATTAGCTATCAGCGTATCACGAGGAATGGCGATCTTGGGCCCACCCTTAGGCATCAAGCCTGAAACGTAGATCAAGACCCATTCCTCAATT